>NZ_JAVIWQ010000002.1:1207265-1509081 GCF_034313965.1 Herbaspirillum sp. RTI4
CTGGCGGAAGCGGCGCGCATCGATGGCGCTGGCCCGATGCGGTTTTTCTTCGACATCCTGCTGCCACTGTCTGCCACCAGTATCGCGGCGCTGTTTGTGATTCAGTTCATCTACGGCTGGAACCAATACCTGTGGCCGCTGCTGGTGACGACCAATGAAAACATGTACCCGGTCGTGATCGGCATCAAGCACATGATCGGCGGCGGCGACGCGCTCAATGAATGGAATCTGATCATGGCGACCACCATGCTGGCGATGCTGCCGCCGGCGCTGGTGATTTTGCTGATGCAGAAATGGTTCGTCAAAGGGCTGGTGGACGCGGAAAAGTAAGCAGCATCAGGCAACCACAGGCAACCACAGACAACCACAGATAACATCGGACAACACGAAGCGGCGCAAGCCGGACAGGCGGAGATGGAATGGCAACAGTCGAACTCAGGAATGTAGAAAAAAATTACGCAGGCGCGAAAGCGATCCACGGCGTCAATGTGCAGGTTAAAGACGGTGAATTTGTGGTCATCGTCGGCCCCTCGGGCTGCGGCAAATCGACCTTGTTGCGGATGGTGGCGGGTCTGGAAGAAATCAGCGGTGGGGAAATTCTGATCGACGACGCGGTCGTCAACGACAAGGAACCGGCCGAGCGCGATATCGCGATGGTGTTCCAGAACTACGCCTTGTATCCGCACATGAATGTGTTCGACAACATGGCTTATGGCCTGCGCATTCGCGGCATGTCGAAGGATGAGATCCGGCAGCGGGTCGATGCTGCCGCGGTCATTCTGGAACTGGGCGCGTTGCTGGAACGGCGGCCGGGACAGTTGTCCGGCGGTCAGCGCCAACGCGTCGCCATGGGCCGCGCCATTGTGCGGGAACCAAAAGTCTTTCTGTTCGACGAGCCACTCTCGAATCTGGACGCCAAACTGCGGGTGCAGATGCGGCTGGAAATCAAGCAACTGCACGCCCGACTTGGCACCACCAGTTTGTATGTGACGCACGATCAGGTGGAAGCGATGACGCTGGCGCAGCGCATGATCGTCATGAACGGCGGCGTGGCTGAACAAATCGGCACCCCTAAAGAAGTCTATGAAACCCCTGCGACGACGTTTGTTGCCGGTTTTATGGGATCGCCGCCGATGAATATTCTGGATGGACTGCTGACGCAAGAGGGTGCGGTGTTTGCGCTGTCCGACAGTGTCTCATTCCGTTTGCCAGCATCAGTTGGCAGTGTGGGAGGCATGGGCAGTGAGGCTGCACAAACGTATCTGCTGGGCATACGGCCTGAGCATCTCACCCCTGCGGCCGACGGCATTCCGTTTCAGGTGCAGTTGGTGGAATCGCTCGGTGCGGAATATCTGGTGCATGGCATGTGCCCTGGTCGCACAGGCGATCAGCGCATCGTGGTGCGCACGACTTCCGACACCATGCAGGCCGGACAGCGGCTGCATCTGAGTGCCGAGGCGAATCGTTTGCATTGGTTTGATGCGGCGACGCAACGGCGCGTAACGCGCTGACAGGCTCGCCGTCATTTGCCGTAATGGATTGTGACGGCGAGCATCTCGGTCCCACGCGCCCTGCTTTACAGGGGCGCCCGATGTCAGCAGAGTGTATTGCGATAGATTTTGAACGCCCTTTGGCCTGCCTGAAGAGGCGACGGATGCTCTGTTGCTGAATTTTTCCCTAGGGCAACTCTCCTTACTCTTGTAATATGCGTACATTAGTAATTACAAATTACTTCAAGGACGCCCGTCCGTAGCCTCGGCAAATCCACAGAGACTGCGGTTAACATGCCCAAACATCCTAAAAGAGATGCTTATCATAGTTAAGATAACCATCTGCGCTATTTACAAAACCCGCCTCAAATAATGTGACCCCGTTTGTCCGCTCGTTCTGGCCTTTTCAATGGGAAAGCTGCCAGCGACTCATGCCGGAGTTTTTCCGCATCTCAATTCTATTCATCCAAAATCATGTTCACATTTTTCGGTAATCTGGGTATCGGGCGCAGGCTCGGCCTGGGGTTTGCAGGCATCCTGTTTTTTTCGCTGATTACGATCGTCGTCAGTATTAACCGCCTCAATACCGTCGCGACTGCTGCGGGCGTGTTGCTGCATCAACCGCTGGCAGCGGAACGGTTGATTAGCGAATGGAATCGCTATATCCATTCGGCAGTGCGCCGGACCCAGGCCATCATCAAGAGCAGCGACCCGTCGCTGGAATCGTTTTTCGCTGAAGATGCGAAGGAGGGGGCGCAATCGTCCAATGAATTGCAAAAGGCCGTTGAAGGCTACATGCATACCGAGCAGGAAAAGGCCTTGATCAACAAGATCGCCGATATTCGCAAGCTGTATTTAGCCAGTCGCGAAGAAATCATGGTGCTGAAACGGGCGGGCAATCTCGAAGCGGCCAATGTGCTGCTCGATCAGAAATTTGTCCCCTTATCGAAAACCTTTGTCACCGCCATCGCAGAGCTGGGGACCGAAGAACGGCGTCAGATCGATGTGGCCACTGCAGGGATCGTGGACATCAATATCGCCAGCCGTAATCTGATGCTGGCATTGGGCGGGGTCATGCTTGCCTTTGGCCTAAGCTGCTGGTGGTTGCTGAGTCGCTCAATCACGATTCCGCTAGAGCGTGCGGTTGAAGCCGCAAAGCAAGTCGCTGCTGGCGATTTGACGTCCCGGATTGACAATAGCCGTCGTGACGAAACCGGGCAATTACTGGAAGCGCTGCACCAGATGAGCAGCAGCCTCTCGACATTAGTGGGTGGCGTGCGTACTTCGACCGGAACCATCTCGGTGGCCGCGCAGCAGATTGCCGTCGGCAATGCCGATCTGTCGCGTCGCACCGAAACGCAAGCGTCGGCCCTGGAAGAAACGGCTAGCACGATGGAAGAACTGACCAGCACCGTTAAGCAAAATGCGGACAATGCGCGCCAGGCCAATCAACTGGTGGTGTCGGCCAGTGGTGTGGCAATCAAGGGCGGTAACGTCGTCAAACAGGTGGTTGAGACGATGGGTTCGATCAAAACCAGTTCGAGCAAGATCGTCGATATCATCGGCGTCATCGACAGCATTGCCTTTCAAACCAATATTCTGGCTTTGAACGCGGCGGTCGAAGCGGCGCGTGCGGGCGAGCAGGGACGTGGCTTTGCGGTGGTCGCCAGTGAAGTGCGTTCATTGGCCCAGCGCTCGGCCTCGGCCGCCAAGGAAATCAAATTATTGATCGACGATTCGGTCGGTAAAGTGGAACAGGGCAGTCATCTGGTCGATGAAGCCGGGCGGACGATGGATGAGGTCGTCACCAGTGTCCAGCGGGTGGCCGATATCATGGGGGAGATCACCGCGGCGAGTCAGGAGCAAAGTAACGGTATTGAGCAAATCAATATCGCCATTGCCCAAATGGATGAAATGACCCAGCAAAACTCAGCGCTGGTTGAAGAAGCCTCGGCCGCAGCCGAGAGCATGCGTGATCAGGCGCATGTGCTGTTGGAGGAAATGAGTCAGTTCAAGATCATCGGAGGGGTGCAGTCGGCAGCACCGGTGCAGCGGTCGGTTACGGTTACGGTCCCATCCTATCAACGCACGCCGATCGCTAAACGCGTTACACCGTCGAGGCCGACGTCGGTAGTCAATATGGCGCCACGTATCATTTCAGCCAAAGCGGTATCGAAAGAGATCAAAAAGCTCCCCATTAATAATGACGGCGAATGGGAAACGTTTTAAGCAGTTTGCTGGGGGCTTGGGAAATTCTCAATCGGATGTGTAGAGGCCAAACCCACATAAACGCACACAAACGCACACAAACACAGAACCGCACAAATGCGCCTGAAAAAATAAAATGGCAGGATGTTTCTGATGCGAATTCGTCAGGCTTGGCGCTGATGGATTCGCATGCGGAAAAAAATATTCAGGCAAGCCCATGCGCCACAGCCGGGTAAAGTGCAGTATAAGATCGAAGTCCGCGTTGTTCTCACAGCGCAGCTGTCCCTGATCGCACCAAACATTACGGCGGATAAGACCGTATTGAGCGGGCAGGAAAAAGCAAAACCACTTCAGATATCTGCCCTTAATATGCATGTGAAAAAGCAATCGCGACTACTACAACTCAGCGTAAAGGCCGCCGGTTTGCTCTGCGCCAGTATCGTGCTGTTGGCCGCACCGTCCGTTGATGCCGCCGCTTTGCTGAGCTGCGATGTCACTTATGCCGGAGCGACGCAGACGATACAAACCGGCATTCGTAACGATCCCTACGCCATTGCGAGCGTTGATATCGGCGGGCGCTTCAGGTTCAAGGCGGTCATGATAGGCGGCGCTGGACAGATCGATTACATCAAGCTGTACGCTTACTTCCAAACCGATCATGGCGATCTGCCGATTCAGGAAGTGCGTTTCGAACCGCCCTTTCTCCTGAGTAAAACCGCCCAGTCTCTTGGCCCGCAAACGATGCTGTACGCGGGGCCGCTGGAACGTGAATTACAGTATCGCTGCAATCTGAAAGATGAATAAGATGCGCCATCTCCGCCCGACATTACAGTGGAATTTCCTTTGCTTGCTCGCTTTAATTGCTGCTCTGAGCGTTGTTAGCCGCAGCAGTCACGCACAGACAAAGCCTGAGACTGTCAGTATTTTGTTTGCCGGCGATATCGTGCTGGACGGCGCGCCCGGAAAATGGATTGCGGAAGGCAAAGATCCGTTCGCCAGTGTCGCCGGGATACTCGGCAGTACCGATATCCGTATCGCCAACCTGGAATGCGTGGTGGCCACCAGCGGCAAGCCCAGCGCGAAAATTTTCACCTTCCGCGCCGATCCGCACACGCTGCCAGTTTTGCGCCGCTATTTCGACGCCGTCACGATTGCCAATAACCACTCGGGGGATTTCGGCAAAGCCGCGTTTGTAGAAATGCTCGGCCATCTTGATCGACAAGGCGTGCCGCATTTTGGCGGCGGACATGACTTGCGGGAAGCGCATACGCCGCTGATTCTGGAGCGCAAGGGCATAAAAATCGCACTGCTCGGTTACGACGAATTCATGCCGCGCAGTTTTGAGGCAGATGCGAATGAAGCGGGAGTGGCCTGGAGCGAACAAGAGCAAGTGGTCGCCGATATTCGCCGGGCGCGCCAGCACTACCATGCCGATATCGTGATTCCCTTCATGCACTGGGGCTGGGAAAATGAGCCGCATTCCAATTCGCGTCAGCGCGATTTAGCGCATCGCATGATCGAGGCGGGTGCCAGCGCGGTGATTGGCGCGCATCCGCATGTGACGCAGGAAGTGGAAATCTATCAGGGCAAACCCATCATCTACAGCCTGGGCAATTTTGTGATCGACTCGCTGGACAACGACCCGCAAACCCACGGCTGGATTGCACGTCTTGAGTTGACTGCAAAGGGCGTGGTCGGATGGGATACGCGGGGTGCTGATATCAGCGAGGAGGGGATACCGTCCCCGACGCCAGAGCGGATAACGCCGTGCAGCGAGGTGGACGGCGCGGGGATAGGTTCGTGTAGCAATCGGATTGTTGGGTTTGAGGGGCGGCATTAAGCGGGATTGTGAATTTCTTCATTTCGCATCCTGTCGCTGCCCGGAATTTTTTCTTTCATTCGCTATTGGTGTAGCTGCTAATTTTTCTGATAACTCCGAAATTAGATCGGTATGAAAGATTTTGCTTTCTGCGCAAAGCGTCGAGATATTTACCGGATAGACGGTGGCAACAACATGCGCCGGTTTGCCGTCTTCGATACGCGCTTGTGGCTGCGCCAACATACCGCCCGTTTTGTCGGCCTAGCTGGCGGCATGTGATTTCACCGCTTCAGCGTGGCTGTGGGCCGTTCCTTTTTTTGGTAATGGCTTGTCATGGACTTTTATTTTGTGCAAATTATTTTTTAAATATTCATTGAATGAATAAAAAATAAATCTTTTTATGGTCTTATTCCATAGCTGCTATATGCCAAATAAATAGTTCTTTTCTTGCATAAAAAACGCTCAAAGTTTTTGTCGACTACTTTGTCTGTAGATTTGCATACTAAATGAGGTTTTTCATATTCATCATATTTAATAATGTACTTAAGATTAATATCATAATTCAATTCAATATTATCGCTTTTTAAACTCCAATTCAGTGTATATCCATCTGGAACTTTTATAATTTTTGGGTCATTTTTAATGATTGGATATTTTGTAGCTTCATTTCCATTTACTGTAAGTATGATTCTCATTTCCGCCGACTTAATATCGTACAAAATATAATCTGTCGTACTTTCTATTGTGGCTTTTGTTATTTCAAAAGGGGCGCAATATTTTTCCAATACCATGTGCGAAGATGAGACATCAATAACGCGAATATAGTATTCGCGACAGTAATCTTTTTCAGGTGAATAAGTAGCCCCAAAATTAAAAATTTCCTTAAATTCTGGGCTCTTTATTTCTAAATCTCCTTTTCCTGGATAAAACTGCATGGTTAAGCCTGTAGATTTTAAAAGGGGAATAAATAGCTTGCTTTTGTCAGTTTCAAGCGAATAAATTCGGGCATCTTTAAAGCTATTGGTATCTGATTCAGATTCTTTTATGTATTTTAAATTGCCATCTATTTTTATATTTTTTTTGGGTGTTAGTTTGCAATAACTTCCTGTGCAATCGATTTCTTTTGAAGGTAATTTATTATTGGTTTGTGAAAATGAATTATTGAATAAAAATAAATAAAAAAACAATATACATGTGATTTTAGTCATACTTTTTTACCTTATTGATATTTGTACAGTTGTTAATAAATAGGAAAGGATGGACCCTATTTTTTAAT
Source organism: Herbaspirillum sp. RTI4 (assembly GCF_034313965.1). Lineage (NCBI taxonomy): Bacteria > Pseudomonadati > Pseudomonadota > Betaproteobacteria > Burkholderiales > Oxalobacteraceae > Herbaspirillum > Herbaspirillum sp. RTI4. Next base: position 1,214,059 of record NZ_JAVIWQ010000002.1, read on the forward strand.
CCTGTTGGTGTTTTATTGGGGCTATCCAATATTTCAAAAGGAAAATACCTTTCGTGAGTGAAGGTTTCCATTTCATTCTTACCTCCAGTTGTTCCTATTTTTCCAATTTGTCAGATGGACGTGGAATGCTTCGTTTTCGGGATGCAGCATCAGGTTGTTATCCGTGTGAACAGTGGTGACGACATGCACAGGTTTGCCGTCTTCGATCCGCGTTTGTACCTGCGCTAGCTTGCCGCCGGTTTTGTCGGCCTTGCTGGCGATCTGGGTTTTCACTGTTTAATCGCGGGCGTTGGCCGTTTTTATGGGGACAAGAGATTATCATGGACTTTTATTTTTTGGATTAATATTTAAATAGTTGTTAAATATTTATTAATAAATTAAATATAATTAAATTAATTTTATTGTAATATTTTATTGCTGTTATAAATAACGTCATAAGTCCTTACTGAGCATAAAAAACCTTCAAAATTCCCGTCAACTACTTTATCTGTGGATTTGCAATCTAAGTAGGGGTTTTTATCTTTATCTATTTTTCTTGTAAACTTGAGATTAATATTGTATTCATATGAGATATGATCGCTATCTACATTCCAATTCAGGATATATCCGTTTTTAATTTTTTTGATTTTCGGATCATTTTTAATTAATGGATATTTCATGGTTTCATTTCCGCCATCTGTTAGTATGATCCGCATTTCTGCCGACTCCATATCGTACAATATATAATCTATATTGCTCTCCATTCTGCTTTTCATTGCTTGAAATGGGATGCAATATTTCTCTAGCACCATGTGTGTGGATGAGGCATCAATGATGCGAATGTAATATTCCCGGCAATAATCTTTTTCAGGGGAGTAAGTATCGCCAAAATCAAATATTTGTTTAAATCCTGGTTTTCTTATTTCTAAATGTCCTTTCCCCGGATAAAACTGAATAGTTAATCCAATATTTTTTATAATTGGGATGATGAGCTTATTTTTATCAGTTTCAAGGGAATAAATATGAGCATCTTTAAAGCTATTTGTGTCCGACTCAGATTCTTTTATGTATTTTAAATTCCCATCTATTTTGATATTTTTTTCGGGCGTTGGTTTGCAATAATTTTCTGTGCAATCGATTTTCTTTGAAATTAATTTATTATTGGTTTGTGAAAATGAATTATTAAATAAAAATAAATAAAAAAACAATATGCGTGTAATTTTAGTCATAATTTTTTGCCTTCGATGCTGGTTTGTACCTGCGCTAGCTTGCCGCCATTTTTTTTAGAAAATAGGTTGCAATGGACGTTCATTGCTTGAGATTTAATCATCAATAAATATTTATTTATAAAAATTTATAATTTAAAAATTTATTTTGTTTGGTTAATTATTTTTATATATTAGATCATAAAATCCAAAAGAACATAAGTCGCCCTTATCATATACATTGCCTACTTTTTGTTTGGAACTACAGAGCAAATATGCTTTTTTTTCTTTATTAAATTTCTTTATATATTTAATATTTACGTCCCAATTGTATTGATCTGTTTTCGTTGTGAATATCCAATCTAAATTATATCCATTATTAATTTTTTTTATTTCTGGATCTTTTTTAATAAATGGATATTTAGTATCTTTATCATTGGCGATGTCAATATATATTATTTTCATTTCTGCTGATTCCATATCGTACAATATGTAATGTACATCTTGCTCATAAATATTTTTCATTATTTCAAAGGGAGTGCAATATTTTTCTAACACCATGTGGGAAGATGATGCGTCAATAACTCGAATGTAATATTCACGACAATAGTTTTTTTCAGGCGCATAAGTTTCGCCAAAATCGAATACTTGTCTGAAGCCGGGTTTTTTTATTTCTAAGTGTCCTTTTCCTGGGTAATATTGAATTATTAATCCAATAGATTTTATTAGTGGGATAATCAATTTATTTTTATCTTTTTCAAGGGAGTATATCCTTACTTCTTTAAAGCTATTTGTATCAGATTCAGAATCTCTTATATATTTTATATTGTATAGCGCATTTTCTGATGCTTCATTATTAATTCTAATTTGTGAGAAGGAAGAATTCAAAGTTAAAAAATATAAGGATATCGTTAATATAATTTTTTTCACGCTTTTTTAACCTCTTTAATATTTGTGCAGTTATTAATAAATGGTAGGGGATCTGCCCTATTTTCTAGTCCGGTTATAAATCTAATTGGATTTATTCGTACTTCAAAATGTAAATGTCCTCCTTGAGCAATGGTTTTCATCCCATTAGCATTTCCTGTCGTTCCTGTTTTTCCGATTTTCTCCCCGGCATAAACCGTTATAGGTTGCCCATCTTTACGCGGAGGATATTCATATTCACTTAAATGCGAATACGCAAAACCTATTATTTTTGTGTCTCCTTTATTGCCATTTTCTTTATGTATTTTTTTTACCAATGCAGCTTTGTCGGATGGAAGGTCATCTATTTTTACTTGAAGAACAAGTCTATTTCCATAATCTACATCTGGAGCATCTGGATACATCCTGATTATTCCATTAGCAACTGCAATAATCGGCGTTCCCGTATCTGCCGCCAAATCAATACCTTGATGCGCTTTTTTTCCATCTTTTCTCGTCATGCCAAATAACGCTCCCTTGATGCTCCTGAGGTGGTGCACCCGAAGCGTACAAACCTCCAGCGGATCAAACCACTTAGATTCATCGTCGCTGTGACTTGCCGCCACAGATTCCGTTTGTGGCGTTGCTGGCATTGCTTTCGAGGGCGAATCGTTTGATTCAGTTTTTGGTGCAACGGGTGCAGACGGTTTGGCGGGGGAATGCGCAGGCGGTACAGCCGGTTTTTTTACCGCCGGCGCGCTTGGTGCTGGATGCTTTGCCGCGACGGCTTTGCGTGGTGCCGGTTTGGGGATTAAGGGTTGCACGCATATATCGGCAATGATTTCTGCTGTAGTCCGCACGGGTTTGGCGGATTTGTCGATGTCCTTGACCATAAAATGCCGGACATTGATATGGGTGTCCGTGTGCGTGTAAAGCCAGCCCTTGTAAGCCGCGAGGGGGTCGGAACCATACTGTTTGATGTACTCCTGTGTCCGGGTTTCACTTTTGCCTAATTGCCCTTTCAAGCGCGTGGTGGCTTCCTTGGCGTCGTAGGGATTGTCTTTCGACAATAGACGGGCCAATCCACCGACTCCTTCATGGTGCAAGAGATAGGCAATTTTGGCTTTTTCGTCCGGCGGCAAACCGGAAACGGCAATCCGACTCGATTTTTCAAATTGCTCCAGGTTGGCTTTGGCATAGACGGCGGCCGCATCGATGGCGTATTTGGCTTCCAGTCTTTTTTCCAGCAACTCTTTTTCTGTTAGGCCTTTGCAATCCTTGCAAAGCTGCGAGGCCGTATTGTTAAAGACGGCTTTCCATGCGGGGACAAAAAACTGCGCCAGTCCCTGCGGCCTGCTCGGAAATTGTTCATTGCTGCGTTCGTCCCAAGCCCCAGACGAATCTTTCTTACGCGCTTCCGCATCGATCATTGCCGCCAACGCCTGGGGGCTCAGGCCGTGTTTGGCCGCGGCGATCAGATCGGCGCGGAAGGGCTCGTTTCCCGGGCACAGCAGCAGGTTGTTATCCGTATGGACGGTGGCGACGACATGCACCGGTTTGCCGTCTTCGATGCGCGTTTGTGCCTGCGCTAGCTTGCCGCCGGTTTTGCTGACAATATAGGATTTCATCAGTTTTAGTGCGGACGGTAGTTGTTCCTTTTTTTAGGAGATTGTCTTGGACTTTGATTTTGCTGGATCGAATTCTAAAAATCCATTCAAATTAATTGCTTTTATATACTAAATTGAATGTTCCAAAGGAGCACAAAACACCTTCATAATTTGCATCAACTATTTTATTCGTGGGATCGCATCCTAAAAATTGTTTTTTATTGATATTAATTTTTCTTAGATATTTTTTATTTATATCCCATCTAAATTCATCTTTTTTTGTTTTGAAGCTCCAGCTTAGTTTGTATCCATTTTTTATTTTTATAATATTTGGATCGTTTGCAATAAACGGATATTTTATATCGTCATATGTTGTATATAAATATATTATTTTCATCTCTGCAAAATTCATGTCATACAGAATATAAGATACATTTTGCTCGTATATTCCTTTCATTATTTCAAATGGGGTGCAATATTTTTCAAGTACCATGTGTGAAGATGATGCATCAATAACGCGAATGTAATATTTCCGGCAATAATCTTTTTCTTGGGAGTAAGTATTGCCAAAATCAAATACTTGTTTAAATCCAGGTTTTTTTATTTCAAAATATCCTTTTCCTGGATAAAACTGAATGGTTAATCCGATTGATTTTATAAGTGGAATAAGTAATTTTATTTTTTCAGTTTCAAGAGAGTAGATGCGAGTATCTTTAAAGCTTCTGGTGTCAGATTCAGATTCTTTTATATATTTTAAATGCCCATCTATTTTAATATTATTTATCTGAATTTCTTTGCAAATATCTGATATGCAATTATCAATATAATTCGGCGCATTATTTTCTTGTGAGAATGAATTATTAAATATAAAAAAATATATAAAAATTATATATATAATATTAAACATATTTTTTTACCTCATTTATATTTGTGCAGTGGCTAATAAATGGTAAGGGATCTGCCCTCTTTGCTAATCCTTTTGGCATCAGTGGTGGCTCTATTAAAACTTCAAAATGTAAATGACCTCCTTGCTTAATAGTTTTCATTTTATAAGCGCCCCCAGTTGTTCCTGTTTTTCCGATTTTATCTCCAGCATTAACTTTAATAAATTTTTTATTTTTAGGAATCTCATATTCATATTCACTTAAGTGTGCATAAGCAAAACCTATTACTTTTGTATTTCCTTTATTCCCATTCGTTTCATGTATTTTTTTAACTAAACCTGCCTTGTCTGGTGGAAGATCATTAATGCTCACTAGAAGAATGAGTCTGTCGCCATAATCTTTCGTATCCCCTTTAATACCTGGATACATCGTAATTGTTCCATTGGCAACCGCAATAATCGGCGTTCCCGTGTCTGCGGCTAAATCAATACCTTGATGTAATCTTTTCCCTTTTTTTCTAGTCATGCCAAATAAGCCTCCTTTTAGGTCGGCGAGCGCTTGATCCCGAATCGTACAAACCTCCAGCGGATCAAACCATTTCGATTCATCGTCGCTGTGACTTGCCGCCACAGATTCCGTTTGTGCCGTTGCCGATACTTCTGTCGAGGGTGCGACACCAGGTCCCGATTGTGGCGCAGCGGCAGGTGTCGGTTTGGCGGGGGAATGCGCAGGCGGTACAGCCGGTTTTTTTACCGCCGGCGCGCTTGGTGCTGGATGCTTTGCCGCGACGGCTTTGCGTGGTGCCGGTTTGGGGATTAAGGGTTGCGCGCATATATCGGCAATGATTTCTGTTGTAGTCCGCACGGGTTTGGCGGATTTGTCGATGTCCTTGACCATAAAATGTCGGACATTGATATGGGTGTCCGTGTGCGTGTAAAGCCAGCCCTTGTAAGCCGCGAGGGGGTCGGAACCATACTGTTTGATGTACTCCTGTGTCCGGGTCTCACTTTTTCCTAATTGCCCTTTCAAGCGTGTGGTGGCTTCCTTGGCGTCGTAGGGATTGTCTTTCGACAATAGACGGGCCAATCCACCGACTCCTTCATGGTGCAAGAGATAGGCAATTTTGGCTTTTTCGTCCGGCGGCAAACCGGATACGGCAATCCGACTCGATTTTTCAAATTGCTCCAGGTTGGCTTTGGCATAGACGGCGGCCGCATCGATGGCGTATTTGGCTTCCAGTCTTTTTTCCAGCAACTCTTTTTCTGTCAGGCCTTTGCAATCCTTGCAAAGCTGCGAGGCCGTATTGTTAAAGACGGCTTTCCATGCGGGGACAAAAAACTGCGCCAGTCCCTGCGGCCTGCTCGGAAATTGTTCATTGCTGCGTTCGTCCCAAGCCCCAGACGAATCTTTCTTACGTGCTTCCGCATCGATCATTGCCGCCAACGCCTGGGGGCTCAGGCCGTGTTTGGCCGCGGCGATCAGATCGGCGCGGAAGGGCTCGTTTCCCGGGCACAGCAGCAGGTTGTTATCCGTATGGACGGTGGCGACGACATGCACCGGTTTGCCGTCTTCGATGCGCGTTTGTGCCTGCGCTAGCTTGCCGCCGGTTTTGTCGGCCTTGCTGGCGGTCTGGGATTTCACTGCTTCAGCGCTGGTGTTGGCCGTCCCTTTTTTTGGTAAGAGATTGCCCTGGACTTTGACTTTGCGGGACTGGATAGACAGTACCCGCTCACCAATGGGGAGCAAGGTTTGATCCATGACTTGCACCATTTTTTTGCTGAGGTCTTCGATCCAGATTTTCAGGCCCTGTGCATGGTCGGCAATCTGGAGCATCAGCGGCTTGTCCTTGCTCAGGATATGCGTCTCTTTTTTCCCGTCGTGTTCGACCATCACTTTTTTGGGAGTGAATTCGGTCGCATCCAGTGCCTTGAATTTCACTTTCAATATTGTGTCGGGATCCTGATCTGTTTCGCCGGGAAGGTGCAATTTCTGGCCGATTCTTAAGGCGTGAATGTGCCGTCCCTTCAATTTATTGGCAAACGCTAAGGCTTCTACGCTGGTTTGATAGCGCTTCGCAATTTTCCACAGGCTGTCGCCTTTTTTTACGATGTATTCCTGCACTCCGATCTCCTTTCTATTTACCTTGCGACACATGCAATAGCGTTGATTCCGCTAGTCCCGACTTCATCCTAAGTTTCTCGGAATGATCAGCCCGTCGGTGGGATGTTCTTCCAGCGTGTCGTGGCCGATATCGAATTCCTCTTCCTCATCGTCTTCCACCATTTCTTCGTGGAAATGCGCATTCCAGCCTTCGTAGCCGACCAATGCCTGATATGGTTGGTTGTGTTCGGCTTCCAGTTCCGATGTCTCTCCTCCGCCTCCCAGCTCTTTATGCGCAAGTTGATGGTCTTGTTCTTTGTCAGTATCAAAAAAGTTCACCATCGCGTCTTTTAACGCAAGACCTGCCGCGCTATGCGCCAGCACTGAAATGACGTGCGGCCCCTCTTGCCTTACTTTGGTCAGTGGAATATCGGCGACCAAACTCTTGGGGCCGGTAAGGCTATGCGAAGCCGCATGCGCCACAAACCCGCCATTCGTGCCATGTTCAATCCCGCCTGCGTTGAGCCGGACATAACTTCCCCCGCCATTGATCACGACCTCTTCCTTGGCCGTGATGCTGATGCGGTTGGCGGTTTGCGTGATTTCCAGCTTGGCCAGCAAATTGATGCTGTTCGAGAGTGCCTGCAAGTCGATATCGCCGGCGGCAGCCACCATCTTCATTCCCGCCTTGTGGACGAAGAGCCGGAAGGCCTGCCGGACGCTGGCGAACAGATTGCCGCCATTGGCGATGGACAGGTCTTTGCCCGTGGTCAGTACCGTGTGCTGATCGCTCGTGATGTGGGTGGAATCGTGCGTGGTGGTGGCAATTCCGGCGGCACTGGACAGCACCAGATGCGGGTCGCGCAGTTCCGGGAAACCGGCTTCCGTGCCAACGCCGCCCCGGATGGCATCGCTTTGTTCTTTGAGCGCGCGCAAGACCTCGCTGTGTTGACTATCGCTATCCCTTGCGCCGTGCTGCTGCGCCAGATCGGATAGCGCGACATGCTGTTCGCGCTGCGCATTGAGGCGTTGCACCGTTTCGCCCATGTCTTTGATCGACGACGCCGCGTTCGGGCGTGGTTCGGTGGTGATCAGCAAGCCTTTTCCTGCGCGGGCGACGCCCCATCCGTCGGTGCGCAATTCCCAGCCTTCTCCGCGCGCTTCCTTTCTTCCGTAGTTGTCCTCGATGCGGGTAATAAATCCCAGCGAAAGCTGACTATTCTGGTGATCGCTTTTGAGCTGCGCCTGAATTTGATCGAGCGTGTCGTCGAGAATAAGGTGGTTGCTGCGCCCACTCCCGAAGTTGCTTTTTCCGGGAATCAGTTCGCGGCTGCGCAGGCCCGTTAACGCTTTCTCGCTCGGCAAATTCCAGGGCGGTGGGTTGCAGCCGTTATGCACGCTGCCGAGAATGAGCGGATGGTCGGGGTTGCCATCGAGCCAGGTGACGACGACTTCCTGCCCGGGTCGCGGCAGCGTGTGCAGGCCGTGCATGTTGCCGGCCCACGGTGTGGCCATGCGCACCCAGGCCGAGCTGAGCGGGGTTTTCTTGCCGAGCAAGTCCCAGTGAAATTGCACGCGCAGACGGCCGTATTTGTCGGTGGCGATTTCGCCTTGCTCGTAGCCGACCACCAGTGCGGTCTGCGTGCCGTGGATGCGGGTGTCGTTGCTGCTGTAGCCGGGGCCGGGTCGCCAGACGATGTTTTTGCGGATGCAGTTGAGCGTGTTGCGGTAGTCGGCCGGTTCGTTTTCTTGCAGGTAGTTATTGGTGACGGTGTGACGCACGTCGATGATGAGGAAGCGTTGTTTTTCTTCGCGGACATCAAAGCCCAGCAGATCGCGCAGGCGCGGATGTTTGCGCATCTGGAACCAGCGACCCGGGGCGACGTAGCGGTTGTTGCCGGCCATCGGGTGCTGTTTGGCCTGCGCGTCGGTTTCATCCATGCGATAACGCGCCTGCGTGTCGCCGTAGCCGTTTTGACTATGCTCGCAGCTGTAGGCACCGACGTAGTCGTGGCTTTCTATTTGGGGGACGTTCCTGCCTTGCGCATTGGGGCTCGTGGCCCAGGCTTGATGGCTGGGCAGATGCGCGGTTTTGAAATTGTAGGCGGTGGTGGTGCGGCTGCCGTGAGAGATGGTGCGTCCCGGGCGCCAGGTGTGGATGGCCTCGTGCTGTTCGGCGTCGTTGTCTTCGCTGTGGAAACGGATGTCGGGATTGCGTCCATCGATCGGTTGCGCTTCCTGCGCGGTGTTGTGACACAGCATGAGCTGGTGGCCGCGCTCGGTGTGTTCGTAGCGATAACTGAGACCTAACGCTTCCCAACGGCGATGCAGATAATTGGCATCGGTTTCGTTGAACTGACAGCCCATGTGCATGAGCTTGAGGTAAGCGTGGCCGCTCGGGAACGCATAGCGGTAGTCACAGCGGATGGAGGGGTAGTGACGGAAGATTTCCAGCGCCTGATCGTTGAGGGTCTGGTGACAAAACACGGCGTTGTTCTTGCGCTGGCGAAGAAAAGCCATCCACGGCTTCAACACCATGCGGTAAAACACGACGTTACCTTCGCAGCGCTCGAGGCCGAATTCGAACACGTAGCCGTTGAAGTAACGCAGGCTGCCGTCTTTGCGTTTGAGCGAGAGCGTGACCAGCTTGCCTAGCACCTCAGTCAGAGGAATGCGCGGATCGTCGGACAGGACTTCGACGGTGTAGGTGAAATCGCGGGAAAGGCCTTCGTCGGCGTCGAGACGATTGGGAACAAAGAGCGCGTCGCGCTGGTAGCGTTCGGGGCCGCTCTGGGGGCAGTTGTTATCGGGGAAATCGAGGGTGAGGATGCGTTTGTGCTGGCGGTTGTAGATCCAGCGTTCGAGGTCTTTGATGGGGGGCAGCATGCGGTGGATTCTGTGAAAGAAGAATCCTTGCTAGTCTAGGCATCTGCCAAAAAGCGTCAATCTGTGGGCAATGACTTGTCCGGTAAATGCTCGGTATATTTTTAGGGCCTTACCGCGATCCGAGCAGCGCATTCAGAAGTGCCGAATGATTTCGGAATGGATGGGAGTGAATGGCGAGACGGAGGGTCTTGAGGTTGCAGGGCGCGTGGGAATGGTGTGAAAAGTGCTGGTGACCCAGTCTGTCCGTTGGAAGGCTGGCGGTCTGCATTGTTACTTGATGAGCCGCTGATGAATTTAAAAAGCGATATTAAGCATTAATAAGCACTAATAAGCACTAATAAGCACTAATAAGCACTAATAAGCACTGAGGCGCGGGAGCAATTCAGGGAGGCACTTCCCCCCTGAATTTGCTGCCCGCACTACTGCATCAGATGTTTCCTGAAATTACGCTTTCTTCACCCACGCCACACACCAGCCCTTGGCGCTGACCAGCTTGCCGCCAAATGCGCCGCAGGGGCCGGTCGCTTCGCCTGCTTTGCCTTGATACAACTGGCAACCGCTACAGACGCGGCCGCTGACGTAGGCCGGGGCTTTCTTGATATCGACTTTGGTCGCGTCGGCTTTGTAACCGAGGGCGACGGCGGTCGGATCGGTTTCTGCCAGCTTGGCGGCTTGCGCGGTGGCGTTGCGGGCAATGCCCAGTGCCAGGACGCTGGCGGGGAGGGCGTTTAAAAATGAGCGACGAGTAAGCATGGTGGGCTTTCTGTGGTGGGTTGAATAAAGACCTTAGGGAATCTAGGCTTATATTCAAATATTGTCTAGTGCTGACTCGATATAATATAGAATAAACGGTTCAATGCCGGTTCATGGCAATAAAACAACTACTTAACCCCGGTTCAATATGGCGGAAATTCCTTCTTTTGTGACAGATGCTGACTCCGGCGATAGCAGCGACGCCTTTGCGGTCGGGGCTTATCGCAGCGGGGTAGCGGCTCGTCTGGCGGGTTTGTCGGTGGAGACTTTGCGCGTGTGGGAGCGACGCTACAGCGTTTCCGCGCCGCAGCGTTCTGCCCATGGACAGCGCCTGTATTCGGGCGAGCAGGTGCGTCGTCTTGGTCTGATCAAGAGACTGGTCGACCAGGGTCACCCTATTGGCGCGCTGGCGGCTTTGTCGTTCGCTCAGCTGGCGCAGCTGGAGTTGCCCCATGCGGTGGAGGTCAGCGCCCCGGCGTACCCGATGCGGGTAGCTCTGGTGGGGACGGCGCTGGTGCGGCGCATGGCGACCGGCGGACGCGGCAATCTGGCATTTGATGTGTTGCGTACTTGTGACAATCTGGATGGCGCGGCGCAGGCATTGAACGGGGTTCAGGTCGATGTGTTGTTGATCGAACTGTCGGAGCTGGCTGAGTCGGCCTTGTTGCAGATCGGTGAGGCGCGACAGGCTGTCGGGGCGGCCGCGGTAGTGGTGCTGTATCGCTTTTGCGCCAGTGTAACGATTCGTCAGCTACGTTCCCAGGGGTATCTGGTGGCCCGGGTTCCGCCTGATCTGGAAGAAATTGTTTTATTGTGTGAAACCGCGCTGGCGGCGCACCCGTCGGCGGTAGTGGTTGCGCGGGGTGCCGGGGCTGTGCCGGGACCGCGCCGTCTGGATGAGCAGGCATTGACTGAACTGATGGCGGCAGGTAATAAGGTGGAATGCGAATGTCCGCGTCATCTGTCGGAAATTTTACTCATGCTCGGCAGTTTTGAGCGTTACAGTGCGCAGTGTGGTGCAAGTAATCCGTACGATGCCTTGTTACATCAGGATATGTTGCTGGCCGCAGGCCAGGCGCGTGAAATACTGGAGTTTGCGATGGAGCGGCTGGCACGTGCCGAAGGTTTGCCGTTGCCGGTCATGCGGCCTCCGGGCATCGCATGAAACTGCGATATTGATGCTTAATTCGCCGTAGGGAATCTGCCGGTGTCTGCCTGACAGCAGACTGCGGCGCAAAAGTGAAGCTTGTTGTGTATTTTGTATCTTGTATCTATTTTAAGGAACCCGCATGTCATCTGATTTGACACCTGAATTCAAGGCCGTGAACGTGCCGGTATCGCAGCGTATTCGCGAACGGCTGGTGGCGGATAAAAAACGTTTCCATGCCAATGACAATATCGCCGATTACATTGAGCCCGGCGAACTCGATGCCTTGCTGGCGGAAGTGAGCGGCAAGCTGCAGGGCGTTCTGGAAAGCCTGGTCATCGATACCGCCAGCGACCACAATACCCACGACACCGGTCGCCGTGTAGCCAAGATGTTCATCAACGAAGTGTTTAACGGACGCTATGTTCCGATGCCGCCAGTGACGGAGTTTCCCAACGCCGCGCATCTGAACGAGCTGATGATCATCGGCCCCATCACAGTGCGCAGCTCCTGTTCCCATCATTTATGCCCGGTGATCGGCAAGGTGTGGATAGGCGTGATGCCAAACGAGCATTCGAATCTGATCGGCTTGTCGAAATACGCACGCATTGCCAACTGGATCATGAGCCGTCCGCAGATTCAGGAAGAGGCCGTTGTGCAGTTAGCCGACATCCTTCAGGAAAAAATGCAGCCGGATGGCTTGGCGGTAGTGATGGAAGCCGACCATTTCTGCATGCAGTGGCGAGGTGTCAAGGACATGGGCGCGCAGATGGTCAACAGCGTGATGCATGGTTCGTTCCAGAAAAATCCGTCGTTGCGGCGCGAGTTTCTCTCATTAATCAAACGTTAATTGAAAAAGGCCATCATGCTAGTTCGACTCTTATACGCCAGCCGCGCCGTCGGGACTTCGTTTGCTTCCGATTTGCAGGACATCATGCAGCACTCGCGTTCCAATAATCCGGCGCGTGGCATTACCGGCATTCTTTGCCATAGCGATGAGGTGTACATGCAGGTGCTTGAAGGTGGGCGCGATGCGGTCAACACGCTGTACTCCAAGATTTTGCGCGATCCGCGCCATACCGATGTCGTGCTGCTGCACTACGAGGAAATCAACGAACGCCGCTACGCCGGGTGGACCATGGGTCAGGCCAATCTGGGCAAGATCAATGTCTCGACTCTGCTGCGCTATTCCGAATTGCCGGAGCTCAATCCGCACCGTATGTCGGGTAAAAATTCGCTGGCAATGATTGACGATCTGATGGCGGCTGCCGCCATCGTGGGGCGCTCCTGAACGTGGCGCCGGTCATTCCGGCGCCGCGGCTCAATCCCGACAAGCTGTTCAAGAGTAAATGGACCGCCGTCACGCCCGCCAATAAAGAAAAGCATTTCATCGTGACCCGGGTATTTCTGCCGGAACCTCCTGCGACCGCAATCGAACTCATCGAGCTGGAGGCGGTGCATTCCGGGCGCAGTTTCAGCCTGCACTGGCGCGAACTTACCGACACGCTTCAGTGGCGGCAGGGCTGGCTCTAGCAGCCTGTCGATTCACCTGCGCATTCCCCCTTGCGTACTTCCCCTTGGGAATGGCATCAATCAGGAAAAATGGTATGACTCCAACACTTCATTTCGCCGTGATTGGCGCAGGGCTGGCCGGTTTGTCCTGCGCCGCTGCGCTGCAAAAAGCAGGCGTTCAGATCAGCGTGTTTGAAAAGAGCCGCGGTCCCTCTGGTCGCATGAGCACACGCCGGAGCGACGATGGGCAGTGCGATCATGGCGCGCAGTATTTCACCGCGCGCAGTCCCGCATTTAGTGCCGAAGTGGCGCGCTGGAAAGAAGCCGGCGTCGCTGCATTGTGGACGCCGAAATTGCATGCCTACGATGGCAAGACGACGACGCCGATGAACTCATCAATAGAGCGATTCGTCGGCGTGCCGGCAATGAATTCAGCGGCCGGCTGGCTGGCGAAGACACTGACGGTGTGCGCCGGTATCACGGTGCGGCAATTGCATCCTCATTCGGACGGCTGGCAGATTGAATCCGCCGAAGAGGGTTTGCTCGATACCCATTTTGACGCAGTCATACTGGCCATACCCGCACCACAGGCGGCGGCATTGCTGCCGCAATCCGCCACTGCGCTGGCGGCGATCGCAACAAGCGCCACCATGCGGCCTTGCTGGTCGCTGATGTTGCGTTTCGATGAGCCCATCGGTTTGCCGTTTGACGCCGCTTTCGTCAATCAAGGCCCGTTACGCTGGGTTGCCCGTGATACCAGCAAACCCGGTCGCAGCGGCAAAGAAACCTGGCTCTTGCATGCCACCGCTGAGTGGAGCGAAGCGCATCTGGAACAAGCTGCTGGCAGCATCGCGGCAGACTTGCTGGCGGCTTTTTCCCAACTGGGCGGCACCGTGCCGCACACCTGGACCGCGCACCGCTGGCTGTATGCCAGCACCGAGTCGGCAGTAGCGGGAGGTTGCGCATGGCAGGCCGACGCGGGACTTGGTCTGTGCGGCGACTGGCTCCACGGCGGCAAGGTCGAGGGGGCTTGGCTGAGCGGTCAGGCACTGGCGCGCAAGATGGTGGAATCCTTCGGTCTGCCACTGGACGTAGCAAGCTAGTTCCCCGGCAAAATGGCTGCGCATGAGATGTTGACGTTGGCTTCTTCTTTTGCTCATTGGCAACATCAATGTGGGATTGACGTTACCATGGTCTTTTCACGGCAGGCGCAAACGGCCTGTCTTTTCGGCCATAAAGGAATAATCTCATGATCAAATCAACAGGATATGCGGCGCAGGCAGCCGATAGCGGATTAGCACCATTTTCTTTTGAGCGCCGCGATCCCGGCGCACACGATGTGCAAATCGAAATCCTGTTTTGCGGGGTATGCCATTCGGACTTGCATACGGTCCGCGACGAATGGCATAACGCCATTTTTCCGGTCGTGCCAGGACATGAAATTGTCGGTCGCGTCACAGCGGTCGGCTCGCATGTGAAGAAATTCATGGTCGGCCAGATTGCCGGCGTTGGCTGTATGGTGGATTCTTGTCAGCATTGCGGCAGCTGCGACGAAGGACTCGAACAGTATTGCGAAAATGGCTTTACCGGCACCTACAACGATCCGGAAAAGCAGACTGGCGGCCAGACTTACGGCGGCTATTCAAACAATATCGTGGTCAATGAAAACTTCGTTTTGCATGTCTCGGAAAAACTCGACCCGGCTGCTGCTTCACCCCTGCTGTGCGCGGGTATCACCACGTTTTCCCCGCTGCGCCACTGGAAAGTCGGCCCAGGACACAAGGTCGGTATCGTTGGTCTGGGCGGTTTGGGCCACATGGGCGTCAAACTGGCGCATGCCATGGGCGCGCATGTCGTCCTGTTCACAACCTCGGTCAGCAAAAAAGCCGATGCTTTGCGACTCGGTGCCGACGAAGTCGTCATTTCCAAAGATCCGGAACAAATGGCGGCGCATCTCAACAGCTTCGATTTCATTCTCAATACCGTGGCCGCTTCACATGAGCTGGACGCGTTTTTGGTCCTGCTCAAGCGCGAAGGCACCATGACGCTGGTGGGCGTGCCTGAATTCCCGCATCCGTCTCCTTCGGTGGCGAATCTGATTTTCAAGCGCCGTCATCTGGCCGGTTCCCTGATTGGCGGTATTGCGGAAACACAAGAGATGCTCGACTTTTGCGCCGAGCATGGCATTACTTCCGATATCGAACTGATCGACATTCAAGATATCAATCAGGCCTACGAAAGAATGCTCAAGAGCGACGTCAAATACCGCTTCGTGATCGACATGGCATCGCTGACAAAGGAAAAGAAGGCTGCCTAAGACGGCCTAAGGGCGACAGGCGAGGCGCTGCCCCCGTCGGCCGTATCTTTATTCTGATCCCCGCAGTACCCAAGGCTTGCACGACTTTGCGTTGTGCAAGCCTTTTTGCTGCGCGCTCGCTTTTAAAAATTCTTGCTGGAGGGGGTGAATTATCTTCGATAGGCACCTGCCAGACTCCCATTATTATTTTCCTCGTAGAACTTCACTTTGCGCCTGCAGGCGCGGGCTTTTAGCGTATCCGTCAAAACCCGGCGAGCGTGGCGTCGTCGCTGATGTTGCCGATATTGCTGACGAGTACGCTTCATTTCAGGAGGAAACATGAGCACCATTTCGGAGAACGGGAATCCCTTTTCGCCAGCTGTTTTTCAGGCAATCGAGAGCAGTGGAAAAAAAGACAGTCCGGCGGCGAGTCGCCTGACAAATCGGGACGCGGCTTCGGCCTCCGCCACGAGGGGGACAACAGAACAGCCTTATACCGTAGCGGATGGAAATGCATTTGACGTGCTGGCAGCAGCGATCCGTAGTCCTGCCATGGAAATGCAGTGGAATGATGACGCCTCCTTCATGGCGTCCAAGCTGGCATCGCTGCAAGCGGGCGGCAAACTGTCGCAGAACGATCTCTACCGGACGATGGCGATGCTGGATCAATGGGACATCATGAACTCCGGCGACGAGTTGTACGCCCGGCTCGGTTCCCGCCCGGAAAAATCGGTGCAGGCGATGCTCAAAACCGAGGCCCCGCGATTACGGCAACTCATCAACAACCGGCAAGATCTGATCAAGGCCACACCGCTCACAGCCATGCCAGCGCTTCCTCCCAAGATTGCCGCTGCCTTGCCGGGAGCCGAGCTAGCCAAGGCGCGCAAGTATTTCACCAGCGCGGTGTGCGCCCGGTTGTTCGTGAATCAGCATATCGGGGTATTGCAGGAGCGGCTGGCACGCGATTCGCAGACGGTCATGACGGGTTTTCAGTCGATTCTTTCGGCGCAATTTTTTTCAACATTGCCGTCCCCTGCGTCTTTCCCGCGCAAAGAGTCAGAACCAGGACGCGCCGATGGGCGTTTGCAAAAGAGCATGCAAGGTCTGCTGCAATCCACTGCCAGGGAATTCTATGCGCGCTATACGGAGAAGGGAAACAGCGCCGATCTGGACGGATGGATTAAAACTGTGGCCGGAAAAATCACCATGCCTGCCGCCGCGTCGCTGGTGAAGACGCCTTTTTCTGTGCAAATAGCCGAGCAACTGGGCAAAGCGTTTTCGGAAACACCGCTCGATGCGGCCATTTTGCAGACCGCCTTTCCGCATATCTTTAATGATCGCAACAAGCTGATCGCGGCGGCAGAAACCGTTCGCACCGGGCAGCAAACGCACCGGGTTTTTGGTGCGCATATCAGTACCGCGGCCGGTGTGGCGGGGATGGTCGATGGTGGGAAACTATTGGCGGGCGGGGAAGAGCTTCAACCCAAAGATGCCTATACCGCAAGGACGGCCATTTCTAACGGGGTGGTGTATTTGTTTGTCGGACTGGCGCCGCCGGTCGATTACGCTGGGTTCGGAACGGCGAAGGGATTTACTGAAAATTTCAAGGCCGGACTTTCTCCCGCCCTGCAAGCGGGGTGGATGAACGTCAGCCGATCCGTGTCCAATCCCGCCGGAAAAATAGAGAAAGACAGGGCGCTGGCAGAACTCAATACGCTGGTGGTAAAAGAAACCGGTTCTCCTGCGTTCTCATTGAAATTGCAAGGCCGGCGGCTGGTATTCGCCGACGCAACGAGTGCATTGGCGGCGCTGAAAAAAACCGGGCAGAACGTCGGCGGCGGAATGGCGCAGGTCGCCGCCGCTTTATACGGGACGATTCAGGCGGGCGGTTTGCCGGAGACGACGGTAGAGGAAAAAAACTTCAAGGCCAGTGAAATTGCCAAGCAGAGTATCGGCGCAATCGGCAGCAGCAGCCATTTGCTGGCAGCGGGCATCGATACCTTGACGCAGGGTCCCAGGATCGCCCCAAAGGTATTGGGGGCCATAGGCGGTATTGCCACTCTGGGAGGCGGCATCGTGGATATCGGCGCCAATATTGAAAAGCATCTGCATGCGACTTCTTCCGAAGAGCGGCAGGAATATGGCGCGCAGATTGGCACCTCAAGCGCCAATTTTGTGGCGAATGCAGCGGTCGTCGGCGGGACGGTGCTGTTTGCGCCGGTGGCGCTGGCGTCTTTGGTTTTGCCCGATTGGGAGCAGATGCGGCAAGCCGTTAATCTGGGAAAACTACCCGAGGCGCTGCGCAAGCAGGGGCTGGATCAGCGGGCTTACTGGGTACAAAGGAAGTATGTCAAAGCAGCCATCAATGCCGGTACTGGGCCAATAGGCAGTTTCGTGACCTCGCTGGTCAACGGCAGTATCGATGACAATGAAAAGAAATTCATGCGCCAAGGCGGCGTGTTTGCCTACCTGAACGAAGAGAATGCGATCGACCGCAAAGAGAACGAGAAAATCGCCCAGCATGTACTTGGCCTCTACCCGCATATTCAGAAGGTCAATGTCATTACCCTGCGCGACAATGTGTTTGGCATAGGCTCGAAAGACAAGTCCGTTACCAATGCCGCCCCCGTCAATGTTGAACAGAGTTTTCCACAGACCGGTTTCCATCCTGATTTAACAACACCGCAAGCCGTCTGGCCGATCATCGTTGGCTCTGGCTCTTTGGCTTCCGCATTTTCAGCGACAAATCCCTCTCCTTTTAAAGGTCCTCAGTTCGGGCCAGCCGCTTCTTCCGATCCCCGCAGTCCTTTCGATGCGCATGCCGTCTTTATGGAAGGGCCGGCGGCGGGCGTCTTGACCGGTTCTCAAGCATGGCCGATCTATTCCCCGCGCGCCATGCATTCCAGCGTGCCAATGCGCAACGAAGAGAATCTGATTGAGCCCATGTACAAGGGCGATGGTTCCTACTATGCAGCGCGGCCGATTTATCCCCTCGGCGATTTGCCGCCGGCGGGGCAGATGCGGGTGGGGGCCGCGGCAACCCAGTCGACCACGGCCACCATCACCACCATGACGCGTGAGGGAGCGATGGCGAGTCCGCTGACCCGCTTTGTGACCGGAGGTCAGCCGGAGATTGATTTCACCGGTGCGAAAGACGATGGCGCTACGCTCTACCTGATCCGGCGCAGCCTACTGTCCATTCCGGGCAAGGATCAGGCGCTGACGCCAACAACGTCGGCCATTCGCATCGCCGGGCAGGTGGCGCAGGATCACATCCAGGAACTGAGCGTCGATGCACCCAATGAACGTTTGCAGATTTATCGAGGGACGACGTTGCTCGCGTCTGCTGGCCGGTCGGCAGCGTCGCTGCCATCGGCAAGCAAGCCGGTACCGCCGGCACCGGTGTTTTCTCCGCTCGCCCGCTTTCCTCTGGTGCCGGAACGTCAGGTCGTGGCTGCTCCGGGCTATGTCCAGCCGATTCCTTTGATGGTGGGCGCGGTAGCGCACAGCAGTTCTCCCTCCAAGACGGAACCGGAATCGACCGCCGGGACATGGCGGGTAGGCGATACCTTGCTCGGAGGACGTTTTGCGCGCAATCCTGCGTCCAGGTCGAGGGCATGAGGGGGTATTGGCGGGGGTATTGCGCGAATCCTTCAGGCGCAACGGTCGGCTGGCAAGTTCGCTATACTCATGCCGTTACAACGTCCGACCGCCTGACCACGTAAATCGTCTTTCTTCCTTTGTTTAAAAAAACCGGCAGATGCCGGTTTTTTTATGGCGACGAAAACGAAGCGCCCCGCCTCTCCCTTGCTGAAAATGTCTATGTCTTCCCACTCGCCACTCTCCATTACGCCGGGAGACACCGCACTACCCGCCGACGGTTTGCCTTTGCCGCGTCGCTATCTCGCCATGTTTGCGCAACTGACCGCGATCAGCATGGCCGTGCTTGACGGCGGCATCATGAATATCGCGCTGCCGTCGCTGGCGGACCAGTTCGGCAGTTCACCTTCGCATACGATCTGGATCGTGACCGCGTATCAATTGGCGCTGGTCGGTGCGCTGTTTCCCTTGGCGGCGCTGGCGGAGTCGCTGGGTTATCGGCGCATGTTCATTTTCGGCATCGTGACTTTCATGCTGGCGTCGCTGATGTGCGCGCTGTCGCCGGGTTTGTCGTGGCTGGTGGCGGCGCGGCTGTTTCAGGGGCTGGGGGCGGCGGCGGTGATGTGCGTGAGCGCTGGTCTGGTGCGGCATATGTATCCGCTGGCGCAGCTCGGGCGCGGCATCGGTTTTAACGCCCTGTGTTCGGCCTTGTGCAGCGCGCTGGGTCCGACTCTGGGGGCGAGCATACTGGCGTTTTCCGACTGGCCGCTGCTCTTTCTGATTAATTTGCCGCTGGGTGTGGCGGTGCTGATGAGCTGCCGTGCCTTGCCGGAGGTACCCGGCGTGCGGCGCCGGGTTGATGCGCTCAGCAGCGGTTTGAATGCACTGATGTTCGGTCTGATTGTCATCGCGGTGGATCGCTTGCAGGAGGGCTTCTGGCTGCCGCTCCTTCTGGTTGCCGTGGCGGCGGTCTGCGGGTTATGGCTGGTGCGTCGCGAGTTGCCGAATACTACGCCGCTGATTCCCTTGGATCTGCTGCGCAGTCCGACTTTCCGGCAAAGTGTGATTGTGTCGATTTGCATATTTACCGCGCAGATGATGACGTTCATCGCCCTGCCTTTTTATCTGCAGCATCAATTGGGCTTCAATGCGCTGTACACCGGGCTGCTGTTGACGCCCTGGTCGCTGGCGGTGGCTTGCGCGGCGCAACTGGCGGGGCGGATGGCGAACCGGCATTCGCCTTCGCTGTTGTGCGCTGGGGGTGCGGCGGTGATGGCGCTGGCCTTGATCTGCGCCGGCTTGTGGCCAGCGCAGTACGCATTGTGGCCGCTGCTGTTGTGCATGATTGTGGGTGGAGCGGGCTTTGGATTTTTTCAGGTGCCGAATAATCGCACCATGCTGCTCTCGGCACCGGTGGCCAGAAGCGGTGCTGCCGGCGGCATGCAAGCCACGGCGCGTCAGTTCGGTATGGCGGTCGGTGCGGCCTTGATGGCCTTGCTGTTTAGCGGCGCGCCGTCTTATGCGGCCAGACTGGGTTTGGGCATCGGCGGTTTGTTTGCCATTGCCGCCTGCCTGGCCAGTTTGCGCAACGAACGGTATGCCCGGCTGGCACGGGCGGCGGCGACGGTAAGTTATCATTCAGAGCGATAAACAAGAACAGATTAACGGAGACCGCATGTCCAGTCCGCTACAGGGAATACGAGTCATCGAACTCGGACAATTAATCGCCGGGCCTTTCGCCAGCAAGATGCTGGGTGAATTTGGTGCCGATGTGATCAAGATCGAAACGCCGCTGACCGGCGATCCGCTGCGTAAATGGCGCTTGTTGCATGAAGGCACCTCGGTCTGGTGGGAGGTGCAGTCGCGCAATAAAAAATCGGTGACGCTGGATTTGCGCCAGCCCGAAGCGCAGGACGTGGTGCGTCGGCTGGTGGCCGAGGCCGATGTGCTGATCGAGAATTTCCGTCCCGGCACACTTGAAGAGTGGGGACTGAGCTGGGAATCGCTGCATGCGCTTAATCCGCGGCTGGTGATGCTGCGGGTGTCCGGCTACGGTCAGACCGGGCCGTATCGTGATCGTCCCGGTTTCGGTGTGATCGGCGAAGCGATGGGCGGCTTGCGCCACTTGAGCGGCGAGCCGGATCGCACGCCGGTGCGGGTGGGCGTGTCGATAGGCGATTCCTTGTCGGCGCTGCATGGCGTGATCGGCGTATTACTGGCGCTGCGCCAGCGCGATCAGAACGGTGGCGATGGGCAGATGATCGACGTTGCCTTGTATGAGTCGGTCTTTAATATGATGGAAAGCCTGCTGCCCGAATATTCGGTCTTCGGCGCGGTGCGGCAAGCGGCGGGCAGCAGCCTGCCGGGGATCGCGCCGAGTAATGCTTACCGCTGCAAGGATGGCAAATTCGCCTTGATCGCGGGGAATGGCGACAGTATTTTCCGACGGCTGATGGAAGTTATCGGACGGCCTGATCTGGCGGTCGAGCCGGCGCTGGCGCATAACGACGGACGTGTCAAGGAGGTGGAGCGGATCGACGCAGCCATCGGTACCTGGACTGCGCAACACGATCTGGAGCGGGTACTGGACGCCTTGAACGGGGGGCGCATTCCGGTCGGGAAAATTTACGATATCGCCGATATTGCTGCCGACCCGCATTATCTGGCGCGCGACATGGTGCTCGACAGTGCGCTGGCCGATGGCACGCCGGTCAAACTACCGGGCATTTTGCCCAAGCTGAGCGCAACACCGGGGCAGGTGCATTCGCCAGCCCCGGCGCTGGGCGCGCATACGGATGAGGTGCTGGCGTCGGTGGGGGTGGATGCCGTTACCCGCGCCGAATGGCGTGAGCGGGGCATCATCTGAGTCGTCTCTGATTCCACTACCGCACGACGCAACCTGTCATTGCACAAAAATTTCTCAACCCGGGAGTGACGCCTTGAACCTGATCGATCATCTGGACCATCTGGTATTGACCTGCATCGACACCGATGCAACTGTCGATTTTTATACCCGCGTGCTGGGCATGCAGCTGGAAACATTTGGGGCGGGGCGCAAGGCTTTTCGCTTCGGTAATCAAAAAATCAATGTGCATGAGCGCGGCAAGGAGTTTGAGCCGAAGGCGCATCTGCCTGTGTCGGGGGCGCTGGATTTGTGTTTCATCGCGAGTGTGCCGCTGAGCGAGGTGATCCTCCATTTAGAGCAGCAGTCCTGGCCTATTGTCGAGGGGCCGGTGGAGAGAACCGGTGCAACGCAAAAAATCCGTTCGGTGTATGTGCGCGATCCCGATCTGAATCTGATTGAAATTTCCGAGTTGCTGCCGGCCGCCTGAGCTTGCCCCGCGACACAGCCTAATCCGGGCATCTTTAGGCGTTTTCGTATAAAACACTTACAATGCCTCAGTCATTGGGGAGTAGTCGCCCTTCTTATAGGGGCTTGCGCCAACATACTTGTCGATCCTGATCGGCATGGTGCAAGCGGCTTCTGGTGTATTTCCGCCCCGCGCGGGACCAGACTTGACAAGACCTTTGACCATGCTGCATCCGGACTGGCCGGGGAGCGGCGTGGTCATTCGTCCTTTGTCCGGCCATGGAGAACCAATTGGAAGCATTCCTCGTATCTACCGGCATTGTGGCGCTCGCTGAAGTTGGCGACAAAACCCAGCTGCTTGCCTTTATCCTCGCTGCAAAATTCCGCAAACCGGTTCCGATTATTCTCGGCGTACTGGTCTCTACCATTGCCAATCATGCGCTGGCCGGTGCCGTTGGCGCCTGGGTCATTGCGCAGATCGGGCCCGAAGCCTTGCGCTGGGTGCTGGGTATTTCTTTCATTGCGATGGCGGGATGGACGCTGATTCCCGATAAATTTGATGAAAAGGATATGAAGCTGGCCCGTTTCGGCGTGTTCGTGACTACCGTGATTGCTTTCTTCATGGCGGAAATGGGCGACAAGACGCAAGTGGCAACGATTGCGCTGGTGGCGCGCTATCACGATTTTTATTCGGTAGTGATGGGGACAACCCTGGGCATGATGGTCGCCAATGTACCGGCGATTTTGCTGGGCGACCGTATTGCCGGTCGGATGCCGGTGCGGCTGGTGCATACCATTGCGGCGCTGATTTTCGCGGTGCTGGGTGTGGCGACGCTGATGGGGGCGGGGAAAGCGCTGGGAGTCTGAGTGCTTGATATCGACTTGCTGCGGTAAAACGCCGGACATCCATCGGCGCACATACGATGCCGGTCATAAAAAAAGCGAGCCATCAATTTTGACGGCTCGCTTTTTTACTACACGGGCGAAAAATCAATATTTCGAATACATCGCCTGAATTTCTTTGGTGTTCGTCGTTTTGGTCAGTGCCAGCATCAGCAGGATTCTGGCTTTCTGCGCATTGAGCGTATCGGAAACCACCAGGTCGAGTTTGTCGTCGTCGGCTTCGCCGTTGCGAGCGACGATGCCCTGACCGACGCGGCTGCTGCGGACAACGACCACGCCTTTTTTACGCGCATCGATGATCGATGGGATGACGGTGCTGGCCAGACTGCCATCGCCCACACCGGCGTGGATGATGCCCTTGGCACCGGCCGCGACAAACGCGTTCAGCGCAACCGGGCCCATGTTGGCGTAACCGTAGACGATGTCGACTTGCGGCAGTGTGTCGAGTTTGGAAATGTCGAATTCAGTATCGACGGTGTTCTTGCGTACCGACTGGCGATAGAAATAAGGCTTGCTGCCCTGGATGTAGCCGAGGAAGCCCAGTTCCGGCGTCTTGAAGGTATCGAGCGTCGAGGTGTTGGTCTTGGTCACTTCGCGTGCGCCGTTGATCTGGTCGTTCAGCGTGACGAGCACGCCTTTGCCGATCGCGTCCTGGCTGCCAGCCAGCAGAACCGCGTTATACAGATTGATCGGGCCGTCCGCACTGATGGCGGTGGACGGGCGCATCGAACCGACGATCACCACCGGCTTGCGGCTCTTGACGGTCAGGTTCAGGAAGTAGGCGGTTTCTTCGATGGTGTCGGTGCCGTGGGTGATGACGATGCCGTCGACATCGCTCTGTGCCAGCAGCACATTGACGCGCTTGGCCAGCTTCAGCCAGTAGTCGTTATTCATGTTTTCGCTGGCGATCTGGAACACTTGCTCGCCCCGCACGTTCGCGACTTTTTTCAATTCCGGCACGGCTTCGATCAAGGCATCGACGCCGATTTTAGCGGCGGTATAACCGACCGTGGTGGTGCTGGTGGCACCGGTTCCGGCGATGGTGCCGCCTGTGGCAAGAATCATGACATTGGGTAGTTTTTGCGCCTGAGCGACAGAAACCAGCATGGCGCAACACAGAATCAGAAATTGACTGGCGATTTTTTTGGATTGCATGACTTTTCCTTTTACATTTTTAAATACTACTGATGGTTCTTGGGTCTCTGATTAATTGGCCGTGCGGTGCAATTTCAAGGCGGCGATATTGGCCGAACTCAAGAAATATGGATGCGATTAATAGATTAATCTTGCCTCCCTTGCCACACTTAATCAAGGCTGTCGTAGCGCGATCACGATAACACCCATCACGGATTGTTAAAAGTCATTTGCCAGGAGATTTCTCAAAGAAAGAGGAGCGTATTTTTTTCTTCGGATAAGTCTCTCTTTTGAGGGGGACTTGAGGGGGACTTGAGCGGCACTCGCTACAAGTAAAGCTTGTAAGGCAGACCGATTGCGTCGGGACGCGGTACCATGAGGCGGCTAGTGCGTTGCGCCGCGCAGTGAGGTATTTTTAAAACTAAATAAAAGGGGCAAGCATGTTTTCAAGCGAACAATTTACCAATGCAGAAGAGGCGGTAGAACGCGTCATCTCCATTTATGAAAGCCATACAGCGTTGCTGCGCGCCGCGTTCGGTCGATTTTCCAGCGGCGAGTTGTTGCCGGCCAGAACCCGCGCCTGTTACCCCTTTGTGCGGATTGCCACTGAAAAAGCGACACACGCTGATACCCGGCAATCCTTCGGTTTTGTGGCGGGTCCCGGTGTTTATGAAACTACGCTCACGCAACCGGTTTTATTTAAGACTTACCTGCTCAATCAGTTCCAGCATCTGCTCGATAACCACGGCGTGCCGCTGGAAATCGGTGTCAGCGATTTGCCGATCCCGGTACATTTTGCGTTTGCCGAGGGCATTCATGTCGAGGGTGATCTCGATCCTGAGCATTTGCGCAATTTGCCTGATTTGTTCGATCTTCCCGACCTGTCAAAAATGGATGATCGCATCGTCAATGGCACCTTCGAAATGGAGCACGACAGCGGTTATAGCGGCAAGCATCCCTTGGCATTATTTACCGCGCCGCGCGTCGATTATTCGCTGCATCGTCTGCGGCACTACACGGCAACTTCGCCGGATCAATTCCAACGCTATGTGCTGTTTACCAACTACGCTTTTTATATCGATGAATTCATCCGACTCGGCCGCGAATTGATGGAAGAAACCAGCGACCCAGAGCAGCGCGCCTACCGCAGTCAGTATTGTGCGTTCGTCGAACCGGGTAATGTGACGACCTGGAATGCCAATCATCCGATGCCGGAAGATGCTGTTGTGTCCGGCGTTGCGCCAGCGCGCCAGCCGCAGATGCCGGCTTACCATTTGCAGCGCGTGGACGGTAGCGGCATCACGCTGGTCAATATCGGCGTCGGACCTTCCAATGCCAAGACGATTACCGACCACATTGCCGTACTGCGTCCGCACGGCTGGATCATGCTTGGTCATTGCGCCGGTTTGTCGTCTTCGCAGAGGATGGGCGATTATGTGCTGGCGCACGCCTATGTGCGCGACGATCATGTGCTCGACGATGATCTGCCGCTATGGGTGCCGATCCCGGCGCTGGCGGAAGTGCAGTTGGCCTTGCAGGAAGCGGTGGCCGGCATTACTCAGCTTGAGGGATATGAACTCAAGCGCATCATGCGCACCGGCACTGTGGCGTCGGTCGATGACCGTAACTGGGAATTGCGCGACCATAGAACGCCGCTGTTGCGCTTTAGTCAGAGCCGCGCTATCGCGCTGGACATGGAGAGCGCGACTGTCGCTGCCAACGGTTTTCGTTTCCGCGTGCCTTACGGCACCTTGCTGTGCGTCTCCGACAAACCTCTGCATGGCGAAATCAAATTGCCGGGCATGGCCAATCGTTTTTACGAGCAGCGTGTGGCCCAGCATTTGAAAATCGGCATTCGCGCGCTGGAACTCTTGCGCACGCAAGGCGTCGAGCGTCTGCATAGCCGCAAGCTGCGCAGTTTTGGCGAGCCAGCGTTCCGCTGACAGTTGGTTTGTTTGGGTTTTTTTGCCAGCCGGTGTCCTCTTGCGTAAGTCTTAATAGTAATAATTTTCGCACTCCGTCCGATTGATTTCGCGAAGGGCTATCACTAGACTTTCTTCCATTATTTTTTAATGGGAGTGCCCTATGTTCGTTGCGACTCATGCAGTGCCATACCGGCATGTCGAGCGCCCGGTTGCGTCGTCCGTCACCCCGCTTGCCGCCGGTGCCGCTAGTGTCGCCGGCAGTCGACTGGCCACTTTTTATATCGGCAGCCATCCGGGGAATCTGCCCTTGCCGTCGTCTGCAGAGGCGTCTGCTCCCGCTGTTGGCTGGCAGTGGCTACGTGGGGCGGATCTGGATCGATACCGTGCTGCGGACGTCGGCAGGAGGTCGCCGCTTGCGGAGCGCCTGAATAGTGGAGTGGCAGAGCGGCTCATTGCTGGCGTTGCCTCTTTTTCCGATATGGCGGCAGGACAGGGCAGCGAGAAGCGGACGGTCGATGGCGTCCTCAAGTTCTCCCGGCTGCTGAAGGCAGAGGGTGCCGAAGTCCCGTCAGGTTCGCCGCGCTGGACTCGGCATCCGGCTTTGGATGCCCATGTTTAATCAAGTGGCAGGAAAGGCGGCGCACTCTGCGCGCATGCCTTCATTCTCTTCTCCCGATGAGAAAGCCATACTCGAGAAAGCCATACCCGTCGTGCCGCTCAAGCGGGTCTTGCAATCTGCGCGACAGTCGCCCATGCAATTGCAGATGGATTCGGATTTTCCCTCCAAGACTAGCCACCGTTATGCCGACGGGGCGACGCAGTTCAAGGATCTGCATGCGGGAGCTATGCTTGCCGCTGGCAACCAGGCAGAGAGTAAGGAATGCGCCGAACACAAGTCCGCGCCTCATCTCCCGTCACCTCCCACCTGTCGCTTTATCCCCGGTCGTTATTTCGGAGTCGACAGTCGCTGGCGACTTCACGAGAGGGAAGGTCGGGAGTCCTATTGGGAGCATGACAGTGTCTTGGCTTGTAATTTTTTCCGCGAGCAGTCCAAAGTTCCGGCATCGGTTTCGCAGGCACAAAGTTCGGTGATTTTTTCAAAAGACTGGCATGCAGCGGCGGAAATGGATGCCTTGCCTGCACACCAGCGTCCGGCCGGGCATGTGGTGTCGACCGTTCCTATCGCCAAGGTGGGTAAACTTTTCAATCTGGACGTTCAGATCGATACCAGTGAAATCAGTCCGTCCGAACGGTATTTTCTGAAGCATGCTTACAACGCCATGTGGGATGTCAAGCTGCAACATCTGATCAAGGGCGCGGCGAACCAGCTATTTGATATCGTGGCGACTAACGGACAATCACATCGATTGGGGCAAAGCGCGCGCAGTGATGCGTCGATTGCCAGCAGGGCTATGGCCCTGGCGTATTCCGCCGGATATTGTGATGAATTTGCCAAAATAACCGGCGGCATTCTGAGAGCCGCCGGCATTCCTTCCACTGTCGGCGGCATCTATCAGCTCATGCTTGATGCTAATGGAGTCCTGTCAATCCACCCCTTGCACGCTTATACGCTGGTAGCCGATGTGGTCATGGCGGATGCCTGGCCGGTGCTGCCTTTTCCTGTCTTGTCCCGTTCTCAGGCGGGGTTTGATTATTTTGCCGCGACATTTCAAGAATATCTGCCGAACAGTCTTTATCCGAGTCAGGTAAATGCGGATAACCTCAGGAGTGGACTGGCAGCGAAAGCGATGGTCGACGAGCTCTCTTTCCCCGTCGATTCTGGCGATATTCTTAAAGAATCGCATTTCACTCTGTCCGCCAAAGAACAGCATGGCAAAGAGGGGCGGGCGCATGCCTGGATATTTGATCAAATCATTGGCACCGTTCCGATCGCACATGCTGGTTTTGATCGCATACCCATGCAATATTATGAGTATCTGGAAGCCAATATTGCCGCGGTAAATCAGGTAAAAGAAAAATACGCGGCCCAAAACTTTTTTTTCAACCGCTGCGTTTCTGCCAGTTCCACGTCGTTTTGGAATTCCGGACTTCTTTCTTGACTTATGACGCAGTAAATCCAGTAGAGATTTCTGCGTAGTTTGTATCGGCGTGCTTTTCTCCAACTGATTACGAGAGTATTCATTATGCAACCTGCCTCCCTTGCACGACCTGCCCGGCCTGCGCCCTTGATTCCATCGGCGCCATCTGCACCCTTGATTCCATCGGCCCCACCTTTGCCCGACCCGCAGATACGTCAGGCAATTTCAGGAATTTCTTCCCGGCTCTTCGCCACCCGGCTAGGGCGTGCGAATCAACGGCCTTCCCCTGCCATTAATTTATCCGGTGCCAGGCAACTGGTTGCGGCTAACCGTATCAAGACGTTTTTGCGTAAAGCGGTAGCGGCTCAAGCCTATGGCCGGATGTTTGCGGAGGGGCGACTATTCAAGGATATCGGACTGTCGATGCCCTCACTTAAAAACGGGAGCGCGCGATTTTCTTTCAAGACGCTTGATCAACTCGATCGGATATCGGAAAAAAACCTCAATGCCATCAGGTCGTATGTTGGTCGTTTGAAGCCGGCAGAAGAGCAACTGCAAGAACTGATTTTGACGGGTGACTGGAGCTTCCGGCATCAATCGAACGCCGATCTGACGCATCCTGATGGCATAAAAATATTTTCCGGGGCCATGCTCGCCAGAAAGCAGATTCCCATCAATAGCCATACCACGCAGCGCGAGAAGGAATTGCTGGGCAATGATGACTTTGTTTTTTTTGGCGTGGAATTTTCAGGCGGCTATAAGCATCGTCTTCCTGCGCTGAACAAAAAGCATAGCGGTGTCGACTATGGAGCGCAGGCATTTTTTGTCAACGCTAAAAATAGTCAGTGCCGCCATGGTTACCTCACACTGACCAGTCATTTCAACAATTCGGTCCCCGCTCCTGAAAGGAATCAAAATACGGGGCGAGGAAGGATGTTCCCGGTTGCGGCAGGCGAAGTGCCACGTCAGCTTTCTACTGGCACCAATGATGTGGATGCTCCCATGTTTTCGGCGCGCGACATGAAGAAAGCCTTGACGCTTTATCTGATCGACTTTCTCAGGAAGACGCGCGATCCCGATGTCTGCTGGTGGGTGTCCGAGTACTTGTACGAAGCCGCGTGTGAACGTCCCATAGCGGGCGGTTATCTCGACAGTTTGATGAATTTTGCTTTTTCCCCGGAATTTCACATACCCAGAATGCTGAGCACCCGGAGTTACTATCAGCAGCTTTTGCGTCCCATGGAACTGATTGAAGTAGTCAAGGCCAGTAACTTCAGGGCATTGGACAAGATGCTTTCCTTTAAGCCACAGGCTTTGAGCGCAATGGCGTATGCCATCCACCACACCAAAAGCGCAGTAGCGCTGCATCTGCTTGAAAAATGGAGCTTTACTAAAGAAGATTTCGCCCCGACCAATCCGGTATGGGGCCGTTTGGCACCGGTCGGCAAGGGAGACTTCGCTGAACCCGGCCACCTTCTGAGCAAAGGCGACGCCAGCCTTGAAGTGCTGGAACAGCTTTTGCGCCGTCAACTGATCGACCCTAATGCGCGGTTTCGCTCGAT
Organism: Herbaspirillum sp. RTI4; assembly: GCF_034313965.1. Lineage (NCBI taxonomy): Bacteria > Pseudomonadati > Pseudomonadota > Betaproteobacteria > Burkholderiales > Oxalobacteraceae > Herbaspirillum > Herbaspirillum sp. RTI4. Next base: position 1,243,807 of record NZ_JAVIWQ010000002.1, read on the forward strand.
TCAATGCACCATGCTGGATAACGCAGTGCGGTGCGAAAACACTGAGATGATCATGCTGTTGCTGGCGCATGGGGCCAGGCCTGATTTACTTTCCCCGGACAACCAGAGGAACTGGAAAACCATGGCGCATGGCGGGTCCGATTTTTAGAGGCATCTGAAGGGGTCTGTTGACATCTCACTAATGAAATGTCCGCAGACCTTTGCGATGTGCGGAAAAAATAGCTCCTGATTTACCTTGTTGTTCGATTCAATCACGATCTGGACCTTATTGCCCGTGCTTATTTGGCCCATGCTTATTCAGTCCATGCTTATTTAGTCCAGCTTATTTAGGCCATCCTTATTCAGACCACTAATGGGGCCGGAGTCGTTACAATCAGGGCTCTCTGAATCGATTGCCCCTCCATGGCCCGCCTTCCTCGTCTTGTCATTCCGCATCATCCTCACCATGTCATCCAGAAGGGACATGATGAGCAGGCTATTTTCCGCGACGAAGAAGACTTCCTCATGTTTCTCTCCCGCTTGCGCGAGGCGGCCAGGCAGTTCGATGTTGCCGTGCATGCGTACGTGCTGATGAGTACGCATTTGCATTTGCTGCTTACCCCGCATGATGAGCAGGGGTTGGCACGAATGATGCAATGGGTAGGACGTCAATACGTTCCCTATTTCAACCGTAAATACCAACGCAGTGGCAGTCTGTGGCAGGGACGTTATCGCGCCACGGTGCTGGAGGCCGATGCTTATTTGCTGCTGTGCAGTCGCTACATTGAACTCAATCCGGTGCGTTCCGGTGTAGTTGTCACGCCAGAACAGTACCCGTGGTCAAGTTATTTGCATCATGTTGGCGCACGCCCGGATGCATGGATGAGCGACCATGCTCTTTATTGGGAGTTGGGAAATACGCCCTTTGATCGTGAAGCGGCTTATCGCCAGTTAGTAGAGCAAGGCGTGACACAGAAAGAAACCGACATGCTGGGGCGCGCTATCTATACCGCCTGGGCCTTGGGGTCAGAGGTATTCAAGGACGGACTGGAGCGCGACAGCGAGCGCCGGGTGCGTCCCGGGAAACGCGGCAGACCGGCGTTATTGGAGCGGACTTGATGCTTGGCAAGTGCGGTGAGCGCATTGCCCTGTCTTTACTATGTCCCCATTAAAATAAAAATAAAAAGCAACAAATTTTTAATTGACTCCGGCCCTATTTAATATTTATTGAACTATTACTGCTGCTGCACTATTCTTGCGAATTCGTTCTTAAATGATGGAGCACGGTTATGCATGCGCAAGGCTTATACGACCCAGCTAATGAACACGACGCCTGCGGCGTTGGTTTTATCGCCCATATCAAAGGCAAGAAAAGCCACTCCATCGTTGAGCAAGGTTTATTGATACTGAAAAATCTCGACCATCGCGGCGCAGTCGGTGCCGACAAGCTGATGGGCGACGGCGCAGGCGTGCTGATTCAGATTCCAGACCAGTATTACCGCGAGGAAATGGCGAAAAAGGGCATTACCCTGCCGCCACCTGGTGAATACGGCGTCGGCATGGTGTTTCTGCCGAAAGAAAACGCTTCCCGCATCGCCTGCGAACAAGAAATAGAACGCTCCGTGCTGGCTGAAGGCCAGACTGTGGTCGGCTGGCGCGATGTGCCGGTAGACGTGGATATGCCGATGTCGCCCACCGTGCGCGACAAAGAGCCGGTCATCCGTCAGATTTTTATCGGCCGCGGCCCGGACATCATGGTCACCGATGCGCTGGAACGCAAACTCTATGTCATCCGCAAATCCTCAGGTCACGCGATTCAGGCGCTCAATCTGCTGCACGGCAAGGAATTTTTCGTGCCGTCGATGTCGGCGCGCACCGTGGTCTACAAAGGCCTGCTGCTGGCAGATCAGGTCGGCGTGTACTACAAAGACTTGCAAGATCCGCGCTGCGTTTCCGCGCTGGCGCTGGTGCATCAGCGTTTTTCCACCAATACCTTCCCGGAGTGGCCGCTGGCCCACCCGTACCGCCTGATCGCGCACAACGGCGAAATCAACACCGTCAAGGGCAACTTCAACTGGATGCGCGCGCGCGAAGGCGTGATGCAATCGGCCGTGCTGGGCGACGACCTGAAAAAATTGTTCCCGCTCATCTATGAAGGCCAGTCCGACACCGCATGTTTTGACAATGCGCTGGAATTGCTGATCATGGCCGGCTACCCACTGCCGCAAGCGATGATGATGATGATCCCGGAAGCCTGGGAAAATCACACGCTGATGGATGAAAACCGCCGCGCTTTTTACGAATACCACGCCGCCATGATGGAGCCGTGGGACGGCCCTGCCGCCATGGCATTTACCGACGGTCGCCACATCGGCGGCACGCTGGACCGCAACGGTCTGCGGCCAGCACGCTACATCGTCACCGACGACGATCTGGTGGTGATGGCATCCGAATCCGGCGTCTTGCCGATTCCCGAATCCAAGATCATCCAGAAATGGCGTCTGCAACCGGGCAAGATGTTCCTCATCGACCTCGATGCCGGCCGCATCATCGACGACAAGGAACTCAAGGACACCTACGCCAACGCCAAACCCTACAAGCAATGGATTTCCTCGGTGCGGGTCAAGCTCGATGAGCTGGAAGCCGAAGCGCCGGAATCCGGTTCCACCTTGCCGCTACTGGATCGCCAGCAAGTCTTCGGCTATACCCAGGAAGATATCAAGTTCCTGATGTCGCCGATGGCCGCTACCGGCGAAGAAGCCATCGGCTCCATGGGCAACGATTCGCCGCTGGCCGTCATGTCCAACAAGGACAAGACGCTCTACAACTACTTCAAGCAATTGTTCGCTCAGGTGACCAACCCGCCGATCGACCCTATCCGCGAAGCGATGGTGATGTCGCTGGTGTCGTTCATCGGCCCCAAGCCTAATCTGCTCGACACCAACAACATCAATCCGCCCATGCGGCTTGAAGTCGCACAGCCGATTCTGGATTACGCCGACATCGCAAAACTGCGCAACATCAGCAAGCACACCGGTGGCAAATTCAAATCACATGAATTGAACATCTGCTATCCGGTCGCGTGGGGCAAGGAAGGGATTGAAGCCCGTCTGGCTTCGCTGTGCGCCAAGGCGGTCGATGCCGTCAAGTCCGGTCACAACATTCTGATTATCTCGGACCGCAAGGTCGATGCGGAGCAGATAGCCATTCCGGCCTTGCTCGCAACGTCCGCCATTCACCAGCATCTGGTCACCAAGGGTCTGCGTACCTCGACCGGTCTGGTGGTGGAAACCGGTTCCGCACGCGAGACGCATCACTTCGCGCTGCTCGCCGGTTATGGCGCAGAAGCCATTCATCCTTATCTGGCAATGGACACGCTGGCGGCCATGGCCAAAGGATTGCCCGGTGAGTTGTCGCCTGAAAAAGCGATCTACAATTTCCAGAAAGCCGTCGGCAAGGGTCTGATGAAGGTCATGTCCAAGATGGGCATTTCCACCTACATGTCATATTGCGGCGCGCAGATTTTTGAAGCGATCGGGCTCAACAAGTCGCTGGTCGATCAATACTTCAAAGGCACGGCTTCGAACGTAGAAGGCATTGGTGTGTTTGAAGTCGCGGAAGAAGCGCTGCGCTTGCATCGCGCCGCGTTCAGCGACGATCCGGTCCTGCTCGATGCGCTCGATGCCGGCGGCGAATACGCCTATCGTGTGCGGGGCGAAGACCATATGTGGACGCCGGATGCGATTGCCAAACTCCAGCATTCGACCCGCGCCAACAATTTCAACACTTACAAAGAATACGCGCAGCTGATCAACGATCAGTCCAAGCGCCACATGACTTTGCGCGGTTTGTTTGAATTCAAGATTGACCCGTCGAAAGCCATTCCGCTCGATGAAGTGGAAGCTGCCAAGGAAATCGTCAAGCGCTTCGCTACCGGCGCCATGTCGCTCGGTTCGATCTCGACCGAAGCCCATGCCACGCTGGCCGTGGCGATGAACCGCATCGGCGGCAAATCGAATACCGGCGAAGGCGGCGAGGACGTGAATCGCTATCGTCAGGAACTGAAGGGCATTCCGATCAAGCAGGGCGAAACGCTGGCCTCGGTGCTTGGCGCGGCGCAGGTGCTGGTCGATACGCCGCTGCTGGCCGGCGATTCGCTGCGTTCGCGCATCAAGCAGGTCGCATCGGGTCGTTTCGGCGTCTCAGCGGAATACCTGGTGTCGGCCGATCAGATTCAGATCAAGATGGCGCAAGGTGCAAAACCGGGCGAGGGTGGACAACTGCCCGGCCATAAGGTGACCGATTACATCGCGACTTTGCGCGTGTCGGTCCCCGGCGTCGGCCTGATTTCGCCACCGCCGCACCACGATATTTATTCCATCGAAGATTTGGCGCAGCTGATTCATGATCTGAAAAACGTCAATCCGCGCGCTTCGATCTCGGTCAAGCTGGTGTCTGAAGTGGGCGTCGGCACCATTGCGGCCGGAGTAGCCAAGGCCAAGTCCGATCACGTCGTTATCGCCGGCCACGACGGCGGTACGGGCGCTTCGCCGCTGTCGTCGGTCAAGCATTGCGGTACGCCTTGGGAACTGGGCCTGGCGGAAACGCAGCAAACGCTGGTGATCAACGGTTTGCGTAACCGCATCCGGGTGCAGGCGGACGGCCAAATGAAAACCGGCCGCGACGTCGTCATTGGCGCGCTGCTCGGTGCCGATGAGTTCGGTTTCGCCACCGCGCCACTGGTCGTTGAAGGCTGCATCATGATGCGCAAATGCCATCTGAATACTTGCCCGGTCGGCGTTGCCACGCAAGACCCGGTACTGCGCGCCAAGTTCTCCGGCAAGCCTGAGCATGTGGTCAACTTCTTCTTCTTTATCGCCGAGGAAGCGCGCCAGATCATGGCGCAACTGGGCATTCGTACTTTTAACGAACTGATCGGCCGCGTCGATTTGCTGGATAAGGCCAAGGCCATTTCGCACTGGAAAGCGCGTGGTCTCGATTTCAGCAAGATTTTCTATCAGCCTGAATCCAATGGCCGACCTTCTTTCCACACCGAAGAGCAAGATCACGGACTGGAAAAAGCGCTCGACCACAAGCTGATCGCGCAAGCCCGTCTGGCGCTCGATAGTGGCGAAAAAGTGTCCTTCATTTCCACGATTCGCAATGTCAATCGCACCGTGGGTGCGATGTTGTCGGGCGAAGTGGCCAAGCGCTACGGCGACGCTGGTTTGCCTGACGACACCATCCATATCCAGTTGCAGGGAACTGCGGGCCAGTCTGCTGCCGCCTTCCTGGCGCGCGGTATTACGCTCGATCTGGTGGGTGAGGGTAACGACTACGTCGGCAAGGGTTTATCCGGCGGTCGCATTATTGTTCGTCCCAACACCGAATTCCGTGGCCGCGCAGTGGAAAACATCATTGCGGGTAACACCGTGCTGTATGGCGCGACTTCCGGTGAGGCTTTCATTAACGGCGTCACCGGCGAGCGTTTCGCGGTTCGCAATTCCGGCGCGACGGCAGTGGTGGAAGGTACCGGCGATCATGGTTGCGAATACATGACCGGCGGTACGGTGGTGGTGCTGGGTGCGACGGGTCGCAATTTTGCTGCCGGTATGTCGGGCGGTATTGCGTATGTCTACGATGAGACCGGTGATTTTGCCAGCCGCTGCAATACGGCGATGGTCACGCTGGAAAAAGTCCATGGCGACACCGGCGAAGACCGCACGCTCTGGCATAGCCTGTTGCGTGGCGGCGAAGGTGCCAACGACGAACAGATTCTGCGTGGCTTGCTGGAACGGCATATCAAATATACCGGCAGCACACGCGCCCGTTATCTGCTGGATCACTGGGAAGTATCGCGGGCCAGGTTCGTCAAGGTATTCCCTACCGAATACCGGCGCGCGCTCGGGGAAATGCATGCCGCCAAGATCATTGCCAAGCAAGCAGCAACCGTCTAAGGAGCCTCTGATTAAGCTACTGCGCGACGCTTACTCAGAGGCTCCCTAAGCCAAGTTCAGACCAATCAATTGCCAGCGCGGCGCCTGCCTTTTGCAGCGCCCGCCAGCCATAAAAAGAGTGAGTGAAAAATGGGTAAAGTGACTGGTTTCATGGAATACCACCGTCTGAAAGAGGCCAGCGAAGAGCCGCAGACACGCGTCAAGCATTACAAGGAATTCATGCTGCACCTGAGCGATACCGACGCCAAGGTGCAGGGTGCGCGCTGTATGGATTGCGGCATCCCGTTTTGCAATAACGGCTGCCCGGTCAACAACATCATTCCCGACTGGAATGACATGGTGTATCGCGGTGCCTATCAGGAAGCATTGACGACCCTGCATTCCACTAATAATTTTCCCGAATTCACCGGCCGCATTTGTCCTGCGCCTTGCGAATCTGCTTGCACGCTGGGTATCAACAGCGACGCCGTCGGAATCAAGTCGATTGAGCATTTTATTATCGACAAAGGCTGGGAAAACGGTTGGGTCAAGCCGCAACCGGCACATCACAAGACGGGTAAAAAAGTGGCAGTCGTTGGTTCCGGCCCTGCCGGTCTGGCAACGGCGCAGCAACTGGCGCGCGCCGGTCACGATGTCACCGTCTTCGAGAAAAATGATCGCGTCGGCGGGTTGCTGCGCTATGGCATTCCCGATTTCAAGATGGAAAAATCGCATATCGATCGCCGTGTGGAACAGATGCAAGCCGAAGGCGTGGTCTTCCGCACCGGTGTGCTGATCGGGAAAGATTTTCCTGCCGGTATCACCAACTGGTCGAGCGAAACCATTTCGCCCGATCAATTGAAGCAAGATTTTGACGCGGTGATTATCGCCGGCGGTGCCGAGCAGCCACGCGATTTGCCCGTGCCGGGTCGTGAGTTGAAGGGCGTGCATTTTGCGATGGACTTCCTGCCGCTGCAAAACAAGGTCAATGCCGGCGACAAGCTGAAAAATCAATTGCTGGCCAGTGGCAAGCATGTTGTGGTCATTGGTGGTGGCGATACCGGTTCGGATTGCGTTGGTACCTCGAACCGTCACGGTGCTGCTTCGGTTGCGCAGTTTGAAGTGATGCCGCAGCCGCCGGAAACCGAAAACAAACCGATGGTCTGGCCTTACTGGCCGATCAAGCTGCGTACTTCTTCGTCGCATGACGAAGGATGCGATCGCGATTGGGCCGTTGCCACCAAGCGTTTGGAAGGCAAGAACGGCAAAGTGGAAAAGCTGATTGGGGCGCGGGTCGAATGGAAAGACGGCAAGATGCAGGAAGTGCCTGATTCCGAATTCGAAATGAAGGCCGATCTGGTGTTGCTGGCAATGGGCTTTGTTTCGCCGGTGCAGCAGGTGCTGGACGCCTTCGGCGTGGACAAGGATGCGCGCGGCAACGTCAAAGCGACTACCGATGGCGAAGGCTGCTACAAGACCTCGGTCGACAAGGTGTTTGTCGCCGGCGATATGCGGCGTGGTCAATCACTGGTGGTGTGGGCGATTCGCGAAGGTCGTCAATGCGCACGCTCGGTCGATGAGTTCCTGATGGGGTCGTCGATGCTGCCAAGGTAGAATACCTGGCATCTACTACGATGCCAGGCTCATTCCTTATGTTGCATTCTCCCGCCCGTGTTGTTCCTGCAGTTGTTTCCGCCGCTAATCTTGGCGTTGCGCCCGTCTCTTATCGCATCAGTTCCAGCGATCTGGGAGGGCATCTTTTCACCGTCGCCCTGACGGTGGTGTCGCCGGATCCCGATGGGCAAAGTTTTGCTTTGCCCGCCTGGATTCCCGGTAGTTACATGATTCGCGAATTTGCCCGCCATATCGTGCGCCTGCGCGCCGAATCGGGTGGCAAAAAAATCTCCTTCAAAAAAACCGACAAGCACACCTGGCAAGCTGCGCCTTGTGCCGGGCCGCTGACCGTCCATTACGAAGTCTATGCCTGGGATTTGTCGGTACGTGCCGCGCATCTTGACCGTAGCCACGGATTCTTTAATAGCAGCAGCGTTTTCTTGCGCGTCCTCGGGCAAGAGCAGCAGTTGCATGAAGTCGATATCGTGCGCCCTGGCGATGCGGCCTGCGCAGGCTGGCGCGTGGCGACGGCACTGCCTGAACGCAATGCCAAGCGCTATGGTTTCGGTACATACGCTGCATCCGGTTACGACGAGTTGATCGATCATCCGGTGGAAATGGGCGAGTTCGTACTGAGCACCTTCACTGCCCACGGCGTACCGCACGATATCGTGATCAGCGGTCGGACGCCGAATCTGGATCTGCCGCGTCTGGCGCAGGATCTGAAAAAAATCTGCGAAGCGCAAATCGCTTTTTTCGAGCCGCGCAGCAAGCGGGCGCCGATGCAGCGTTATGTCTTCATGACGTTCGTTGTCGGGAATGGTTATGGCGGGCTGGAGCATCGGGCCTCGACCGCGCTGATCTGTGCGCGCAGCGATTTGCCGGTGATCGGCAAAGCGGAGATGACGGACGGCTATCGCACCTATCTGGGGCTATGCAGCCACGAATATTTCCATACGTGGAACGTCAAACGGATCAAGCCGGCCGCCTTTGCGCCTTACGATTTGCAGAATGAAAATTACACTTCGCTGCTGTGGTTATTCGAAGGCTTCACCAGTTATTACGATGATTTGTTCCTGTTGCGTAGTGGTGTGATTGATATCAGCGCCTATCTGAGCTTGCTGGGGAAAACCGTGAATGGCGTGTTGCGCGGCAGTGGTCGCAAAAAGCAGAGTGTGGCGGAATCCAGCTTTGATACCTGGGGCAAATACTACCGCCAAGATGAGAATGCACCGAACGCCATCGTCAGTTATTACACCAAGGGTTCGTTGATTGCGCTGGCGCTGGATCTGACTTTGCGCGCTGAAACCGGCGGTCGTAGCTCGCTCGACAGCGTGATGCAGGTGCTGTGGCAGCGCTACGGACGGGAGTTTTATTCTCCGGCGGGTGGGCGCGGCCTCGGTGAAAATGAGATTGAGGCTTTGATCGAGGAAGTCAGCGGATGCCGGATGAAGCGCTTTTTCGACCGTTATGTGCGTGGCACTGAGGACTTGCCGCTGGACAGCTTGCTGGCGCAGGTGGGGATTGCGTATTCCGACACGAGAAAAATAGCGGTTCCGGGATTGGGTGTGCGTCTGAGCAACGATCATGGCGAGAGCCGGGTGGCCAGCGTGTATGAGGGCGGAGCCGGGCATAGAGCGGGTCTGTCAGCAGATGACAGGCTGGTGGCGCTGGATGGCCTGCGCATTCCTGGCAGCGGTCCTGATGGCTTGCTGGAGCGTTATCGGCCCGGCGATAGTGTGACGCTGCATGTGTTCCGGCGCGATGAGTTGCTGGAACTGCGCGTCAGGTTGCGTGCCGATGATGCTCCGCAAGTGAAACTGAGCCTCGCGGAAAAACCGCCTGCCGCTGCCAATATTTTTCTCCGCTGAATTTCAGCGTTCCAATGAAAAACGACCCGCCTGAATGAACAGGCGGGTCGTCGGATGCTGCACTACAGCGCCGCTAGGGGCGGCTGTGGTTTGCTTATTTACTTCTTTTCTGCGACGACAGGTGCGGCGCCAGGAACAACGGCTTCGACCTTGCCAGCAGGAACCGACGCAATAGCGATAGTCTGGTTTTCACCGTGGATGATCGCAGTCACGCCTGCTGGCAATGTGATGCTAGGCAAGTGGATCGAGTGACCAACTTCCAGCGCTGCCAGATCGACAGTGATGAATTCTGGCAAGTCTTTCGGCAGGCAGGAGATTTCCAGTTCTGTCACCACGTGGCTGATGATACCGGCCGACAGCTTGACTGCAGGCGATATTTCAGCATTGATGAAATGCAAAGGCACCTTGACGTGGATCTTTTGCGAAGCATCGACGCGTTGGAAGTCGATATGCAACACCAGTTGCTTGAATGCGTGGACTTGGAAGTCGCGCAGCAAGACTTGTTCTGATTTGCCTTCGATTTCGAGGTCGAGGATAGAAGAGTGGAATGTCTCTTTTTTCAGCGCGTGGTACAGCGCGTTATGATCGAGAGCGATGCTGACAGGGGCGCTAGTGCCACCGTAAACGATTCCTGGGGTTTGACCGGCGATGCGCAGGCGGCGGCTCGCTCCGGTCCCCTGTGCAGTGCGTGTAAATGCGATAACTTTCATGTGTGACTCCAAAAATAACTGTGAGCTTTGACACTCACGTGAACATCTCCCGCGACCAGGAGATGGAAAATCCTTTTCGCGTAAGCGAAGAGGGGGTACGAATAAGGGATGGCTTCATCAGAGCTTCGTTATGAGCCTCTGGGGCAGTTGCGAGGTGCTTTTTTTGTTCGCAGTATGCGTGCCGTTGCGTAGTGCGTGTTGTTGCTTGCCGGGTGAAGCTTATTCGGCAAACATCGACATGACCGAATCGCCCCTGCTGATCCGTTTAAAGGTTTCTGCCAGCAAGTCCGCGCACGACAACTGGCGGATTTTGTTGCAGGCTTTCGCCGCGTCGGACAGCGGTATCGTATCGGTCACGACCAGTTCGTCCAGCGGTGAGTCGATGATGCGCTGGATGGCCGGACCGGACAATACCGGATGCGTACAGTAGGCGACGACTTTTTTCGCGCCTCTATCCTTCAGTGCTTCAGCGGCCTTGGTCAGTGTGCCGGCGGTATCGACCATGTCATCCATGATCACGCAATTGCGGCCTTCAACTTCACCAATGATGTTCATGACTTCAGAGACATTGGCTTTGGGCCGGCGCTTGTCGATGATTGCCAGATCGCAATCAAGGCGTTTGGCCAGCGCCCGGGCGCGCACTACGCCGCCCACATCGGGCGATACGACCAGCAGGTCGTCGTAATTTTTGCTGACCAGATCGCCCAGCAAAATCGGGGAAGCATAAATATTATCGACCGGGATATTGAAGAAGCCTTGAATCTGGTCGGCATGCAAATCCATGATCAGCACGCGTTCGACGCCAGCGTCTTGCAGCATATTGGCCACAACCCGGGCTGAAATCGCCACGCGAGCAGAGCGAGGACGCCGATCCTGGCGGGCATAACCGTAGTAGGGAATTGCCGCAGTGATGCGGCCGGCTGATGCGCGCTTGAGAGCGTCGACCATCAGCATGATTTCCATCAGATTGTCGTTGGTCGGGGCGCAGGTCGATTGCAAAACGAAAACATCTTTACCACGGACGTTTTCATTGATTTCGACCATGACTTCGCCGTCCGAGAATTTCGATACTTTGGCTTTGCCGAGCGGGATACCGAGTTTTTTAGCTACGCTGATCGCCAACTCCGGATAGGCGTTGCCTGTAAAAACCATCAGGTTCTCGTATGCCATATCGGGTATCCCTATCCCTGAGTGCAACCAGTATAAAATCGAAAGCCGACAATGCCTGACTTGTTAGTCATGCATTGACGGCTAGGTTTCTTCTTTTTTGACATGCCGGGACTTCACTTTACTGCCCCAATTTAATGGCAGGGGAACAAGGACTCGAACCTTGGATGCTGGAATCAAAATCCAGTGCCTTAACCAACTTGGCGATTCCCCTACGCAACTTGCTGTTTGCCGTTATGGATGACTGTATCGGCGTGAGCCGCTTATGTTGCACGTTTTGCACGTGTAGCATGTACGAGTCATCAAATTCAACGTCAAACGAATTTGATTACGATCTTAAGTCAGTGCTGATCAGTGCAGATGCGTGATACTTATGTTTCCTGCTAATGCAGATTACATATCAACATCGTTACCGGCATCGATTGGATCAAACGGATGCTTTTGCAGGGACCTGGCTTTCCACGCTTTCCAGCGCGAGGGTACCTGCTTCAGTATTTCCGTAGCCTGCGATTCTTGCTCAAAAGAACAAAATATGCAAGAACCCGATCCCGTCATTCTGGCATTCCCGAAAAGCTTAAGCCATTCAATGACTTCCGCGATGGCCGGGAAATGCCTGACAGCCACTTCTTCCAGATCGTTCTTTCCAAAACTTTTTAATGCCCTGGAAAAGTCCGCTATTCTGACGGGTTTCGTATCCCGTGTCAATTCCGGTGATGAAAATATTACTTGAGTTGGTACGGCCACCCCAGGTTCTATCACTACGAACCAGCAATCCGGTGTTTCCAGCACCTGCAATTGCTCTCCGATGCCTTCAGCAAAGGCATTGCCGCCGCAAAGAAAAAACGGCACATCTGCCCCTAGCGGCAAACCCAGCTTCAGTAAATCAGCGCGGGAATAGCCAAGTTGCCATAGCCGGTTGAGCGCCATGAGCGTGGTCGCTGCGTCCGACGAGCCGCCGCCCAGCCCGCCACCCATAGGCAAGCGCTTTTCAATTGTGATATCTGCCCCTAGCTCAGGCTTCCCTGCTGCCTGCCGCAGCAATTTGGCAGCACGCACGATCAAATCCTGCTCCTGAGGCACTCCAGGCAAGTCGGTAATGCGGCGGATTACGCCATCGTTACGACTGGAAAAATGTAGCGTATCACCGTAGTCCACCAGCTGAAATACGCTTTGCAGCAGATGATATCCATCCGCACGCCGACCCGTCACATGCAAAAACAGGTTCAGTTTGGCCGGCGCCGGGCAATTATTGAGGGTGGCGGGGATGTACGACATTTACGGCGTCTGTGCGCTGTCGAGCACGAGACGGATCGTGACTTCGCCTGCTTGTTGCGTGGTACGGGTCAGATCAATCCGACGCGGATAATTCGGCTCTCCCGGGGTCTCCGGGTTCTGCCAGGCACCGTACACGATGTGCCAGCCATCGGCGGTGGTGACTGCGCTACTCTCGGCGGCGGCAGGCACGCTGAAAGACTGGCCACGCTGATCGGTGCCCGTGCCTTGTAGCCACCGGCCCAGGCCGGCGATAGGCAAAGGCCAGCCCAGTGTCTGCTCCATCAGGCTGTCGGCATCTGCTGCGTAGCGCGGCGCTTTTCCGCTTTGTGTCAGGGTCGCCTGATCCGGCGTGATATCGATAGCGGCCACCGTTTGCCCCAACGGGGAAAGCATGGTCAGTGAGGTGTGCTGCGGCGTTTGATTCCAAAGGAAGCCGCCATAGACGGCTTGCTCTGCATTGTTGTGCTGATAGCGCAAAGACAGCCGGCCACTAAATCGGATGCTTGGCTGGTAAGTACGCACAATGCTGGCGCTACCCGCTGACGGTGCGGGTGGCGTAGGCAGGGCCGCGCAACCTGCGACCAGCAATGCCAGCGTCAATGCCGCCAGCAGCCCTGATCTCTGGAGACTCGGTGTGATGTAAGTCTGATGAACGGTCACAGCTGGATTTTCAGGCGAGTCAGGGTGCTGTTGAGTGCCTCGTTGCCAGGCTCTTTTTTGTGCGCTTCGCGCCATATGGCCAGGGCTTCTTCCTTGTTACCGGCGGTCCACAATACTTCCCCGAGGTGAGCGGCGACGTCAGGATCGCGTTGTGCCTGATAGGCGCGGCGCAGATTGTCTTCGGCTTCTTTCAGATTACCCATCCGGAATTGCACCCAACCGAGCGAATCGTTGATGAAGGCGTCGTCCGGGGCCAGTTTGTGGGCGATGTTGATCAGTTTCAGGGCTTCCGGCAGGCGTTCGTTGCGGTCTGCCAGCGAATAGCCGAGGGCGTTGTAGGCGTGCTTGTTGGCGGGCGCTACTGCCATGGTGGTGCGCAGCGCTGCTTCCATTGCCGTCATGTCGCCCAGTTTTTCCTGCACCATGGCGTAGTCGTACAGCAACTCAGGATTATTCGGGAAGTGTTTCAGGCTTTCCTGTAGCAATGCCGCGGCTTCCGGGGCGCGCTGATTGTCGCGCAGGATTTGCGCTTCGCTTTCAATGAGCAGCACTTTGTCGTGATCGTTATCGCTTTCGCTCTGCGCTTGTTGCAGCACTTTACGGGCCCCTTCGATGTCTTTCTGGCTTACCAGTAACAGGGCGCGACGCATCTGGACTTCACCGTAAGCTTCGCCGGGTTCCACTTTTTCCAGCCATTTGAGCGCCTGCGGCACATCTTTGCGCTGTTCTGCAATTTGCGACAGGAGCAGCAGCGCCGGGGTGGGATCGCGTTCTGTTTCGGGATGGGCTTCGATCATGTCCAGAAAGCGTTTCAGGTAAGTCTCGGACTCGTTCAGTTTATTGTTTTGGGCGCTCAAGACGCCGAGCGAAAACAAGGTTTGCGGATCATCCGGATTATTTTTCAGAATGATCTGAAACTGGGTATCGGCCTGTTCATATTGCTTCTGTTCCACCAGACTGCGGGCATAGGCGACCCGTACTTCGTCTGCCTTCGGGTATTGCTTCAGGTAGTCCGAGATCAGCTGCATGGACTGCGCAGGATCGGGCGTGACCTGCGCCAAGGTCAGGATGGCCAGTTCCGAAGCGGGCTTGATGCGTTGCGCCGCGAGTGTTTCCTGCTTTGCGCGCGCCAGATCGCCGTTGGCAAAGGCAGCTTGCGCCAATCCCAGATGGCTTTCGAAGATAGGCGCGTACGGTGTCAGTACCCTTTCGATCATGGCAAATGCCGCTGCTTTGTTCTTGGCGCGCATCATCACTGCCTGCATTTGCAACATCATGATGGGTCGTACCTGAGGCGACGCATCCTTTAGTTGCTGAACCAGGATGGGTTCCATGTCAGCCAGATTGTCGTTGAGCATGATCAGGCCGAGGTAGTTCTGCTGCGCCTCGCTGGAATGCGGTGCCAGCTGCGTCCACAGATGCACGGCTGCCAGCGCTTCGCGCGGGCTTCTGACGGCGATCGCCATTTCGGCAGCACGTCTGGCCAGACGCGGATCGCGGGTTTGCTTGGCAGTGGACATCAGCGTCGCAAAGGCGGCTTGCCACTGGCCGCGCTGGAAGGCGATTTCGGATGTCATGATCTTGAACAGAATGTCTTCGTTCAGATCAACATTCGGCAGAGGATCTTCCTGCAGTTGTGAGGCTTTCGCTTTATTTTTTAAGGTGCGCGCGCTGCTCTGCTTGGCTTGATCCGACATTTTCTTTTTATCGGCAGCCTGTGTGCTGGCCTGCTCACTGGGGGACTGCATGCCAGCGCATGCCGACAGCAAGGAGCTAAGCAGGACGATTGCGAGCGTTTTTTTCAAGGGAACATCCTGAAGTTTCGAGAGTAAGCGATGATTTTACGCTGAACCGCTACAACCGACCTGAGTCGTTTCTGCGGAAGCCGCTGAAAAACCTTGAATCGAGCGCTGCATTATCATATGGTGCGCCGGAGCCGCTTTCCGGCATCCCGTATTTTCGCCCGATTTTTGTGAATGCCGACATGCCAGAACTGCCAGAAGTAGAAGTTACCCGACGCGGCGTTGCACCGTATCTTGACGGCCAGACCGTCACCGGCGTGGTCATGCGCCGTAGTGGTTTGCGCTGGCCTTTTCCGGTCGGACTGGAATCGACCCTTGTCGGCCAGACCATTCGGCGCACGGGACGGCGCGGCAAATATTTGCTTATCGAATTCGACCACGGCACTTTACTGATCCATCTGGGCATGTCCGGCCATTTACGTGTATTGCCGCTGGACGTCGCGCCCGGCAAGCACGATCATTTCGATTTACTGGTGGGAGCGAAACTGGTACGCATGACCGATCCGCGTCGCTTCGGAGCCGTGCTATGGCATGCGCTTGCTGACGGGGCTGTCGGTGAACATCTGCTGCTGCGCGGACTGGGTTGCGAGCCGCTGGAAGACGGTTTCACCGCGCTGCATTTGCACCGCGCAACGCGCAAGCGCAGCGCCTCTGTCAAACAGGTGCTGATGGCGGGCGACATCGTGGTGGGCGTCGGCAATATTTACGCCTCGGAAAGTTTATTCACGGCGCGCATCAATCCCAAAACGGCGGCGCAGCGCATCAGTCTGGCGCGTTATGAGTTACTGGTTGCGGCGATTCGCGCCACGCTGGCAGCGGCAATCGAGCAGGGTGGCAGCACCTTGCGCGATTTCATTGCGGTGAATGGCCAGTCGGGTTATTTCCAGCAAAACTATTTCACTTATGATCGGGCCGGTCTGCCTTGTCGCGTGTGCGGCAGTGAAATCCGACAGATCAAGCAAGGGCAGCGCTCGACCTTTTACTGCGTGAATTGTCAGCGATGAAGCGGGTTATTGATGGTTCTGATGTCGTCAATGATTATGCCGATGCCTCCTTTTCCACCGCCGTTATCGGCTGGCAAAAAACGCATGGACGGCACGCCTTGCCCTGGCAAAACACGCGGGATGCCTATCGCATCTGGCTGTCTGAAATCATGCTGCAGCAGACGCAGGTGACGGCGGTGATTCCTTATTACCAGCGTTTCCTGGAAAGCTTTCCCGATGTGGCGACGCTGGCGGCCGCACCGTCGGAAGCGGTGATGGCGCTGTGGAGCGGCCTCGGTTATTACACCCGGGCGCGTAATCTGCACCGCTGCGCGCAGCGTGTTGTGGCGGAATACGGTGGCCTGTTTCCTTCCGATCCTGAGCTGCTGGCGGATTTGCCGGGCATAGGCCGCTCAACAGCCGCGGCGATTGCCGCGTTTTCCTACGGCAAGCGGGCGGCGATCCTGGATGGCAACGTCAAGCGCGTGTTTGCGCGGGTATTCGGCGTCGAGGGTTATCCCGGTTCCAAAGCGGTGGAGGATTTGCTGTGGCGGCGCGCCGTGGCTTTGCTGCCCTCCGAAAATATCGAATCGTATACGCAAGGTTTGATGGACTTGGGGGCGACGCTTTGTACCCGCTCACGTCCGGCCTGTGGCAATTGCCCGCTGCAAGCCCGTTGCGTGGCGTTTGCCAGCGACCGGGTGAGTGAGTTGCCGATACGCAAACCGAAAAAAGCCTTGCGCGAAAAATCGACGGCGATGCTGTTGCTGGTCGATCAGGGTCACGTTTTACTGGAGCAGCGACCCGATAGCGGGATTTGGGGCGGCTTGCTGTCGTTGCCGGAGATTGCTGCGTCCACGGCAGCTGACGATGCCGTATTCGATACGGCGCTGGCGTTAATCGTAGCGCGTTTCGGCGAGATGGATGATTACTGCAAATTACAGCCGTTTTCACATACGTTCACGCACTTTAAGCTGCATATAGCACCTTACCGGATCACGCTGGCGCGCCGTCTGCATCAGGCGGCTGAGGCCGGTTATCTCTGGTATCCGCAGCACAAATTGCATGCTGCGCCATTGCCGGCACCGGTTAAAAAATTGTTGCTGGAGTTATTTGGCGAAGCCGATTTGCTGACGCCTCTGAATTAAGCAGGTTCTGCTCAGACTTTCAGGGTCAGGACAACTGCCGATGGCGGCACACGACCTGTTCGCTATCGGCAAAGTGTTTCGCCAGTTCCTCGACGATATACACCGAACGGTGTTGTCCGCCAGTGCAACCGATGGCCACCGTCAGGTAGCTGCGGTTATCGCGCTTGAAGGCGGGCAACCATTTGTCGATGAAGCCGGTGATGTCGGCCAGCAGGTCGGCAACCTCTGGCAACTGCGCCAGAAAGTCCATCACCGGCGCATCGCGGCCCGTGAGGGCGCGCAGCTTGAGGTCGTAGTGCGGATTGGGCAGAAAGCGCACATCGAAGACC
This sequence comes from Herbaspirillum sp. RTI4, assembly GCF_034313965.1. Lineage (NCBI taxonomy): Bacteria > Pseudomonadati > Pseudomonadota > Betaproteobacteria > Burkholderiales > Oxalobacteraceae > Herbaspirillum > Herbaspirillum sp. RTI4. The sequence continues at coordinate 1,261,281 of NZ_JAVIWQ010000002.1, forward strand.
AGATCAGCATCCTGCGGGACGCCGATTTTGAAAGCGAAGGACTCGAACAGCACCGTCAGCTGCGTGCGCTCTACATCGATCAATTCCTTGATCCAGGCGCGCAATTTGTTGGCGCTGATATCGGTGGTGTCGATGACATGACCGACGCCTTCGATTACCGCCAGCATTTCCCGTTCTGCATGGATGCATTCGGTGAGCGTCATGCGTTCCGAGGGCGGTTGTTGTGGCAGCATGCGATGCGATAGCGGGTGGCTGCGGCGGGTTTCGGAAAAGCGGGTAATGAGCGATTCGGTGCTGGCGGTCAGGAAAAAAACGTGGACATCGTGTCCTTCTGCTTGCAGTCGGGCAATATCCGAGGGCAAGCCTGACAGGGAGTCGGCGCTGCGCGCATCGGTTGCCACTGCCAGCATGTCGGCACCCTCCTTGCGGCGGGTCTCGACCAGGGCATATAAAAGCGTGGGCGGCAGATTGTCGACGCAGTAATAGCCGGCATCTTCCAATACATGCAAGGCGACGGATTTACCGGAGCCGGAAATTCCTGTGATGAGTACGATTTTCATGCGTGGATGATACTGTATTCTGCGGTGACAGGTTTCGCGTCGCCCCTGTTGAATCGGCTGGAATCAGGTTTCGTTATTCATGGCGCGCCGTTGCCGTTCGATGAATTCCTTGAGCGTATCGATGCCGCGCAATTGCAGGATGGTGTTGCGCACCGCCGCCTCCAGCAAGACCGCGATATTGCGGCCTGCCGCCACCGGGACGACTACTTTGCGAAACGGCAGGCCGAGCACATCCTGAAATTCTGCATCGAGTGGCAGGCGTTCGTAATTTTCTTCCAGCGTGCTGCGGCGAATCAGATGAACGATCAGCTTCAGGCGCATCTTGCGACGCACAGCGGTTTCGCCAAAAATGGCCTTGATATCGAGCAAGCCCAGACCGCGCACTTCAAGCAGATTTTGCAACAGCGCAGGGCAACGGCCTTCGACCATGTTGGGCGCAATGCGCGCGAATTCGACAGCGTCGTCGGCCACCAGTCCGTGGCTGCGCGAAATCAATTCCAGTCCGAGTTCGCTTTTGCCTAAACCGGATTCGCCGGTGATCAATACGCCTACCCCCAGCACGTCCATGAACACGCCATGCATGGTTACGCGCTGCGCCAGTTTTTTGGACAAATACACGCGCAGATAATCAATCACCTGCGCGGCGGGCAAGGGCGTGGAAAACAGCGGGATATTCTTTTCGTCGCACACCGCCATGATGTCGGGCGGCGTCGCCAGACCTTGGGCAATGATGAAGGCGGGTGGCTCGCCGGACACCAGTTCCTTGGTCTGATAAGCGCGCGAAGTGGGGGAGAGGCGCTGGTAGTACTCGGTTTCCTGATGGCCGAAAATCTGGATGCGGCGCGGGTGGATCAGGTTCAAGTGACCGACCAGATCGGCGGCCGAGGCGGCATCCCCGGAAATCAGGCGCTCACCGCCCGGGAAGCCGGCGAACCAGCCCAGTTGCAGAGATTCTCGGTTTTCATCGTAGAGCTGTTGGATCGAGAGGTCGGTATAGAAGGGCATGGGCGGGTCTCTGTCGGGTCTCTGCCGTATTGCTACGGGGTTAATTCCGCTGGCGGCTGACGCCAGCGCGCTATTGCACCACGCTTATTCAGAGATTGCGTGAGAATTCCAGGGCAATTTTCTCAGACGGTTTCTGCGAGCGGGTCTGTGCTGGGGCGCCATGTGACCAGTTGCCGATAGACGGAATCGGCGTCAGGATCGCTTGCCAGCATGTTGCGCAGCGCGTTGTCGGAAAACATTTGCGCTATTTCGGACAGGATTTCCAGGTGCAGCTGGGTGGCAGTATCGGGGATCAGTAGAAAAATGAGCAGACTGACCGGTTGCGCGTCGGGCGATTCAAAGGGGATTGGTTCTGCCAGTCGCATGAAGGCGGCCAGCGGCGCTTTCATGTCCTTGATTCTGCCGTGCGGCAAGGCGACGCCGTGTCCGAGTCCGGTGGAACCCAGCCGTTCGCGTGCGAACAGGTTGTCTGAAACGGTAGAGCGTGCGATCCCGCAGTTGTTTTCAAACAGCAGGCCGGCTTGCTCGAATGCGCGCTTCTTGCTGGAAACTTCCAGGTCCAGAGCAACGTTTTCCGGTAACAGGATTTTTGCGAGATATGTCATGGAGCGCCGTTGCAGGGATAGACCCAAGGGGAGAATTTTTGCCAGATTATAGGCTTGTTTGCCAGTTCTGTATCAGCTTCCTGCCTGATTGCCGGGCTTGCCGTCGGGCAGCTTACCGCCCGGAAACGCTGTCTCCGCGCGGTTTTCCACTTTGTTGCGCGTATTAAAAAACGATGCGGCTGAACACCAGCAATACATCGCCATTGTTTTTGTTTGCGGATAAACGCGGAACATAAGCAAACATGACTTTTGCATGTCGCACGCCGATGGAGGCGACTGGCAATGGCACCGGGAAGGGGACGCTGTTGAGATAATCTTGCCGGCTCATCAGCATCATCGTGCCGCCGAGGCCGACTTCCAGCGGCGATCCGCCCACGGCCCATATCCATTCATAGGAATAGCCCGCCATGTATTGCGGATGCTTGTGCGAGTCGCGCAGCACGAAGCCGTACAGCGATTCATCGTTGCCGCTCGCGTTACGCAAGGTTTTGCCGTAGCCAAGACCCCAGGCGTGTTCATTCAACTCCGCCAGTTTTTCTGGCGTATAGGTGCTGCGGCCATGATGGGCCAGACCGGAAACATAGAGCGCATCGTCGCCGTTGTCGGAGATGTCGCTGGCTTTGTTCTTGATTTGTTGCCACCAGCTGTCATCGCTGACTTGCTGCGAATGGGCGGACAGGCTGCAACCCAGCATCAGGGCGGCAACGAGGAGGGCAGAGCGGATTGGTGCAGGGCAAAGCATGATCGGGATCCTTATCTTTTTTTGTTCATGGAATCTCTGATGAAGTTATTGCGCGGCGCAATCTCTGGCGCAGGCGCGGTGGTGCCGCTGATCCTGAGCTTGCGTCGCTCGTCACACTTAATCCGAGCTTCTTATATTTATTTGAAACGGTGCTTCTTATTGACGAGCGTGGCGAAAATTGGACGGCGCTTGCCCGGTGGAAAAATTGCTGCGCCAGGGATTGATGTCAAGCCCGCCGCGCCGGGTGTATCGGGCATAGACGGCCAGCTTTTGCGGCCGACATTGTCTCATGAGATCAATAAATATGCGTTCCACGCATTGTTCGTGGAATTCATTGTGGTCGCGAAACCCGATCAGATAGCGCAACAAGCCCTCCTGATCGATGGGCTGGCCGACATAATGAATTTGTACACTGCCCCAGTCCGGCTGGCCGGTAACGAGGCAGTTCGACTTCAGTAAATGTGAAACCAGGGTTTCTTCCACGGTCGCACCGGCTTGCGTGGCCAGCAGGCTGGCGTCGGGCTGATAGGCGTCTTCGGCAATGTCAATATCGAGACGGTCGAGCAGAAGTCCGTCCATTTCCTGCATGCGCAATGCGGAAAATTCTGGCTGGCGGCGAACCTCCACCTGCACCGGCGCACCAACGCCGGCAGACGCATCCTTGCGCAGCAGTTCGGTCAAGGCGTCGGTATCGGCCAGCCGGGTTTGGTTGAAGGAATTCAAATACAGCTTGAACGATTTGGATTCGATGATGTTCGCTGAATCGGCCGGTACGGTGAAGGTCACGATGGCGATTTCCGGCTTGCCGCGCAAATTGAGCCAGGAAACTTCATAGGCGTTCCAGATATCGACGCCAAAAAACGGCAGCGTGCCTTGCAAGCCCAGCTCATCCCGTTTGGCCTGCCGCGGGATGGGGAATAGCAGTGAAGGGTCGTAGCGGCTCACATACGATGCAGGTTTGCCTAGCGGAGATGCGGCTGGGGTGTTGGATAAAGTCATCGTACTCAGGCTAATCAAAAATAGGGGGAATCGGGAAACGGTACAGTTTAGCGGTTTAACCCAAAAACAGTTTGTAGGCCGGGTTGTTGCTTTCGTCGGAATAGCGGTAGCCAAGTCCTGCAAGGAATTCCTTGAAGCCTTTCATCTCCCGTTTCGGGATTTGCAGGCCGACCAGAATGCGCGCCACATCGCCGCCCTGACTACGGTAGTGGAACAGGCTGATGTTCCAGTTGGGGCTCATGCTGTTGAGGAAACGCATCAGCGCGCCGCGCCGTTCAGGGAACTCGAAGCGGTACAGCAATTCATCTTCGGCCAGCGCGCTCTTGCCGCCGACCATGTGGCGCACATGCACCTTGGCCAGTTCATCGCGGGTCAGATCGAGTACGTTGAACTTGTTCTTCTCGAACAGATTCGTGAGCGTTTTTGCATCGTCGGTGCCGTCGGTCTGGATGCCGATGAAGACGTGCGCGGCGCGTTCGTCGCTGATGCGGTAATTGAACTCGGTGACGTTGCGCGGTCCGACCAGTTCGCAAAAATGCCGGAAGCTGCCGCGTTGTTCCGGGATAGTGACCGCAAACATCACTTCGCGTGACTCGCCCACTTCAGCCATTTCGACGACAAAACGCAGCCGGTCGAAATTCATGTTGGCACCGCAGGCAATGCTGACCAGCGTTTGGTTCTTGACCGGTTTTTTACTGTTCTTGGCGCGCTCGATATATGCCTTGGCACCTGCCACGGCCAGTGCGCCGGACGGTTCGAGAATGCTGCGCGTATCTTGAAAGACATCCTTGAGCGCGGTGCAGACGGCGTCGGTATCGACCAGGATGATCTCATCCACATATTTTTGCGCCAGACGGAAGGTTTCTTCTCCGACCAGCTTGACGGCGGTGCCGTCGGCAAACAGGCCGACATCGGTCAGCGTGATGCGGCGTCCCGCTTTCAGGCTGCGCGCCATGGCGTCGGAGTCGGTGGTCTGCACGCCGATGATTTTGATTTCAGGACGCACCGCCTTGACGTAGGCGGCCACGCCGGAGATCAGCCCGCCGCCGCCGATAGCGACGAAAATCGCATCGATAGGCCCGGAATGCTGGCGCAGAATTTCCATGGCGATGGTGCCTTGTCCGGCAATCACATCGGGATCGTCGAACGGATGGACGAAAGTCAGCTTCAGTTTCTTTTCCAGCGTCAGCGCGTGATCGTAGGCGTCGGTGAACGATTCGCCGGACAGCACCACTTCGCCGCCCAGCGCCTTGACTGCTTCGATTTTCACGCTGGGCGTAGTGACCGGCATCACGATCACGGCGCGGCAGCCGAGCCGGGCGGCCGACAAGGCCACGCCTTGCGCGTGATTGCCGGCGGACGCGCAAATCACACCGCGCTTGAGCTGCGCCGGTTTCAGATTGGCCATCTTGTTATAGGCACCGCGCAGTTTGAAGCTGCGCACGCTTTGCATGTCTTCGCGCTTGAAATAGATGCGATTGCCGGTTTTTTCGGACAGGATCTTGGCAAATTCCAGCGGCGTTTCGACGGCCACGTCGTACACGCGCGAAGTCAGTATTTTCTTGAGGTAATCAATGGTCATGGGGACTCTTGGGATGTTCAGGAGGATGTCGGGCTACCGGCGGCCAGGCAGATCGCGGCTCGCAGGGAATCCATGATTATAATAGAGGGCTAGCCGCGTAGCGGCCAAACTGGCCGTCATGCGCTGCATGGCAGTGCGTTTTCCCAGGCGCCAGCCTGTTTTTATTGCGGCGATCGCCAACCGGGTCGCCGTCCTTGCAGATCATCGCCAGTTGTTTTTTTATTCTTTATTTACCGATGATCGATTCCGCCATCCTGTGGTTGCTGGCCGTGCTTGCCGTTCCCGAAGTGGGCCTGACATCCGTATTCGTCATCAGTTTTGTTTCTGCCACGCTACTGCCGCTGGGTTCTGAACCCGCCGTGTTTGCGGTGGTCAAGGCCTCCGGTCAGTTCTGGCCGGTGATGCTGGTCGCCACCGTAGGCAATACGCTGGGCGGCATGACCGATTACTGGATAGGTTACGGTGCCAACAAGGCGTTTTCCCGCGAACGATCGACTCGCTGGTTCCATTGGCTGGAGCGGTTCGGCGCCAAGACCATGCTGCTGTCCTGGTTGCCCGGCATCGGCGACCCGATTTGCGTGCTGGCCGGCTGGCTCAGGCTGCCGTTCTGGCCCTCCGTTGCCTACATGGCCATCGGCAAGCTGATCCGCTACGTACTGATTACCTGGCTGTTGCTCAAGGTGCCGGACGGGTTCTGGCGGATGATTCTTGATTGGTTGGCGTAACTATTTACTAAATTGATCACGCCCTCGGCGCCGGTCTTATTCTGGTAACCAACAACGAGGCTGATTTCAAAGATTATCCCGGCGTTCAGGTCGAAAACTGGGCGCAGACAGCTTCCTGCCCCTCCTCCTGGACAGACGCTTCTACCGACGCTTCAATCGAGGCTTCAATCGACGCTTCCATCGACACTTACTTGGCGCACGCCCGAAACCGGGCTTGCTCCTTCGGAATACGGAGCAATACGATAGAATAGCCTCCCGCCCGACTTTTCCCTTTATAGATGAACGCACCCTTAAAAACTGAGGCATTGCTACCCGACGCGCCGCATGGCGTTGCGGCCGCGCGCTTGCGCGAAATACCCTATAACTACACCTCGTTTTCGGATCGCGAAATTGTCATCCGGCTGTTGGGCGAAGACGCCTGGGGTTTGCTCGACGAATTGCGCGGCAAGCGTCAGACCGGCCGTTCCGCCCGCATGCTGTACGAAGTGCTGGGCGATATCTGGGTTGTGCAGCGCAACCCCTATCTGCAAGACGATTTGCTCGACAATCCCAAGCGGCGCGCGTCGCTGATCGAAGCCTTGAATCACCGGCTGGCAGAAGTCGACAAGCGCCGTATGGCGACCGATCTGGCGGAAAACGGCGATGAAGTCGCCCGTATTCGCAGCGCCAATGTCGAAGCCCTGTTGAAAGCGGCCAGAGCCGCGATCGCCGCTTTCGCCGAAGAATTTCGTCACACCTATGATTTGCGCAAGCGCGCCACCAAAACACTGGGCCGCTATACCGCCAAAGACAACATCAAGTTCGACGGCCTGTCACGGGTGTCGCATGTGACCGACGCTACCGACTGGCGCGTTGAATATCCCTTCGTCGTGCTGACACCGGACGGCGAAGAGGAAATGGCCGGTCTGGTCAAGGGCTGTATCGAACTCGGTCTGACCATCATTCCAAGGGGAGGCGGAACCGGCTACACCGGTGGCGCGATTCCCCTCACGCCGATGTCGGCCGTGATCAACACCGAAAAGCTGGAACAGCTCGGCGAAGTCGAAATGCTGACTCTGCCCGGACTCGACATTCCCTATGCGACGATTTTTTCCGGCGCAGGCGTGGTGACTAAGCGCGTATCCGATGCCGCCGAAAAGGCCGGCTTCGTGTTTGCAGTCGATCCGACTTCCGCCGAGGCTTCCTGCATCGGCGGTAACGTGGCGATGAATGCGGGTGGCAAGAAGGCGGTGTTATGGGGCACCGCGCTCGACAATCTGGCCAGCTGGCGCATGGTCGATCCTAACGGTGACTGGCTCGACATCACCCGTCTCGATCACAATCTCGGCAAAATCCATGACACCCCGCTGGCGCGTTTCCGGCTGGAGTGGACGCATCCGGCCGAAAAGGGCCATAAAAATCCTGTTTTCAAAACCGAAATCCTGGAAATTCCCGGCCGTACCTTCCGCAAGGCAGGACTGGGCAAGGACGTCACCGACAAATTTCTGTCGGGACTGCCGGGCATCCAGAAAGAGGGCTGCGATGGCCTGATTACCTCGGCGCGCTGGATTCTGCACAAGATGCCCAAGCACACCCGTACCGTATGCCTGGAGTTTTTCGGTCAGGCGCGTGACGCGATTCCCTCGATTGTGGAGATCAAAAATTTCCTGGACGGCGAAACCCGTCGCGGCGGTGCCATCCTCGCCGGTCTTGAACATCTGGACGAGCGCTATCTGCGCGCAGTCGGCTACAGCACCAAGTCCAAGCGCGGCGTACTGCCCAAAATGGTCTTGTTCGGCGATATCGTTGGCGCGGACGAAGACGCGGTGGCACAAGCCGCCTCGCAAGTCGTGCGCATCGCCAACCAGCGCGTGGGCGAAGGTTTCGTGGCCGTCACGGCGGAAACGCGCAAGAAATTCTGGCTCGACCGTTCCCGTACCGCCGCGATAGCCAAGCACACCAATGCCTTCAAAATCAATGAAGACGTGGTGATCCCGCTGAACCGCATGGGCGAATACACCGACGGTATCGAACGACTCAATATCGAGCTGTCGATCAAGAACAAGCTGCAACTGCTGGAAGAACTGCGTACCTACTTTGCCAAGGGCAACCTGCCCGTCGGCAAGAGCGAGGACGTTGACGGCACCAAGGTGAGCGCGTCGGAATGGCTGGAAGATCGCGTCGCGCAGGCCGATGAGTTGATTGACGTCACGGAAAAACGCTGGCTGTATTTGCAGGCCAATCTGGATCAGCCGCTGCGTGCCGCTCTGCCGGAACTGGACGCGCTGGGTCTGGTCGGCCTCGATGCCGACGTGGAGCGCCATCTGCAAGTCGATGCTGCCGCCACGCTGTTCCATCTGCTGCAAGATCGCACGGTGCGCGTGTCCTGGAAGAAGGAAGTGCGCGCTTCGCTGCGGCATATTTTCAGCGGCGGGGCATTCAAGGCCATTCTGGAAGAATGTACCGAGGTGCATACGCGGGTGCTGCGCGGACGCGTCTTTATCGCGCTGCACATGCACGCCGGCGATGGCAATGTGCATACCAATATCCCGGTTAATTCCGACCACTACGCCATGTTGCAGGACGCGCATGATGCGGTGGACCGGATCATGGTGCTGGCGCGCGAACTTGATGGCGTCATTTCCGGCGAGCATGGCATCGGCATTACCAAGCTCGAATACCTGACCGAAGACGAAATCAGCGATTTCCGCGATTACAAACTGCGTATCGATCCTGAAGGCCGTTTCAACAAGGGAAAGCTGCTCAATCTGCCCGGCTACGAAGCCGATTTGCGCAACGCCTATACGCCCTCGTTCGGGTTGATGGGGCACGAATCGCTGATCATGCAGCAAAGCGATATCGGCGCGGTCGCCACCAGCATCAAGGACTGTCTGCGCTGCGGCAAATGCAAACCGGTGTGCGCCACGCATGTGCCACGCGCCAATCTGCTGTACTCGCCGCGCAACAAGATTCTGGCTACCTCGCTGTTGATCGAGGCCTTCCTGTACGAAGAACAAACCCGGCGCGGGATTTCGATCAAGCACTGGGAAGAGTTTGAAGATGTGGCCGACCATTGCACGGTCTGCCACAAGTGTCTGACGCCTTGCCCGGTTGATATCGACTTCGGCGAAGTGTCGATGAACATGCGCAACCTGCTGCGCAAAATGGGCAAGAAATCGTTCAACCCCGGCACCAGCGCGGCGATGTTCTTCCTCAATGCCACCGATCCGGCCACCATCAACGCCACGCGTAAAGTCATGACCGATTGGGGCTTCAAGGCGCAGCGACTGGGCCATGAGATATTGAAGAAATTCGCCCGCAAGCAGACCAAAAAACCGGCAGCCACGGTCGGCAAAGCGCCGATCAAGGAACAGGTGATTCACTTCATCAACAAGAAAATGCCGGGTAATCTGCCGAAGAAAACCGCGCGCGCCTTGCTCGATATCGAGGACGACAAAATCGTCCCGATTATCCGCAATCCGCTCACGACCAATGCCGACACCGAAGCCGTTTTTTACTTCCCCGGCTGCGGATCGGAACGGCTGTTTTCTCAGGTCGGACTGGCGACGCAGGCGATGTTGTGGAATGTCGGCGTGCAGACCATCTTGCCGCCGGGTTATCTGTGCTGCGGTTATCCACAGCGCGGCGCGGGCGACTTCGACAAGGCCGAAAAAATCATCACCGACAACCGGGTGCTGTTCCATCGCATGGCCAACACGCTCAACTATCTGGATATCAAAACGGTAGTGGTCTCGTGCGGCACTTGCTACGACCAGTTGCAGGGCTATCAATTCGACAAGATCTTCCCCGGCAGCCGCATTATCGACATCCATGAATTCCTGCTCGAAAAGGGCATGAAACTGGAAGGCGTGGAGGGTACCCGTTACATGTATCACGACCCATGCCACTCGCCGATGAAGTTGCAGGATCCCTTGAAAACAGTCAATGCGCTGATCACCACGATCGACGCGCAAAAGATTGAAAAGAATGACCGCTGCTGCGGCGAATCCGGCACCTTCGGCGTTAGCCGTCCCGATGTCGCGACGCAAGTGCGCTTCCGCAAGGAAGAGGAAATGATCAAGGGCAGCGACAAACTGCGCGCCGATGGTTTCGAAGGCGAAGTCAAAATATTGACCGCTTGCCCGTCTTGCTATCAGGGCTTGTCGCGCTTCAACGATGACTCGGGCACCACCGCCGATTACATCGTGGTGGAAATGGCGCGTCATTTGCTGGGCGAAAACTGGATGCCTGAATTCGTGGCGCGAGCCAACAACGGCGGTATCGAGCGGGTGCTGGTCTAGAACATGGACCACTCAGCGAATCCGGCCGCAAGCGGCGCCAGTACCGCGTGCGAATTGTGCGACAGCGACGGCGGCACGGTCGTCCATCGCAGCGACAAGCTGCGCGTGGTGCTGGTCGATGACGCCGACTACCCCGGATTTTGCCGCATCATCTGGAACGGGCATGTGCGTGAAATGACTGACCTCCACGCCTCTGACCGCGATGTGCTGATGGACACCGTGTGGACGGTCGAATCTATCGTGCGTCAAACGATGCAGCCATTCAAAATCAATCTGGCCAGTCTGGGCAACATGACGCCGCATCTGCACTGGCATGTGATTCCGCGCTATACCGACGACGCCCATTTCCCTGCGCCGGTGTGGGCGGCAGCACAGCGGGTCGCTTTGGATGCCAGCTTGCAGCCGCGCATCGCTCGCCTTGCTCATTTACGTACTGCGCTGGAGCAAGGGTTTGCACCAGTACCTGAAAGGAAGTTGCCATGACCGACCTCACTACCCCTCCCGCAGCGCGTCCCGCCCCGGCGCCTGCGCCCACCAGCTTCAAGGTGCGTCGTCAATCGCGGGTCATGGAAGTCGAGTTCGACGACGGCGCGCAATTCTCGCTGCCATTTGAATTATTGCGCGTGTATTCGCCCTCGGCCGAAGTGCGCGGCCACGGCGCCGGGCAGGAAGTATTGCAGACGGGCAAGCGCGAGGTCGAGATTGTCGCGCTGGAGCCGGTGGGCAATTACGGCGTCAAACCGGTTTTTTCGGATGACCATGCCAGCGGCATTTACACCTGGGAATACCTGTATCAGCTAGGTCGCGACCAGAGCGCCATGTGGACCGATTACCTGCAACGGCTGCAACTGGCCGGTTATCCCGGCGATAGCGGCCGTGGCGCTGGCGCTGCACCGGTCAAGAGTACGGGCTCGTCTTGCGGCCATGTGCATTAATCGGATGGATTGCTGCCCACATCGCTGATTTCGTTGACTTCGCTGATTTCGCAGGCATGCCGGGTTGCGGTCGGAGGTCTCTTCCGCACCCACTTGTATAATGGCCCTTCTTTCTTCCCCCCCCATTTTTTCTTCTGGCACACCGATCATGACCAACACCACACATTTCGGCTACCGCACCGTTGCGGAAGACGACAAGGTACATAAAGTCGCCGAAGTCTTTCATTCCGTCGCCGCCAAATATGATGTGATGAACGACTTGATGTCGGTCGGTCTGCACCGGGCGTGGAAGGCCTTCACCATCGCACAAGCCGGCGTGCGTCCCGGCTTCAAAGTGCTCGACATTGCGGGCGGTACCGGCGATCTGGCTGCGGCGTTTGCGCGGCAGGCTGGCCCTGGCGGCGAAGTGTGGCTGACCGATATCAACGAATCGATGCTGCGCGTGGGCCGTGACCGGCTGCTCAACAAGGGTATTTCCACCCCAACGCTGATTTGCGACGCCGAAAAACTCCCCTTTCCCGATAATTATTTCGACCGCGTGTCCGTCGCCTTTGGTCTGCGCAACATGACCCACAAGGATGCCGCGCTGGCTGAAATGCGGCGCGTCCTCAAGCCAGGCGGGAAATTGCTGGTGCTGGAATTTTCCAAAGTGGCGGAGATACTGAAAAAGCCCTACGACCTGTATTCGTTTTCGATACTGCCGTGGCTGGGCAAGAAAATTGCCAACGATGCCGACAGTTACCGCTATCTGGCCGAATCGATCCGCATGCATCCCGATCAGGAAGCCCTGAAAACGCTGATGCAGGAGGCCGGTCTGGACCGCGTGGATTACTTCAATCTGAGTGCCGGCGTAGCGGCGCTGCATACTGGTATCAAGCTGTAAGCGCGTAGCATCCGTTACACCGGTTATATCCGTTACACCCACTTCTATTGTTCCCTGCCGGTCGTCATCCGGTTCTCTGCTTAACCGCAACGCCGCCCGCGAGCTGATCGGGGCGGCTTGATTTCTTTCCGTGATGTGTTTCCCATGAAGTGCTCCTCCATGATGCCCCCCTCCATTGATTTCCTGAGTTCTTCCCTGCTGCCTGCCGCCATTAATCATGTGCTGGCAGAAGAGTCCTGGGCGCGCGATCTTCTGCTTGCGCATCGCGGCAAGGTCGCCTGCATCGATGTGGGGATTGCCGCCCCGCGTCTGCGTATCGGTGACGATGGCTTGCTGGAAACAGCCGCTGCGGACGCTGCACCCGACGTCACGATCAGCATCAAATTATCGGACTTGCCGCTGATTGCCGCCGACCGCACCCGCGCCGTGTCCTACGTCAAAATTGCCGGCGATGCCGATCTGGCCGCCACCATTGCCCGCCTCAGCGAATCTCTGCGCTGGGATGCCACGGATGACTTGAGCCGTTTCGTCGGCGACATCGCCGCCGCCCGCATCGTCAGCGGCGCGAAAGCGGTCGTGGCGAACCTGCAGCAAACACAACGCAAAGTGGCCGAAAATCTGGCCGAGTATTTTTTGGAAGAACAGCCGATGCTGATCCGTCCCTCGCTGGCCGTCGAATTTTCGGCTGATGTAGTGCGCTTGCGCGACGATCTGGAACGGCTCGTCAAGCGCATTGAAAAACTGGAGAAAATCTGATGTTCCTGCGTTCGCTGCGACTGTTCAAAATTGTGCGCGTGGCCGTGCGTTATGGCCTCGACGACCTTGCTATCTCCGGTCTCAAATCGCCGCGTATAGGGAAATTCATCAATGGCATTTTGTTCTGGCGCGATCTGTCGGCACCGCGTGGCGAGCGCTTGCGCAAGGCGCTGGAAGACCTGGGGCCGATTTTCGTCAAGTTCGGTCAGGTGCTGTCGACCCGGCGCGACCTGCTGCCGCTCGATATCGCCAATGAACTGGCGATGCTGCAAGACCGCGTGCCACCGTTCAGCACTGATCTGGCGATTGCGCAAATCCAGAAATCGCTGGGCGCGCATCCCGATGAGTTGTTTGCCCAGTTCGACCGCATCCCGATTGCCTCGGCTTCCATCGCGCAGGTGCATTTCGCCGTATTGAAGGATGGCACCGAAGTCGCGGTCAAGGTGCTGCGACCCAATATGCGCAACACCATCGATAAAGATATCGGCCTGATGCACATCGCTGCCGAATGGCTGGAGAAACTATGGAAGGACGGCCGTCGCCTGAAAGCCCGCGAAGTCGTCGGCGAATTCGACAAATACCTGCACGATGAGCTAGACCTGATGCGCGAGGCGGCCAACGGCAGCCAGTTGCGTCGCAATTTCGCGGACTCTGACATGCTGATGGTGCCGGAAATGATGTGGGATTTCTGCTCGTCGTCGGTGATTGTGATGGAGCGCATGAAAGGGATTCCGATTTCCCAAACCGAGCGCTTGCGCGCAGCGGGCGTGGATTTGCCCAAGCTGGCGCGCGACGGAGTGGAAATTTTCTTTACCCAGGTATTTCGCGACGGCTTTTTTCACGCCGACATGCATCCCGGCAATATTCTGGTGTCGATCGAACCGGAAACCTTGGGGCGCTATATCGCGCTGGACTTCGGCATCGTCGGCACGCTGAACGATTTCGACAAAGATTATCTGTCGCAAAACTTTCTGGCATTTTTCCGACGCGATTACAAACGCGTGGCCGAAGCGCATATCGAATCCGGCTGGGCGCCGAAAGAAACCCGGGTCGATGAACTGGAAGCCGCAGTGCGCGCCTGCTGCGAACCGATTTTCGACCGGCCGCTGAAAGATATTTCTTTCGGACAGGTGCTGCTGCGGCTGTTCCAGACTTCGCGCCGTTTCAATGTGGAAGTGCAGCCGCAGTTGGTGCTGCTGCAAAAAACCCTGCTCAATATCGAGGGACTGGGTCGGCAGCTCGACCTTGAACTGGATTTGTGGAAAACCGCGAAACCGTATCTGGAACGCTGGATGAGTGAGCAACTGGGCTGGCGCGGATTCGTAGAGCAACTGAAAATTGAAGTGCCGCGCTACAGCAAGTTGCTGCCGCAATTGCCACGGCTGGCGCATCAGGCGCTGACGCAGGTGACCGAATCGAAGCAGTCGCAGAACAATGATTTGCTCAAGAGTTTACTGGTGGAGCAGAAGCGCACCAATATGCTGTTGGGCGTGCTGGTGTACTTTGGCGTGGGCTTGTTCGGGGCGATTGTGGTGGTGCAGTTGCTGCTGCGGTTTATATTCTGAGGACGTGCTGATGATGCGCTAGTGAAGGCTTCCGACCGGCGTGCCGCCGGATCCTTCGATACGGAGCCTTGCTCCTACTCAGGACGAACGGTGGGTAGGTTCTCAGGTGAACGGTGGGTGCGTTCTCAGACGAACGGTCGGTGCGTTCTCGGGCGAACGGTGGGTGCGTTCTCAGGTGAACGGTAGGTGCGTTCTCAGGTGAACGGTAGGTGCGTTCTCAGGTGAACGGTAGGTGCGTTCTCAGGTGAACGGTGTGTAGTTTCTCAGGCGAGCTTCGGGGCGGTTGTGGTGGTGTAGTTGCTGCTGCGGTTTATATTCTGAGGACGTGCTGATGATGCGCTAGTGAAGGCTTCCGACCGGCGTGCCGCCGGATCCTTCGATACGGAGCCTTGCTCCTACTCAGGACGAACGGTGGGTAGGTTCTCAGGCGAACGGTGGGTTGGTTCTTCGGCGAACGGTGGGTGGGTTCGCAGACGAGCGGTGGGTGGTTTCTCAGGCGAGCGGTGGGTGGGCTCTCAGGCGAGCTTCGGGGCGATTGTGGTGGTGCAGTTGCTGCTGCGGTTTATATTCTGAGGACGTGCTGATGATGCGCTAGTGAAGGCTTCCGACCGGCGTGCCGCCGGATCCTTCGATACGGAGCCTTGCTCCTACTCAGGACGAACGGTGGGTGGGTTCTCAGGTGACCGGTGGGTAGCTTCTCAGGTGAACGGTGGGTAGGTTCTCAGGTGAACGGTGGGTAGGTTCTCAGTGAATAGTCGGTGGTGTTTTTCGGTTGTGACACACCTAACCGTTCGTCCTGAGTAGGGATGAAATCCCGTATCGAAGGATCCGGCGGCACGCCGGAAGAAGAAGGAATTTGCCTCCACTCACTCTCCAACTACAAACTAAATAAACGCCCCAGTTCCACGCCCGGTTCCGGCGCACGCATGAAGGCTTCGCCGACCAGGAAACCATGAACGTCGGCGTCGCGCATACGCTGTACATCGTCCGGCGTGGCGATAGCCGATTCGGTAATGACCAGTTTGTCGACGGGAATGCGCGGCAGTAAATCCAGCGTGGTTTGCAGCGTCGTTTCAAAGGTGCGCAAATTACGGTTGTTGATGCCAAGCAGGGTCGTTTTCAGTTTCAGTGCGGCGTCGAGCTCTTCGGCGTTGTGGACTTCCACCAGCACATCCAGTCCGATTTCCAGCGCGCAGGCTTCCAGTTCCGCCATCAGGCCGTGGTCGAGTGCGGCCACAATCAGCAAGATGGCATCGGCACCCCAGGCGCGCGCCTGATAGATTTGATAGGGGTCGATCATGAAATCTTTGCGCAGTACCGGCAGGGCGCAGGCGGCACGCGCTTGTTGCAGATAGGCGGGCGATCCCTGGAAAAAATGGACATCGGTCAGTACCGAAAGACAGGCCGCACCGTGGCTGGCATAGCTCATGGCAATCGCATCCGGCTGGAAGTCTTCCCGGATCACGCCTTTGGAGGGCGAGGCTTTCTTGATTTCCGCAATCACGGCAGGCAGGCGCTTGTTGACGCGGCTGCTGATGGCTTCGCCGAAGCCGCGCAGCGCCCGTTGCGGGTCGTTATCGGATTCGACTTCGCGACGCAGGCTGGCAAAATCCTGGATTTTTTTCGCGGCGCGAAGTTCGTCGGCTTTGACGTCGAGAATGCGGTTGAGAATATCTGACATGCGGGGAGTTCCGATCAGGCGCGACCGCCGAGTTGTTGGGTAACCTGAACGAACTGGTCCAGTTTGGCGCGTGCTGCGCCGGATGCGATGACGGTTCGTGCGCGCTCAAGGCCATCGGCAATCGAAGGCGCGACGCCGGCGGCGTAGAGTGCGGCGGCAGCGTTGAGTGCCACGATATCGTGCGCAGGCCCGGGTGTGCCGGCCAGGGCTTCAAACACCCGCTGTTTCGATTCGCTGGCGTTGGCAACTTGCAGGTTGCGGCTGGCGGACATCGTCAGGCCGAAATCTTCGGGATGGATTTCATATTCGTGGATTTCGCCGTTAATCAGTTCACCCACCATCGTGGCACCGCCCAGCGTGACTTCGTCCAGATTGTCGCGACCCCAGACCACCATGGCGTGTTGCGCGCCCAGTCGTTGCAGCACGCGTACCTGGATGCCGACCAGATCGGCGTGGAACACACCCATGAGGATGTTCGGCGCGCCGGCCGGATTGGTCAGCGGCCCGAGGATGTTGAAAATGGTGCGTATGCCCAGCTCTTTTCTCACTGGCGCAGCGTGTTTCATAGCGGCGTGGTGGTTGGGTGCGAACATGAAGCCGATGCCGGTCTGGGCAATCGATTGCGCGACTTGTTCCGGCGGCAGGTTGATGTCGGCTCCCAGCGCTTCGAGCACATCGGCGCTGCCCGACGAGGAAGAAACGCTGCGCCCACCGTGTTTGGCGACCCGCGCACCAGCGGCGGCAGCGACGAACATGGAGGCGGTGGAAATGTTGAAGGTGTGCGCGCCGTCGCCGCCGGTGCCGACGATGTCGAGCAGGTTGCGGGTGTCGGTGAGCGCTACCTTGGTCGAAAATTCGCGCATGACTTCAGCGGCTGCGGCGATTTCTCCTATGCTTTCCTTCTTCACGCGCAAGCCCATGGTGAGGGCGGCGATCATCACCGGCGATACTTCGCCGCGCATGATCTGGCGAAACAAGGACAGCATTTCATCGTGGAAAATTTCACGGTGGTCGATGCAGCGCGTGAGCGCTTCCTGTGGAGTAATGGCCATGGCGGGGGTCGGTTCTCGGTGGAAGGTGGGTGTGGTGAGCGCGTGCAGGCTCATGCCGCAGGGCCGGTCAGGAAGTTCTTCAGCAGCGCATGGCCATGTTCCGACAGGATGGATTCGGGGTGGAACTGCACGCCCTGCACGTCGAATTCCTTGTGCCGCACGCCCATGATTTCACCGTCGTCGGTCCAGGCGGTAATTTCCAGACAGTCCGGCAGGGAGGCGCGTTCTATCGCGAGGGAGTGGTAACGGATCACGGTGTAAGGGCTGGGCAAATCAGCGAAGACGCCGACGCCGGTATGCGTGATGAGCGAGGTTTTTCCGTGCATCACTTGCTGGGCGCGGACGATTTTGCCGCCGAAGGCTTCGCCTATGGCCTGATGGCCGAGGCAGACGCCGAGAATCGGCAGGCGTCCCGAAAAGCGTTTCAGCAGATCGACGCAAATGCCGGCTTCCGCCGGGCTGCACGGGCCGGGCGAGACGCAGATGCGGGCCGGGGCGAGCTTTTCTATTTCGTCGAGGGTGATGGCGTCGTTGCGCACCGTCAGTACTTCTTCGCCCAGTTCGCCGAAATACTGGACCAGGTTGTAAGTAAAGGAGTCGTAGTTGTCGATCATCAGCAGCATCAGATTTCTCCATCCAGTCCGTCTTGCACTTGTTCGGCGGCGCGCAGTACGGCGCGCGCCTTGTTTTCGGTTTCTTCCCATTCCATTTCGGGAATCGAGTCGGCGACGATGCCGGCGGCTGCCTGCACGTACAGCGTGCCGTCCTTGATGACGCCGGTACGGATGGCGATGGCGATATCCATTTCGCCGCCGAAGGAGAGATAGCCGCAGGCGCCGCCGTAAATGCCGCGCTTGGTCGGTTCCAGTTCGTCGATGATCTCCATGGCCCGCACTTTCGGCGCGCCGGAGAGTGTGCCGGCCGGGAAGGTGGCGCGCAGTACGTCCAGATTCGACAGACCCGCTTGCAGTTCGCCTTCGACGTTGGAGACGATGTGCTGCACATGGGAGTATTTTTCGATCACCATCTGGTCGGTGACTTTGACGCTGCCGGTGCGGGCAATGCGGCCGATATCGTTGCGCGCCAGGTCGATCAGCATGACGTGTTCGGCAATTTCCTTGGGATCGGCCAGCAATTCCCTGGCCAGTTGCGCGTCGCGTTCGGCGGTGGCGCCTCGGGGACGGGTGCCGGCTAGCGGACGGATGGTAATTTTTTTGCGTTCGTCGCCGATGTCTTCGTTGCGTACCAGAATTTCAGGCGAGGCACCGACGATTTGCATGTCGCCGAAATTGTAGAAATACATGTAAGGAGACGGGTTGAGCGAGCGCAAGGCGCGATACAGCATCAGCGGCGAATCGACATAGGGTTTCTTCAGGCGCTGGCCGATCTGCACTTGCATCAGGTCGCCGGCCATGACGTATTCCTTGGCCTTGGCAACGGCTTTCAGGTAATCCTCTTTGGCGAATTCGCGGACGGTGTCGGTGCGTACCGAGGCCGAGGTGACCGGGGCGTCGGCCGGACGGCGCAGCATGGTGCGCAATTCCTTGAGTCGCAGTCGCGCTTTGGCGAAGGCTTCCGGCTGGGTGGTGTCGGCGTAGACGATCAGGTAGAGCTTGCCGGAGAGGTTGTCGATGACGGCCAGTTCTTCGGTGAGCAGGAGCTGGATGTCCGGCAGGCCGAGGTCGTCGCGCGGTGTCGAATTGGCCAGACGCGGTTCGATATAGCGTACGGTGTCATAGCCGAAATAGCCGGCCAGGCCGCCGCAGAAGCGCGGCATGCCGGGACGGATCGCGACTTTGTAGCGCGATTGGAATTCGGCGATGAAATCGAGGGGATTGCCTTGCAGCGATTCGATAACTTTGTCGTTTTTCACGACTTCGATGCGCGAGCCGTAGCTGCGCAACATGGTCGTGGCAGGCAGGCCGATGAAGGAGTAGCGGCCGAAACGCTCGCCGCCGACCACCGATTCGAGCAGGAAGGTGTTTTTGCCGCCGTGCTGCGTCTGGGCCAGTTTGAGGTAGAGCGTCAGGGGCGTTTCCAGATCGGCGAAGGCTTCGGCGATCAGGGGGATGCGGTTGTAGCCTTGTGCTGCCAGCGAGGTGAATTCGAGTTCAGTCATGTTTCTCTCCAGACCGCTTTTGCTAGATGTCTTGTGCGCCAGCTTTCAGCTGCGCGCGGACATGAACGGTATCGCGGTATCGTTAATGGGGGTATTACAAAAAACGCGCTGACGGCGGAGGGCGATCAGCGGCATGGCGTACGGACTTAGTGGGTCCAGTTTTGCCAGCGTCGCCATAGCCAGGCCCCGGGGGCGGCTGAGTGGGCGAATGTGCGTTTTTTGTTCAGAAACATGATGGTTGTTTGGGTGGGTTGTAATCCGTTTGCGCTGCGTGGGACTCGTTTTTATTGCATGACGCCAAACATTTTTGGCTGAGACGCAAGTTCATTGAATGTGCCGCGCTGCGTCCAGTAAGGTCGAAACTATACCATCGGAATCGACATCCTGTATAGGAACGCCGTGGTTGTAGCCGTAAGGCACGGTGAATACGCGGCAACCGGCGGCGCGCGCTGCCATGACATCGTTGGAGGAGTCCCCGATGGCGACTATTTGCCCGGGTGCCAGGTCGAAGTCGGCGCAGACTTGCAGTAGCGGGCCGGGGTGCGGCTTGCGGGTTGGCAGCGAGTCGCCGCCGTAGATGACGTCAAAATAGGCATGCAAGCCTTTTTCTTTCAGCAGCGGTACGGCAAAGGCGATCGGTTTGTTGGTGACGCAGGCCAGCCGCAGTCCTTTGGCCTGGAATGCCTCCAGTCCGGCGATGACCTCGGGATAGAGCGTCGTATGACGGCCGTTGATCTGCTGGTAGTGGTGTTCGTAGGAGCGGAGCGCGGTGGCGAATTGCTGCTCAAGTTGCGCCGGGGGATAGCTCAGTGCGAGCACCTGACGCAGCAGATTTTCGGTGCCTTTGCCGACGAAGCTGATGATGCGTGCCTGATCGAGCGCGGGCAAGTTGAGGTCGCCCAGCATGAGGTTGATGGCGGCATGGAAATCCGGCGCGGTGTCGAGCATGGTACCGTCGAGGTCGATGATGACCGCGCGTATGTTGTTCAGCATGTTGTCCAGCATTATGGAATTGCCTTTAAAAGTGAGGCGGCTTAGGGTTTAGCCCAGTTCGGCGCGCATGGCGTCGATGACGGCGCGGTAGTCGGGCTGGCCGAAAATGGCGGAGCCGGAAACGAAGGTGTCGGCTCCGGCGCGGGCGGCGGCGGCGATGTTGTCGACCTTGATGCCACCATCAACTTCGAGCAGGATGTCGCGGCCGCTGGCGTCGATGCGTTGCCGTACGGCGGCGATCTTGTGCAGCGCTTCGGGGATGAACGATTGGCCGCCAAAACCGGGATTGACCGACATGATCAGGATGATGTCGAGTTTGTCCATCACATGGTCGAGGTAGTGCAGGGGGGTGCCGGGGTTCAATACCAGTCCGGCCTTGCAACCCTGGTCGCGGATCAGTTGCAGGGTGCGGTCGATATGGTCGGAGGCTTCCGGGTGGAAGGTGATGATATTGGCCCCGGCCTTGGCGAAGTCGGGAATGATGCGGTCGACCGGTTTGACCATCAGATGCACATCGATGGGCACCTGGACATGCGGCCGTATCGCTGCGCAGACCAGCGGGCCTATCGTCAGATTGGGGACGTAATGGTTATCCATGACATCGAAATGAATGAAATCCGCACCGGCGGCGACGACATTGCGTACTTCTTCGCCCAGACGGGCAAAATCGGCGGAAAGAATGCTGGGGGCGATGCGGTAGGTAGGCATGGGGCAGGCGGGCTGGTAAAGGTGCGCTATTTTACCTGTATCGAACAGGAGCGTTCTCTGGCATGGCTACGGTGGAGTGGTGGTAGTGAAATCGCCCATCCGCGTATTTTTCACATTTTTGGCGGTGTTGCCGCTTTCATAGTCGATCCGGTTTACACTGAGCCATTCGCAAAAAAGAGGTCTGTGCATGGCAACGTATGAGTTTACGGTTTCAGTTAAAACCCGTTATATAGAAGAGCAGTCCGAACCGGATCGCTCCCATTTTGTGTTTGCCTATACGATTACGATCGAAAACACCGGCACGGTAGCCGCCCAACTGATTTCGCGGCATTGGGTCATTACGGATGCCAATAACCACGTTGAGCAGGTACGGGGTTTGGGCGTGGTGGGGCATCAGCCGTTCTTGCAGCCCGGCGGACAGTTCGAATACACCAGCGGAACCGCCGTGAAAACGCCTCAGGGTTCCATGCACGGCGAGTTCTTTTGCGTTGCTGAAGATGGCGAGCGGTTCGAAGCGAAGATTCCCGAATTCGTGTTCTCTTTGCCGCGCACGCTGCATTAAGCCGGGTTTTCTGGCTCTGCCCAGAGGAATTATTCTTTGTGCTTGTCGCCCGGTGCATTGTCTGATGGCGTACGGGTGGATGCCGGTTTGTGTTTTGGGGCGGGCTTTCTTCCTGAAAACATGGTCCACCATACGATGAACGCAAACAGGCAAAAGGCGCTGCAAAATTCGAGTATTAGTAACCACATATTGATTGCCTCCCATGTCATTTGTCCGTCGCAGTCTACCTGCAATCGCCACTGCATTCGCGCTTTTCCTTACCGCTTGCACAACTCCCCCACAGCGCCCCGCGCCGGTTGTGCCTGCCGTTCCGGCGCCATCCGCAGCGGCTACTTTGGAGTTGACAACGTATGCCGCCTTGCCCGGTTGGGGCGCGGATGATCAGCGCGAGGCCTGGCCGGCCTTCCTGACATCTTGTTCCGTATTAATCAAACGGCCGCAATGGAGCGGTGTTTGCGCGGCGGCACGCGAGGTGAATCCGGCCGATGGGGCGGCAATACGTTCGTTTTTCGAAAGTTCGCTGAATCCTTATCGGGTAGTCAATGCGGATGGCACCGATACCGGATTGGTGACTGGTTATTACGAACCCTTGCTGCGCGGGTCGCGCAAGCGCGGCGGTAACTATAAGACGCCCTTGTACCGTGCGCCTGAAGATTTGCTGACGATTGATTTATCGAGCGTCTATCCCGAACTGAAAAATTTGCGTTTGCGCGGCCGTGTGGTCGGCAATAAGGTCGTGCCCTATGCCTCGCGGGGAGAGTTGACGCAATCGGCCGCCATGAAGGGGAAGGAATTGGTCTGGGTGGATGATCCGGTCGAGGCTTTCTTCCTGCAAGTGCAGGGTTCGGGGCGGGTAGAGCTCGACGGTGGCAAGGAAACGATCCGTCTGGCCTATGCGGATCAGAACGGTCTTCCTTATAAATCGATCGGTCGTTATCTGGTCGATAAGGGGGAGATGAAGATGGAGCAGGCTTCGGCGCAGAATATCAAGGCCTGGGTGGCTTCGCATCCGGCGCGTCAGCAGGAAGTCTTGAATGCCAACCCGAGTTATGTGTTTTTCCGCGAGGAGCCATTAGTCGACGCAGCGGTGGGGCCGAAGGGCGCGCAGGGTGTGCCGCTGACTCCGGGGCGTTCGATTGCGGTTGATCCTCAGCATATTGCTTTGGGTGCGCCGGTGTTTTTATCGACCACGCAACCTAACAGCGATCAAAGTCTGCAACGCCTGGTGATGGCGCAGGACACCGGTGGAGCGATTCGCGGTGCGGTGCGGGCGGACTATTTCTGGGGATTTGGCCGGGAGGCCGGCGAGAGGGCAGGGGCAATGAAGCAGCGCGGCATGCTTTGGGTACTGCTGCCGAAGTAGTCGTAAGTGCTTGAGCGTGGCGCTTGGACAGACCTCTTATATAGCGATGTATAAGAGGTCTGTCGTTTTGGGACTGGTTAGCGCAAAACCAGAACCGGGATCGTTGAATGGGCGAGCACTTTTTGCGTCTTGCTGCCGAGGAGCAGTCTGCTGAAGCCGCTGCGCCCATGCGAGGCCATAAAAATCACATCGCAGCCGTACTGGGCGGCTGCCTTGATGATTTCTTCATCGGCGGAGAACGACATGGCGGTTGCCGTTTCGACCTGCACGCCGCCGGCATGAGCCGCATCCGCAATTTTTTGTACGTATTGTCTGGCCAGGGCCAGTACGCTATCTTCATACAGGCTGGGGTCTATCGCCATGGCACTTTCTGCCAGCGGTGAAAAAGGGTAGGGCTCGGCAACTGAGATGCCGATGATTTTGGCTCCGGAGAGTTGAGCGTACTCAACTGCGGTTTGAATGGCTTTCTCGGATAAGGGAGAGCCGTCGGTAGGGACTAGAATGGATTTGAACATGTTGCCTCCGCAGAGTGTGAATGTGCGCCGGGGCAGGGATCTCGCGATTGCGGATGTGGCGCGCGGCACATCAATCATACAATGTACGCACTATTCGTATAACTAAGAAGGAGATGTCATGGATTATCAAACGATCATTGTGGAAACCCGGGATAAGGTCGGTGTGATTACGCTGAATCGGCCCAAGGCGCTGAATGCCTTGAACGATGAAATGATGATTGAGCTTGGCGATGCCTTGCTGAAATTCGATGCGGATGAGGCGATTGCCTGCATCGTGCTGACGGGGAGCGAAAGGGCATTTGCCGCGGGCGCTGATATTAGTGTGATGGCGGCTTATTCCTTCATGGATGTCTATAAGGGTAATTTCATTACTCGCAACTGGGAAATTATCCGGGGCGTGCGCAAGCCGGTGATTGCCGCTGTCGCAGGATATGCGCTGGGCGGTGGTTGTGAGCTGGCGATGATGTGTGATTTCATCATTGCTGCTGATACGGCGAAATTCGGGCAGCCTGAAATTCGTCTGGGCATACCTCCCGGTGCGGGCGGGACCCAGCGCCTGCCGAGGGCGATCTCCAAAGCAAAGGCGATGGATCTTTGTCTGACCGCCAGAACGATGGATGCCGAGGAAGCGGAGCGGGCGGGCTTGGTTTCGCGCGTGGTCGCTGCGGATAAATTAATGGAAGAGGCGATGTCTGCGGCAACGACTATCTCAGGCATGTCGCAGCCGGTAGCGGCGATGATTAAGGATTGCGTCAATCGCGCCTTTGAAACTACGCTCAATGAAGGCGTCAAATATGAGCGCATGATGTTCTATAGCGCCTTCGCTACGGAAGATCAGAAGATAGGTATGAAGGCTTTTCTGGAGAAGTCGCAGCCAGTATTCAAGAACAGTTAGGGCTGGTTTCCCCTGCTGCAAAAAGGTTCGTAGCAGGGGCAATGAAAAATATATAAATAATTTACGATAAATGCTTGCAAAGAAGAGGGTGGGTTGCTATAGTTCGCCTCCCCGCTGAAGACAGCGAGTTGCAGCGGAAACGAAGCAGCGGAGCAGTAGAGAAAGTGGGGTACGAAATGAGTTGTTTTCAGGGTTGGATGAAAGCAGCGAAATGTAGTTGAAAAACAAAATTTAGCGATGACACAAAACGATGTGATTGCGGCATAAGCGGAAGTTCAGAGATGAATGAAAGCGATGCGAAGTAGCAGAGTATGTTGGGCGGCGAAGTGTGCGGCTTGGGTGCGATGAGACTGAAAGTTCTTTAAAAATTAACTGTCGATAAGTGTGGGCGTTTGATGGAACTGTGGCGATATTTCTTCGGAAGTGTCGCAAACTTTACACATTAAATGTTCACAAGAAATATAGGTAAGATCGAAAGAAATTATCTGTCAGTATTTTGAGTGAGCGATACCCGAGAGGGTAGGCAGCAATGCCACAAAACAGAGATTAAACTGAAGAGTTTGATCCTGGCTCAGATTGAACGCTGGCGGCATGCCTTACACATGCAAGTCGAACGGCAGCGCGGGAGCAATCCTGGCGGCGAGTGGCGAACGGGTGAGTAATATATCGGAACGTGCCCTAGAGTGGGGGATAACTAGTCGAAAGATTAGCTAATACCGCATACGATCTAAGGATGAAAGTGGGGGATCGCAAGACCTCATGCTCGTGGAGCGGCCGATATCTGATTAGCTAGTTGGTGGGGTAAAAGCCTACCAAGGCGACGATCAGTAGCTGGTCTGAGAGGACGACCAGCCACACTGGGACTGAGACACGGCCCAGACTCCTACGGGAGGCAGCAGTGGGGAATTTTGGACAATGGGCGCAAGCCTGATCCAGCAATGCCGCGTGAGTGAAGAAGGCCTTCGGGTTGTAAAGCTCTTTTGTCAGGGAAGAAACGGTCTGGATTAATACTCTGGGCTAATGACGGTACCTGAAGAATAAGCACCGGCTAACTACGTGCCAGCAGCCGCGGTAATACGTAGGGTGCAAGCGTTAATCGGAATTACTGGGCGTAAAGCGTGCGCAGGCGGTTGTGCAAGACAGATGTGAAATCCCCGGGCTTAACCTGGGAATTGCATTTGTGACTGCACGGCTAGAGTGTGTCAGAGGGGGGTAGAATTCCACGTGTAGCAGTGAAATGCGTAGATATGTGGAGGAATACCGATGGCGAAGGCAGCCCCCTGGGATAACACTGACGCTCATGCACGAAAGCGTGGGGAGCAAACAGGATTAGATACCCTGGTAGTCCACGCCCTAAACGATGTCTACTAGTTGTCGGGTCTTAATTGACTTGGTAACGCAGCTAACGCGTGAAGTAGACCGCCTGGGGAGTACGGTCGCAAGATTAAAACTCAAAGGAATTGACGGGGACCCGCACAAGCGGTGGATGATGTGGATTAATTCGATGCAACGCGAAAAACCTTACCTACCCTTGACATGGATGGAATCCTGAAGAGATTTGGGAGTGCTCGAAAGAGAACCATTACACAGGTGCTGCATGGCTGTCGTCAGCTCGTGTCGTGAGATGTTGGGTTAAGTCCCGCAACGAGCGCAACCCTTGTCATTAGTTGCTACGAAAGGGCACTCTAATGAGACTGCCGGTGACAAACCGGAGGAAGGTGGGGATGACGTCAAGTCCTCATGGCCCTTATGGGTAGGGCTTCACACGTCATACAATGGTACATACAGAGGGCCGCCAACCCGCGAGGGGGAGCTAATCCCAGAAAGTGTATCGTAGTCCGGATTGGAGTCTGCAACTCGACTCCATGAAGTTGGAATCGCTAGTAATCGCGGATCAGCATGTCGCGGTGAATACGTTCCCGGGTCTTGTACACACCGCCCGTCACACCATGGGAGCGGGTTTTACCAGAAGTAGGTAGCCTAACCGTAAGGAGGGCGCTTACCACGGTAGGATTCGTGACTGGGGTGAAGTCGTAACAAGGTAGCCGTATCGGAAGGTGCGGCTGGATCACCTCCTTTCTAGAGTGCACGGGGAAGTCAAGCGTCCACACTTATCGACAAGTTAATGAAGAAAAGAACAGTTATTTGGCTGCGCGACTGGGGCGCGATGTAAAGCGCGAGAGTTGGCCGCTGTGTACTGATCCAAGCGGGTCTGTAGCTCAGCTGGTTAGAGCACCGTGTTGATAACGCGGGGGTCGTTGGTTCGAGCCCAACCAGACCCACCAAGGTACAAGATTATCAAGCGAAGTTTGATAAGAAGTAAATGGGGGTTTAGCTCAGCTGGGAGAGCACCTGCTTTGCAAGCAGGGGGTCGTCGGTTCGATCCCGTCAACCTCCACCAAGAAATATCAAACCTAAGTCGAACGCGAAGAGCGTGCGGATTTAGGTTTGATCTTTTAGATCACTAGCTGTTTCGTTCTTTAACAATCTGGAAGAAGTAAAGATTTATCAATTTAAGCGGATTCACGCAAGTGGAGAAGTGGAGATTGATGGGTGTGATTGTATCAAATCAAAAAAGTATTATTTGAAGTGATCTTTAAGTTTTAGAAGACCGCTTTGGAAATACGGCAAACGCTAAACTCATAGAAATACCCTTGTAACCACTTTTTGTCTGCGAATGAACGGTAGTACAGCAGATGAGAAGCTAAAGTTATAGGGACAAGTGAATAAGTGCACATGGTGGATGCCTTGGCGATGTCAGGCGATGAAGGACGTAGTAGCTTGCGATAAGCTGCGGGGAGCTAGCAAACAAGCTTTGATCCGCAGATTTCCGAATGGGGTAACCCGGCCTTAGGGTCATTTAACACTGAATACATAGGTGTTAAAAGCGAACGCGGCGAACTGAAACATCTAAGTAGCTGCAGGAAAAGAAATCAACCGAGATTCCCAGAGTAGTGGCGAGCGAAATGGGACCAGCCTGCAAGATTTAGCATTATTGATAGTAGAAAGCTCTGGAAAGTGCTGCCATAGAGGGTGATAGTCCCTTATACGAAATCAGTAGTGTGGAACTAAGCTTGCGACAAGTAGGGCGGGACACGTGAAATCCTGTCTGAACATGGGGGGACCATCCTCCAAGGCTAAATACTCGACATCGACCGATAGTGAACCAGTACCGTGAGGGAAAGGCGAAAAGAACCCCGGAAGGGGAGTGAAATAGATCCTGAAACCGTGTGCATACAAACAGTAGGAGCGGACTTGTTCCGTGACTGCGTACCTTTTGTATAATGGGTCAGCGACTTACATTCAGTGGCAAGCTTAACCGTATAGGGAAGGCGTAGAGAAATCGAGTCCGAATAGGGCGATAGTCGCTGGGTGTAGACCCGAAACCAAGTGATCTACTCATGGCCAGGTTGAAGGTGCGGTAACACGCACTGGAGGACCGAACCCACTAATGTTGAAAAATTAGGGGATGAGCTGTGGGTAGGGGTGAAAGGCTAAACAAACTTGGAAATAGCTGGTTCTCTCCGAAAACTATTTAGGTAGTGCCTCAAGTATCACCATCGGGGGTAGAGCACTGTTATGGCTAGGGGGTCATCGCGACTTACCAACCCATTGCAAACTCCGAATACCGATGAGTGCGAGCTTGGGAGACAGACGTCGGGTGCTAACGTCCGGCGTCAAGAGGGAAACAACCCAGACCGCCAGCTAAGGTCCCAAAGATTGGCTAAGTGGAAAACGAAGTGGGAAGGCTAAAACAGTCAGGAGGTTGGCTTAGAAGCAGCCACCCTTTAAAGAAAGCGTAATAGCTCACTGATCGAGTCGTCCTGCGCGGAAGATGTAACGGGGCTAAGCCAGTCACCGAAGCTGCGGATATGTGTTTACACATATGGTAGGAGAGCGTTCTGTAAGCCTGCGAAGGTGTCTTGTAAAGGATGCTGGAGGTATCAGAAGTGCGAATGCTGACATGAGTAGCGATAATGGGGGTGAAAAGCCCCCACGCCGTAAGCCCAAGGTTTCCTGTTCAACGTTCATCGGAGCAGGGTGAGTCGGCCCCTAAGGCGAGGCAGAGATGCGTAGCTGATGGGAAGCAGGTTAATATTCCTGCACCGTCGTTAGATGCGATGGGGGGACGGATCGCGGAAGGTTGTCCGGGTGTTGGAAGTCCCGGTTCCTAACTCACAGAAGGCTACTAGGTAAATCCGGTAGCGTAATTCAAGGGGTTGGGACGAGTGAATTTATTCACGAAGCAATTGGAAGTGGTTCCAAGAAAAGCCTCTAAGCTTCAGTCTAACGAGACCGTACCGCAAACCGACACAGGTGGGCGAGATGAGTATTCTAAGGCGCTTGAGAGAACTCGGGAGAAGGAACTCGGCAAATTTGTACCGTAACTTCGGGATAAGGTACGCCCTAGTAGTTTGACTGGCCTGCGCCAGAAGGACAAAAGGGCTGCAATAAAAAGGTGGCTGCGACTGTTTAATAAAAACACAGCACTATGCAAACACGAAAGTGGACGTATATGGTGTGACTCCTGCCCGGTGCTGGAAGATTAAATGATGGGGTGCAAGCTCTTGATTGAAGTCCCAGTAAACGGCGGCCGTAACTATAACGGTCCTAAGGTAGCGAAATTCCTTGTCGGGTAAGTTCCGACCTGCACGAATGGAGTAACGATGGCCACACTGTCTCCTCCCGAGACTCAGCGAAGTTGAAATGTTTGTGATGATGCAATCTACCCGCGGCTAGACGGAAAGACCCCATGAACCTTTACTGTAGCTTTGCATTGAATTTTGAACCAATCTGTGTAGGATAGGTGGGAGGCTTTGAAGCGTGAACGCTAGTTTGCGTGGAGCCAACCTTGAAATACCACCCTGGTTTGTTTGAGATTCTAACCTTGGTCCGTTATCCGGATCGGGAACAGTGCATGGTAGGCAGTTTGACTGGGGCGGTCTCCTCCTAAAGTGTAACGGAGGAGTTCGAAGGTACGCTAGGTACGGTCGGACATCGTGCTAATAGTGCAATGGCATAAGCGTGCTTAACTGCGAGACTGACAAGTCGAGCAGGTACGAAAGTAGGACATAGTGATCCGGTGGTTCTGTATGGAAGGGCCATCGCTCAACGGATAAAAGGTACTCTGGGGATAACAGGCTGATTCCTCCCAAGAGTTCATATCGACGGGGGAGTTTGGCACCTCGATGTCGGCTCATCACATCCTGGGGCTGTAGCCGGTCCCAAGGGTATGGCTGTTCGCCATTTAAAGTGGTACGTGAGCTGGGTTTAAAACGTCGTGAGACAGTTTGGTCCCTATCTGCCGTGGGCGTTGGAAGTTTGAAGGGGGCTGCTCCTAGTACGAGAGGACCGGAGTGGACGAACCTCTGGTGTATCGGTTGTCACGCCAGTGGCATTGCCGAGTAGCTAAGTTCGGAAGAGATAACCGCTGAAAGCATCTAAGCGGGAAACTCGCCTTAAGATGATACTTCCCGGGAACTAGATTCCCCTAAAGGGTCGTTCGAGACCAGGACGTTGATAGGTCAGGTGTGGAAGCGTAGTAATACGTTAAGCTAACTGATACTAATTGCCCGTGAGGCTTGTCCCTATAACCTTAGCTGGTTATATTCGATGAGATTTGTGTTTGCCTTGGTCGGTACAACACACCCGGCGTCTCTGCCCAGAGATGCCAACTTTACTTCTTCCCAGATTGCGCTTTGTGCTGCTCCCGTTGGAGAGCACCGAGTGTTACAAGTTATGCCTGATGACTATAGCAAGTTGGTACCACCCCTTCCCATCCCGAACAGGACCGTGAAACGACTTCGCGCCAATGATAGTGCTGCAACCAGTGTGAAAGTAGGTCATCGTCAGGCTTTGTTTTAAATAAAAGGGCCCTAGCTTAACCGCTACGGCCCTTTTTCTATTTCAACTCAATAATGCCTTCGCCCAACAGCACGCTCAAGCGCTTGCTGGCCGATGCCTTGCTCGACTGACCTGCCCCCAACATGAGCATCAAGCCTGAGTGGAATCCAACTCTGAAAGGAGCTGGATCATGAAGAAGCGATTCACCGAAGAGCAAATCATCGGTTATCTGAAAGAAGCCGATGCCGGGCTGCCGGTCACAGCGCTGTGCCGCAAGCACGGATTCTCCGATGCCTCCTATTACAAATGGAAGGCCAAATTTGGCGGCATGGAAATTCCTGACACCAAGCGTCTGAAGTCGCTGGAGCAGGAAACAGCAAGCTCAAGCGCTTGCTGGCCGATGCCTTGCTCGACAATGCCGCGCTCAAGGACCTTGTTTCGCGAACATGGTAAGCCCACAGGAAAGACGGGAGGCGGTCGCCGTTCTTCACACCGAATGGCAACTGTCTGAACGTCGGGTCTGTGGGCTGATCAACATGTCCACTTCCGTCTTGCGCTACCAACGCCGAGCGGAGGGCAAACAGTTTTTAAACTCGGATTCTACTGCGCGCTGTTGCTAATTTTTGGGGGCAGGTCATAGGTCAGTGGCGCGACAAGGAATACGGCTAGCCAATGGAGTGGATGAAACAGGAAGAGGAAGTACCAGTACGTTCGCAAAACCGTCAGAGCAACGGCCGGCAGGATCGTACGATATGTTGATTGCTACAACCGGCGATGCAGTTGCGATATTCGGCACTGTTTGCCGCACTACACGCTCTTGTCCTGTAAAGGAGGCAAGAGCGGTAGCGTAGGTAGGTCTGCATCTCAAAGTGCCACTTGGTAACCCAGAGATGCAGTCCAAATTAACGGCGTTATTTCTATGCTGCGTGCTGTGATGGATACGTGGAGCAGATCACAGCAGAATCACCCTTGCATCAGAAGTGATAAGCGGCACGAACCACTGCAAAATTGACGCCGCCGTTCGGCTGCTTGATGCCGCCGTTCGAGAAATGCTGCAAACGAATGCCCAGATCGAGGCCGTTAGCGAAAACATAGCCAGTGCCAACATGGTCGCCAAACTGGAATGCTGTCGAAAAATGACGGTCATTATTGTTATAGACCTGAGACATTAAATGCACACCAATACCGGCTTCACCGTAGAAGCCTTTTTTGTCGTCACGCTGAAAACGGAAGACAGGTGTCAGACCGATGTCGACCAGATCCTGACTTTGGTTATCCGTGTTGTTGTAGCGATTGCCATGCCATTCAGCGATAGACAGATCCCAGTAGCCGCCGATATGTGTGCCGTTCGATTGCCACCACTTGTTTTGCCAGTCCCATTGCGCCGCAAAACGTGCCATTTGTGTTTTATTACCCGTTGCGAATTCCGCTGAAGCTGAATCCACCGCGTAGCTGGAAGAAGAGGCGCTCAACAAGAGGAGGGCGGCAGCGGCAACTTTGAAACCAAGATGTTTGATAGACATGAAAATGGGAAGATGAATTATTTTAATTGAAGCAAAAAAACCCCACACGAAAGCCATGGGCTGCTGAATCTACCAAGGCATGGTCTCATAACACTTATATTTAATACAATCCCTAAATGCAAAGAGTAAAAATCAGGGGGTTCGCAGAGTGAAGTGTTGTTATATCGAAACTTGCTTAGAGTGCGCTCACAGAAGCGTCAGCAGCGCAACCAATGCCGGCGCGGCCTGAATCAGCAATATCGAGCGTTTGGCAGTCAATCCGCCATACAGGCCAGCCACCAGCACGCATGCGCAAAAAAACACTTTGAAAGAGTGATCCCCGCTGTACAAGCCCCAGAGCAGGCCAGCGGCCAGGAACCCATTGTATAAACCCTGATTGGCGGCCAGCACAGCAGAATTACGGGCTACTTCTGCCGACATGCCGAAGGTCTTGCGACCGAATGGGGTGGTCCATAAAAACATCTCCAGAACCAATATTCCCAAGTGGAGCAGCGCGATGACTGCGATGAGGCCATTACCCAGCGTAGTGAAATTGTTCAAGATTCTCTTCCTCACAGTTTTTATTGGATGGGTTCAATTACGGTATTTCGTGGACTTTTGCCTCAGAAGTATGCCGGGAATGACGTGGAAAGTCCCCTTAATGCATGTCGACGGCCCTTCACTTTGCCAATATTGCCGTCGTAAGAATAAGGACAGTACGATAATGTTGTTGCTTGCAATGACTGAAGTCTGCATCATCTGCCTCTTTCCTTAAGCGAAATCTCATTTCGCCCCCTCATGCTGGTTTATATCATTCGCCGCTGCTTGCAAAGTGTCATCGTCTTAGCGGTCATGTCTCTGCTGGTCTTTCTGAGCGTACATGCGATCGGCAACCCCATCGACGTCTTGATCAGCGCCGATGCCGATCAAGCCGAGCGCGCCCGCGTCATTGCCGCTTTCGGACTGGATCAGCCCCTGTGGCTGCAATACGGCCTGTTCATTAAAAATGCGCTCATGGGCGATTTGGGACGATCCTTCGTTTATTCCACACCCGCGCTCGGATTGATTCTGGAACGTCTGCCAGCGACGCTGGAACTGGCGCTGGCGGCTATTTTTCTGACCATCGTCATTGGATTGCCCCTCGGCTTATTAGCGGGATTCCGTCCGCGCGGTGCGGTCAACAATCTCATCATGAGCTTATCGGCATTGGGTTTTTCCTTGCCGACGTTTTGGGTGGGACTGATGATGATCATGTTTTTCGGCGTGCAGCTGGGCTGGCTGCCAACTGGAGGACGAGGCACGACAACGACCCTGTTCGGAATCGGTTTCGGCGTTTTTAACTGGGATGGACTCAAACATTTGCTGCTGCCGGCGATTAATCTGGCACTGTTCAATATCGCTTTTATGATCCGCCTCACGCGTGCCGGGGCGCAGGAAGCGCTGTTACAAGACTATGTTCGCTTTGCTCGGGCGAAAGGATTGTCGCCCAGCCGCATTATCGGCGTGCATGTGTTGAAAAATATCCTGATCCCCATCGTGACCGTCGTGGGGATGCAATTTGGCTCCATCATGGCGTTTTCCATTGTGACCGAATCGATTTTCGCCTGGCCCGGCGTTGGCAAGCTGCTGATCGATTCGATTCGTGTTCTGGACCGGCCGGTGCTGGTTGCTTTTCTCTCCTTGATTGCTGTGATGTTCATCCTGATTAATTTGATTGTCGACGTCTTGTATTCCTTGCTCGACCCCCGCGTCCGCTTTTCAGCGGCGAAGAGCTAAGCAATGGCGACCCGGGAAATACACCAAGCCGACGACAGGCCAGCAATCCTTTTCATTCGCGGCTTTCTTGAAAACCGGATGGCCGTCATCGGCTTCATCGTCTTAGTGCTGATTGTGCTGGCCGCGCTCTTGGCGCCACTCATTGCCCCGCAAAATCCCTACGATCTGGCGCATCTGGACATACTGGATTCGCGTCTGCCGCCCGGCACCATGTCCTCAGACGGCACGCTGACCTACTTGCTCGGCACCGACGATCAGGGACGCGACATGCTGTCAGCCATTTTGTACGGTGTGCGCATTTCCATCATGGTGGGTCTGGTCAGTACCGGCATTGCCTTCGTGATTGGCGCCTCGCTGGGTTTGCTGGCCGGTTATCTGGGCGGACGTATCGACACGCTGATCATGCGCGTGGCCGACATCCAGCTGGCGTTTCCCTCCATTCTGGTCGCGCTCATTTTGCTGGCCCTGACCGGCCGCGGCATCGACAAAATCATCATTGCTTTAGTGGCGGCGCAATGGGCTTATTACGCACGTACCACCCGCGCCAGCGCGCAAGTGGAGCGACGCAAGGAATACATCGAAGCTGCGGTCTCGCTCGGTCTTTCGCCGCTGCGCATCATGTTGCGGCATCTGCTGCCGAATTGCCTGCCGCCGCTGATGGTGATCGCCGCCCTGCAAGTCGCCGAAGCCATTTCGCTGGAAGCCACACTCTCCTTCCTCGGACTGGGTTTGCCGGTGACCGAACCGTCTCTCGGTCTGCTCATTGCCAATGGATTCCAGTATCTGATGTCAGGAAAATACTGGATCAGCTTTTTCCCCGGCATCGCTTTGCTGGTCACCGTGGTGGCGATTAATCTGGTTGCCGACCGGTTGCGCGATCTGTTCAATCCGCGCATGCAATCGGAATGAGGGAAGGCACACGATGACATTCACTTTAGATGTGCAACATTTGGACACGCAGTTCGTCACCCGTGACGGCCTGGTCAAGGCGGTGGACGATGTGTCCTTTGCGGTGCCGGCCGGAAAAGTCATGGGACTGGTCGGCGAGTCGGGTTCCGGCAAATCAATGACCGCCTATTCGATCATGGGGCTGGTGGATGCCCCGGGGGAAATCACCGGCGGCAAGGTCTTGCTCAACGGCGTCGATCTGCGCAGCCTGCCGCCTTCCGACATGCGCCGCTTGCGCGGCAACCGGATCGCCATGATTTTTCAGGATCCGATGATGACGCTCAATCCGGTATTGCGCATCGATACCCAAATGACCGAAACCATCCGCGCCCATCGCAAGGTCACTCGCGTCGACGCACGGGCGATGGCCTGCGCCGCCTTGCAGCGGGTCGGTATTGCCGAGCCAGAGCAGCGCCTGCTGGCGTATCCGCATCAATTTTCGGGGGGCATGCGGCAACGTGTGGCGATTGCCATCGCCCTGCTCAACGAACCGGACCTGATTATCTGCGACGAACCCACCACGGCGCTGGATGTGACGATACAAGGTCAGATCCTGTTTGAAATGCAGGCGCTGTGCCGCGAGTCGGGAACCGCGCTGATCTGGATTTCGCATGATCTGGCCGTCGTCGCCAGTCTGGCCGATGAAGTGGCCGTCATGTATGCCGGCCGTATCGTGGAACATGGCAGCACGCAGCAGGTATTGATGCATTCGCGTCATCCATATACGCATGGACTGATCGCCGCCGCACCGGCGCGCAATCATCGCGGCCAGCCCTTGCATCAGATTCCCGGAGCGCCGCCTTCCTTGCGCAATCTGCCCACAGGATGCGCCTTCCGACCACGCTGCGGGCAGGCGACGGAGGCCTGTTCCGTTACACCTGAAGTGCAGATAATCGATCAGCGCGCCCTTCGTTGTTTTCATCCATTGAGCGGCAATCCGGGGCAGACAGCATGAGCATGCATTCCGATCACCCGACCGCCGCAGACCTTTCGCCTGCGGTAGCCGATACACCCTTGCTGCAATTACAAAACATCAGCAAGCGTTTCGTGCAGCCGCTAGAGACAGCAGCCAACATCGTCAATTTTTTCACCCGACCTTTCGGCAAGGTGTTGCGTGAGCAGGTGGTGCATGCGGTCACCGATGTCACGCTGGAAATTGCCAAAGGGGAAGTGGTCGGACTGGTCGGTGAATCCGGCTGCGGCAAGTCGACGTTGGGGCGCATGGCGATTGGTTTGCTGCCGCTATCTGATGGTCGCCGCGTATGGAAGGGCAAAGATCTGGACCGGCTCGACCCTGCGCAGCAGCGACAGCAAAGACTGGCGATGCAAATGATTTTCCAGGACCCGTATGCCTCGCTCAATCCGCGTTTGCGAGTGCAAGATATTATCGGTGAGGCGCCAGTGGTGCATGGCTTGATTGATGCTTCTCAGCGCCCGGAGTTCGTCGCGGAATTATTGCAAAGGGTGGGTTTGGATGCGGGCATGTTGCGCCGTTTTCCGCATCAGTTTTCGGGCGGTCAAAGGGCGCGTGTTGGCATTGCCCGTGCGCTGGCAGTGCGGCCTGAGTTGCTGGTATGCGATGAGGCGGTGGCAGCGCTCGATGTGTCGATACAGGCGCAAGTGCTCAATTTGTTCATGCGCCTGCGCAGCGAGTTGGATCTGACTTATCTGTTCATTAGTCACGATCTGAATGTGGTGCAGTACATCTCTGACCGCGTCGCCATTATGTATCTGGGGCGGGTGGTGGAAATAGCGCCGACCGAGGCCTTGTTTGCTCGCCCTAATCATCCGTACACACAAGCCTTGCTGGCCTCCGCGCCGGCAATGAAGGTGGAGAAAACTATTTTTCTCGCGGTGAAGGGCGAAATCCCCTCGCCGCTGCATCCGCCGACGGGCTGTCATTTCCATCCGCGTTGTCCGCACGCCATGCCGCGCTGCACGCATGAGTCGCCGGTATTAAAGGAAATCTCCCCCGGCCATCGTTCTGCTTGTCATCTGAACGATCAGCCTTAAGAATGCGCTAGCAAATCTGCCGCACCCCCGCCCTCGCTCAGAGGGCGGCTTCGTTTTCAGTCGCGCGTGTTAAGTTAGCGTACTTGCTCACTTTTCTTTCACGCTCGCCAAATCCATGACCACTTCCATCGTTCGCGCTGCCTGCCCCCACGATTGTCCTGATACCTGCGCCATGCTGGTTACCGTGAAAGACGGCGTTGCCACGGAAGTGCGCGGCGATCCGGATCACCCGACGACTGCCGGTTCGCTATGCACCAAAGTTTCCCGCTATACCCAGCGCACCTACCATCCCGACCGCTTGCTCTATCCGATGCGACGCGCCGGTAAAAAAGGCGAAGGGAAATTTGTTCGCATCAGTTGGGAGGAAGCGCTGACGGAAATTTCCACGCGACTGGGCGACATCGCCGCACACAGTCCGCAGGCAATCTTGCCCTATAGCTATGCCGGCACGATGGGACTGGTACAGGGGGAATCGATGGCGGCGCGGTTTTTCAACCGGCTCGGCGCATCCCGGCTGGATCGCACGATCTGCGCTTCGGCGGGCGGTACCGGCAATCAATACACGATAGGCAAGAAGATCGGCACCGATACCGAGCAGGTGCAGGACGCCCGCCTGATCATCCTCTGGGGCGGGAATCCGATTGCGTCGAATCTGCATTTCTGGATGCGCGTGCAAGAAGCCAAACGGCAAGGTGCGAGACTGATCGCCATCGATCCCTATCGTTCGCTGACGGCGGACAAATGTCATCAGCACATTGCCTTGCTGCCCGGCACCGATGCCGCGCTGGCACTGGGCCTGATGCACGTGCTGATCGCTGAAGAACTGATCGATGAAGATTACATTGCCCGCTATACACTCGGTTTTGAGCAGCTACGCGAGCGTGTCAAGGAATGGCCGCCGGAGCGGGTAGCGCAGACTTGCGGCATTACTGCGGAGGAAGTGATTGCACTGGCGCGTGAATATGGGCAAGCCGGCAAGGATGGTCAGGCGGCGCTGATCCGGCTCAATTACGGGATGCAGCGGGTGCGTGGCGGCGGCATGGCGGTGCGCAATATTGCCTGTCTGCCTGCGCTGGTGGGCGCATGGCGTCATGCGGCGGGGGGCATCCAGCTTTCCTTGTCGGGTGCCTTCCCGAAAAATGAAGCGCATCTGGAACATCCTGAATTGCAGCGTCAGCATGGCGCTGCTGCGCGCACCATCAACATGAGCACCATCGGCGACGATCTGTTGCGGCCGGCTTCGGCCGACTTTGGGCCACGTATTGATGCGCTGATCGTCTATAACTCCAATCCTGTGGCTGTAGCGCCGCAGTCGGGCCGGGTGGCGCAGGGTTTTGCGCGGGAAGATTTATTCACGGTGGTGCTGGAACATTTTCAGACCGATACCGCCGACTACGCCGATATTCTGCTGCCCGCCACTACCCAGCTTGAGCATCTTGATGTGCATGCAGCCTATGGGCATTTGTACATGATGGCGAATAATCCAGCGATTGCCCCGCTCGGCGAAGCCAAACCGAATACGGAAATATTTCGTTTGCTGGCGGCGCGCATGGGCTTCGATGAAGCCTGTTTTCAGGAGAGCGACGATACCATCGCTGCCAACGCCTTCGAACGCAAGAATGCACGCGCCGCGCATTTCGACTGGGAACTGCTGAAACAGAAGGGCTGGCAAAAACTGACCATGACGGCCGCGCCGTTTGCGCTAGGCGGTTTTCCTACTCCTTCGGGAAAATGTGAATTCTATTCAGCCCGTATGCTGGCCGAGGGTCTCGATCCTGTGCCGACGTATACCGCGCCGTATGAGTCGGTCGCCAGCAATCCGTCACTGGCGGCGCTCTATCCGCTGGCAATGATTTCGCCGCCGGCGCGCAATTTTCTCAATTCCTCGTTCGTCAATGTGCAAAGCCTGCGCGACACGGAAGGAGAGCCGCGTCTGGAGATGCATCCCGCCGATGCCGCCAGCCGTGGCCTCGTCAGTGGCGACCGGGTGCGGATAGCGAATGCACGCGGCACCATGCAAGCCTTGCTGCGCGTCACCGACAAGGCCAGGCCGGGGGTGGTGGTGGGTCTGTCGATCTGGTGGAAGAAATTTGCCTCCGACGGTAAAAATGTCAATGAAGTGACCAGCCAGAACCTGACCGACATGGGGCGCGGGCCGACTTTTTATGATGTTCTGGTGCAGGTGGAGTCTGTTGCCTAGTCCTGTTTGCGTTAGGCGAGGGGCTGTCGCGGGTGTTGATTTCCTCCCATTCTGGCTCTCTGAAAAAATGAATCGCGTACTCACATGCCGGTGTGATGTACGGGAACTTGCCTGTCGGAAGCCAGCCGAATGGCACGCCGGCATGACGGCGCGCAGGAGAAATGACTTGCCCTTGTATCGATAGGCCGCTAGCATCGGTACAAATAAAAACACAAGCGTGCTTTTTTATGGCGAGTATCTCTCCGGGATGTCGTCGTCAGCCGCTCACAACCGAGACTAAGGAAAGTAATGGACAAAATCTGGCTGTCATCCTACCCCGCAGGCGTTCCCGCTGAAATCGATCCTGAACGTTACGTTTCTCTGGTGGAATTGATGGAGGAAGCGTTTCAAACGCACGCCCGTCGCAAGGCCTATGTTTGCATGGGGAAATATCTGAGTTATGCGGAAGTCGATGCGCTTTCAGCCAAAGTGGCTGCCTGGCTGCAAATGATCGGATTGCGCAAAGGCGCGCGCGTGGCAATCATGATGCCCAATGTGTTGCAGTATCCGGTGGTCGTGGCCGCCATATTGCGTGCCGGGTACATCGTCGTCAATGTCAATCCGCTCTATACCGCGCGGGAACTGGAACATCAGTTAAGCGATTCCGGTGCCGAAGTGATTTTCGTGCTGGAAAATTTTGCCGCCACGCTTGCCAAGGTCGTCGATAAAACGCCGATACGGCACATCGTAGTCACGAGCATGGGCGATCTGTTGGGACGGATTAAAGGGCCGGTGGTCAATTTTGTCGTGCGCCATCTCAAGCATCTGGTGCCAATTTATGATTTGCCGACAAAGATGATGCTGACCTTTGACGAGACATTGAATCTGGGCAGCCTGGTTAAAATGGAGCGGGCCATCCTGGAGCCGGAAGATATCGCCTTCCTGCAATACACCGGCGGCACGACCGGGCTCGCCAAGGGCGCGATGCTGACGCACCGTAATCTCGTGGCCAATGTCTTGCAGGCCGAGGAGTGGCTCCTGCCGGGATTGCGCGCCCGGCATGACGTCCAACAGTCGACTTTCGTATGCGCTTTGCCGCTTTATCATATCTTTGCGCTGACTGTGTGCGGCTTGCTTGGCACGCGCATCGGGGCCTTGAATTTGCTGATACCCAACCCGCGTGACATCCCAGGTTTCATCAAGGAATTAAGCAAGCACAAGGTCAATACTTTCCCCGCCGTCAACACGCTGTTCAATGCGCTGCTGAACGATCCTGAATTCGCAAAGCTGGATTTTTCGGGTTATGCCTGTTGCGTCGGCGGCGGCATGGCGGTGCAGCAAGCGGTGGCGGAGAGATGGAAGAAGCTGACCGGCTGCGCCATTATCGAGGGTTACGGCTTATCTGAAACTTCCCCTATCGCCAGCGCCAATCCCAGCACGATCACTGAATACAGCGGCACTATCGGTTTGCCCTTGCCCTCAACGGAAATCGCGATTCTGGACGACGCCGGACAACCCGTGCCGATAGGTGCGCGTGGCGAAATTGGTATCCGAGGACCACAGGTGATGGCCGGCTACTGGAACCGCCCGCTGGATACTCAGGATGCCTTCACCGAAGATGGTTTCTTCAAATCGGGCGATATCGGCATCATGGATGCGCACGGTTATACCCGGATCGTCGATCGCAAGAAAGACATGATTCTGGTGTCCGGCTTCAACGTCTACCCCAACGAAATCGAGGGAGTGATGGCGCAGCATCCGGGGATACTGGAATGCGCATGTGTCGGCGTACCCGACGAACATACCGGTGAAGCGGTCAAGCTCTTCGTGGTCCGGCGCGACCCGACCCTCACTGCCGAACAGTTGATGGCGTACTGCAAGGAGCAGTTCACTGGCTACAAAAAACCGAAGTACATTGAATTTCGGGATGATTTGCCAAAGAGCGGAGTGGGGAAAATATTAAGACGTGAATTGCGCGGTTTGGCACAGGCGATTTCGCAAAAAGCCGCATGAAAAAATAGCGTCCTGCTTTGTCCTGCCGGGAGAGTGCCGCCAGGAAGCTTTTAATCGAGCTGCTGTGCGGCACTTCTCGTTTTGCCTTACTGGCTCTGAGTAGATATCAGTTGCTCTGAATTGCTTTGAATCCCTCAGCGGGCTGCAGCATTCTTCAGTGGGGGCTTACGACTTGCTCACCACAGGGTCCGATGCCAGCGGCGGCAAGGAACGTGGCTGGCGGTCGCTGTCCGTGGCGACGTAAGTCAGCGTTGCCTCCGTGACTTTCACGATCTCTTCCGACAGGCGGTTACGCTCGGCATAGACCTCCACATTGATCGTCACCGACGTCCTGCCCACCTTCACTATCTCGGCGTAAAAAGAAAGCAGATCGCCGACAAAAACCGGGTGCTTGAAAACGAAAGAATTGACGGCAATAGTCGCCACGCGGCCATTGGCGCGTTTGGTTGCCGGCAGCGAGCCGGCGATATCGACCTGCGCCATGATCCAGCCGCCGAAGACATCGCCGTGAATGTTGGCGTCAGCAGGCATGGGAACGACCCGCAGTTGCGGCATTTTGCCGGGCGGCAGTGAAAATTCTGGGGTTGTCATCGAGACGATTCTCCGGGCTCAGTAGGGTAAAAGGGCTTTGCTTCTATAATGGCATGCCCGAAGGATAAACCATTATCAACTGACCGCTGGCGTTGTTGTATCGCTTTGTCGTGCTACTCGCAATGGCTATGACAATGCGCCGAAGCAGCAGTCTTTTGCGTCAGTTCTCACCACTCCGGATTTCCCATCTATGCGACAGTACCGCGCTTCCTCCGAAGCGGAACCTCCGGTTTCGCCCGTTCCACGCAATGACTGGGCCACGCTGAAGGTGCTGATTCCCTATCTCTGGGATTACCGCTGGCGCGTTTTGCTGGCGCTACTGTTTCTGATTGCCGCCAAGGTCACCAATGTCGGCGTGCCACTGGTGCTGAAGCAACTGGTCGACCATCTCACGATCAGCCCCACGCACCCTCAGGCCTTGCTGGTACTGCCCTTGTCGCTGCTGGCCGTGTACGGACTGCTGCGGCTGGCCACGACCTTCTTTACCGAAATGCGCGAGTTCGTCTTTGCCCGGGTGACGCAGCGCACCGTGCGCACGATTGCCTTGAAGGTATTCCGACACCTGCATGCGCTCTCGCTGCGCTTTCATCTGGACCGCCAGACCGGCGGCATGACGCGCGACATTGAGCGCGGCACCCGTGGCGTATCGTCTCTGGTGTCGTATACGCTGTTTAGCATCTTG
This sequence comes from Herbaspirillum sp. RTI4, assembly GCF_034313965.1. Lineage (NCBI taxonomy): Bacteria > Pseudomonadati > Pseudomonadota > Betaproteobacteria > Burkholderiales > Oxalobacteraceae > Herbaspirillum > Herbaspirillum sp. RTI4. Next base: position 1,303,354 of record NZ_JAVIWQ010000002.1, read on the forward strand.
CCGACGCTGATCGAAATTTCGCTGGTGCTGGGTTATCTCTTGCTGCACTACGATATCTGGTTCAGCGCGATTGCGGCGGGGGCATTGGTGACCTACATTACCTTCACCGTGACGGTGACCGAATGGCGGCTGCATTTCCGGCGCACCATGAATGCCCTTGATTCCCGCGCCAATACCAAAGCCATCGATTCGCTGATCAATTACGAAACGGTCAAATATTTCGGTAACGAAGATTTTGAAGCCCAGCGTTACGACGATGGTTTGCGCAGCTATGAAACGGCGGCGATCAAATCGCAGACTTCGCTGTCGCTGCTCAATACCGGTCAATCGGCCATTATCGCTATCACTGTCACCCTGATTTTGTGGCGCGCCACGCAAGGCGTCATCGACAGCAAAATGACGCTGGGCGATCTAGTGCTGGTCAATGCTTTCATGATCCAGCTTTACGTACCACTGAATTTTCTTGGCGTGGTGTACCGGGAAATCAAACAGAGTCTGGCCGACATGGAGCGCCTGTTTTCTCTGATGCGCGAGCATCGTGAAGTCGCCGATGTGCCGGCGGCCAAGGAATTGATGGTCGGCCCTGCCGAAGTGCGGTTTACCGACGTTGGTTTCGGCTACGATCCGCAGCGCCAGATTCTGTTCGATGTCGATTTCACGGTGGCGGCCGGTACGACGACGGCGGTCGTCGGGCATAGCGGCTCCGGCAAATCGACTATCGCTCGTCTGCTGTTTCGTTTTTACGATACGCAGACCGGCAGCATTGCCATCGATGGCCAGGATATCCGTCAGCTGACGCAGGCATCGGTACGCCGCGCAATCGGCATCGTGCCGCAGGACACGGTGCTGTTTAACGACACAATCGAATACAACATCGCCTACGGCAATCCCGGTAGCAGCAAAGAGCAGATCATCGCCGCCGCGCGCGCCGCCTACATTCACGACTTCATCGAATCGCTGCCGAAGGCTTATGCCACGCTGGTCGGCGAGCGCGGACTGAAATTGTCGGGCGGCGAAAAGCAGCGCGTCGCCATCGCTCGCGCCTTGCTGAAAAATCCCGCGATTCTGATTTTCGACGAAGCGACCTCGGCGCTCGACTCCAAAGCGGAGCAGGCAATACAAACCCAATTGCGCGAGATATCGCGTAACCGGACCACGCTGGTCATCGCTCACCGGCTATCGACGATTGTCGATGCGGCGCAGATACTGGTGCTGGAAAAAGGGCGCATCATCGAGCGCGGAACGCACACTGGTTTGCTGGCTGCCGGCGGCGCTTACGCGCAAATGTGGGAGCGGCAGCAAGCGCGGGAAGAAGAGCCTCTGCTATCGGCATAGTCGCCTCGCTGCGGGTGCGCGGCGAGAGATCGCGCTCCGAGACGGCGAATCGACTACCATAGCGGGATGGAAAGCAAATGGCTGGAAGACTTTATTTCTCTTGTGGAAACACGCAGTTTCAGCCGTTCGGCTGAATTGCGCCACGTCACGCAACCCGCATTTTCCCGGCGCATTCAATCGCTGGAAGCCTGGCTCGGTGCCGATCTGATCGACCGTACCTCCTATCCGACCCGGCTGACTTCCGCCGGCGAAGTCTTTTACGAGCAAGCCGTTGAGATGCTGGGGCAAATCAACAATACCCGGGCATTGCTCAGAAGCAAACGGCCAACGTCGCAGACGACTGTCGATTTCGCCGTGCCGCACACACTGTCCCTGACCTTTATGCCGAAATGGCTCAGTACGCTGGAGAACGATTTCGGTGCCTTGAGCACCCGTCTGATTGCCCTCAATGTCCACGATGCGGTGATGACTATCGTCGAAGGCGGTTGCGATTTACTGCTCTGCTATCACCATCCGCGCCAGCCGGTGCAGCTCGACGCCAGCCGTTACGACATGCTGAAGATGGGCAGCGAAGTGCTGCGCGCCTATTCCCGCTGCGATCAGGACGGCCAGCCGCTCTACCGGCTACCGGGTACGCCTGAAGCGCCGTTGCCCTTTCTGTCCTATACCAACAATGCCTATCTGGGACGGATGGTGGAACTGATTCTGTCCGATCTGAAAAAGCCGCTGCATCTGGAAAAGCGCTATGAAACCGATATGGCGGAGAGCCTGAAAATGATGGCGCTGGAAGGGCATGGCCTGGCGTTCCTGCCGGAATCCTCGCTTACGCGTGAAGTGCGTCAAAAGCAATTGGTGCGTGCCGACGGCGGGCAATCGGAATGGGAAGTGGAAATGGAAATTCGCTTGTATCGGGAGCGGCCCACTGTCACGCGTCCTGGCAAAGTTCTGATTAATCGTCTGTGGGAGTATTTGTCTGCTCAGCAAAATAAATCAGTCGCGGAAGACGTCCGTAGAAAAATTCGGGAAAAATAAGATAGGTCTGGGCCTATGATGATGGGCGGCGAAGGGCTGTCAGAGCAGGGTGTTACCTCATATACTTTTTTTGCATGTGTCCATGCACACAAAGCATTAGCCGGGCGAACTGGCTTGTCCTACGATGGCGCCACCGTATTTCAGCAACATCCGTACGCGATGAACCCATAGGAGCTATTGCATATGTCTACCCCGTCTGTCCCCTCGCAAGTCCCTCATCATGTTATTCCCTCATATCTTAATCACGACAACCTCGGTCCCTGGGGTGTGTATCTGGAGCAGATTGATCGCGTCACGCCGCATCTTGGCTCGCTGGCGCGCTGGGTCGAAACGCTCAAGCGCCCGAAGCGCGTCCTGATCGTCGATGTGCCAATTGAACGCGATGATGGCAGCATTGCCCATTTTGAAGGCTATCGCGTGCAGCACAATACCTCGCGCGGCCCGGGAAAAGGCGGCGTGCGTTTCCATCAGGATGTGACTTTGTCGGAAGTGATGGCGCTGTCGGGCTGGATGACGGTCAAAAATGCGGCTGTCAATGTTCCTTACGGCGGAGCCAAGGGCGGCATCCGCGTCGATCCCAAGACGCTGTCGCGTGGCGAGCTGCAACGCATGACGCGCCGCTACACGAGCGAAATCGGCATCATCATCGGGCCTAACAAAGATATTCCGGCACCTGATGTAGGCACCGATTCGCAAATCATGGCCTGGATGATGGATACCTACTCGATGAACCAGGGCAGCACGGCGTCGGGTGTTGTGACCGGTAAGCCGATTTCACTGGGCGGTAGCCTGGGACGGAATGAAGCTACCGGACGCGGTGTTTTCGTCGTCGGTTGCGAGGCAGCGAGCAAGCTCGGCCTTGAAATCAAAGGGGCTCGGGTGATTGTGCAGGGCTTCGGCAATGTCGGCGGTATCGCGGCGCGTTTGTTTGCCGACGCCGGTGCGCTGATTGTGGGCGTGCAGGACCATAAATCGACGGTGGTGCGCAGCAGCGGACTGGACGTCGCTGCATTGCAGGCGCATATTACGGCGACTGGTAGCGTTGCGGGTTTTGCCGGTGCGGATGAAATCAGCGACCGCTCCCAGTTTTGGGGCCTGGACTGCGACATTCTGGTGCCTGCTGCGCTGGAACAGCAAATTACGGCAGAGAACGCGCACCGCATTCGCGCCAAATTGATTCTGGAAGGTGCCAACGGCCCGACCACGCCGGAAGCCGACGATATCCTGCACGATAAGGGCGTACTGATTGTGCCGGACGTGATTGCCAATGCCGGTGGCGTGACCGTCAGCTATTTTGAATGGGTGCAGGATTTTTCCAGCTTCTTCTGGTCCGAAGATGAAATCAATCTGCGCCTGACGCGCCTGATGCGGGAGGCGCTTGCGGCAGTCTGGCAATTGTCGGTCGAAAAGAAGGTGTCCTTGCGCACAGCGGCTTTTATCGTTGCCTGTACACGGGTACTGGAAGCGCGCGAAATGCGTGGTTTGTACCCTTGATGGTGTTCTGTTCGATATAAGGAAATAGGCAGGGAAAATAAGAGGTTGCACGGGAGGAGACAAGTGTATCGATGTTGAGCTGCCGAAAAAAATAGATCAATTTTCAGCTCGACGTTGTGACATCATGCAACGCGCATCGATGGTTTGCATGGCTGGCTTGGAATTTGCATAAGCATCAGTCAGAAAGGCAGCTGCCGGTTCCATTCGGGCATTCGGATCACAGAATACCTGGGGCCCGGCAATCGCCAGCGTATGCAATGATATGTGCTGTCGCCTTCCTGTTTCCCCTTCCCTTTGTTACTACCGGTACAATGCGCCGAATCCTGGCGTAATCGATTGTTGGAATGCGCATGTGGGAGCAAGTGATTTATCAGACGTAGCACGTAACAGGCAAGCCGGTTCAAGCAACGCGCCTTTCGGCGTGGGTCGACAAAATCCACTGTAGTTGCAGGGGCTTTTGGTACACTAAGATAGTATTTTTTCAGGAGAATTACATGAAGTTGTTCAAAATTGCAGGCGCAGTCATAGGTGCATCCTTATTAATGGGTTCTGTTCAGGCTCAGCAGCTGACAGGCACCCTGAAAAAAATTAAAGAGTCCGGTACATTGACCCTGGGCGTACGCGATGCTTCCATTCCTTTCTCGTACCTGGACGACAAGCAGTCTTACCAAGGTTATTCAGTTGACCTGTGCATGAAGGCTGCGACAGCGATCCAGAAATCGTTGGGCCTGACTGCACTGAACGTCAAAATGGTGCCAGTGACTTCCGCTACGCGCATCCCACTGATCGCCAACGGCACGATCGACATCTCTTGCGATTCCGCCACCAACAACCTTGAACGTCAGAAACAAGTCGCCTTTGCCGTGACCGAATTTGTGACCGCCAATCGTTTCCTGTCGAAAAAATCATCGAACCTGAAGACGCTGGAAGACCTGAAGGGCAAGACCATTGTCTCTACCGCAGGTACCTCGAATCTGAAGCAGATCGCGACCCTCAATACTGAACGCAACCTTGGCCTCACAATCCTGAGCGCCAAAGACCATGCTGAAGCTTTCCTGATGGTGGAAACAGGTCGTGCCGTTGCTTTCGTGATGGATGACATCCTGCTGTCTTCGCTGGCCGCCACATCCAAAGCGCCTGCCGACTATGCGATCAGCTCAGAAGCCTTGTCGGTGGAGCCGTACGGCCTGATCCTGCGACGCGAAGATGCAGCGTTCAAGAAGGTGGTCGACGATGCGTTGACCGTGGTCTACAAATCCGACGACATCAAAAAGATCTATGCCAAATGGTTCCTCTCGCCTATCCCTCCAAAGGGTGTCAACCTGAATGTTCCTATGAGTCCGCAACTGATGGCCGTGTTCGCCAAGCCTACCGATTCCGGCGATCCAGCTGCTTACGCAGCCGTGCCTGAAGCGCAAAAGCAAAGCTCGAAAAAAATGAAGTAAGCAGGTGAACACGTGGCGACACGAGAAAACGGGGGGCGAAAGCGCCCCGTTTTTGCATCGAATGCATCAGAAGCAGGGCTGGACAGAATGCGTTTCCTACCTGTCCAGTGCAATGAGTAATTCGGAATCGCACCAAAGACAATTAAATATAATCACTTTCCTGGATGGCAGCACATCGCGATCCTGGTTGACAGGCGGTTCGATAGAAGCGAGGGCATATGCATTACAACTGGAACTGGGGCATTTTCTGGGAGACCTCCCCGGATGGAATCCCCTACATCAATACTTTACTGATCGGCCTTGAATGGACGATTGCCACCGCCGCATTCGGTTGGATTATGGCCATGGTGCTGGGAACAATCGCCGGCACCGTCCTGACCACAGGGAATAAATGGGCGGTCAGACTGGCCACAGCGTATGTCGAATTATTTCGCAACATACCGCTGCTGGTACAAATGTTTCTCTGGTACTTCGTCGTGCCGGAACTGCTGCCGGAAGCCGCCGGCAACTGGCTCAAGAGCCTGCCGAATGCGTCTTTCGTCACTGCTTTCCTGGCGCTGGGATTTTTCACTTCCTCGCGTGTTGCGATTCAGGTAGCGACCGGTATTAACGCCTTGCCACGCGGCCAACGCATGGCTGGCGCTGCATTAGGACTCACCCCGACGCAAACCTATCGCTATGTTCTCTTGCCGATGGCGTTTCGCATCATCATCCCCTCGCTGACCAATGAATTTGCCGCGATCATCAAGAACAGTTCGGTGGCACTGACCATCGGTCTGGTCGAACTGACTGCTGCCACGTACTCGATGCGCGAATTCACTTTTCAGACTTTCGAGGCGCTGACCGGCGCGACGATCATCTACATCATCATTTCGATCATTGCTTTGCTGGTGGCGCGCTTCCTGGAAAAAGTAACCGCGGTACCGGGTTACATCACCACCGGCAGCGCCGGTTCGGGAGGGCATTAATTCATGTTCGCCAATTTCGATTTCAACGTCATCGAGCGCTCGTGGTACTACTTGTTTACCACGGGCCTCAAATTCACACTGGTGCTGACGTTTTGCGCCATGGCTGGCGGCATCCTGATCGGCACCTTGCTGGCCATGATGCGCTTGTCCAGTAACAAAGCCATTTCCTTGCTTGCCACGGGCTACGTTAACCTGATCCGATCGGTACCTCTGGTACTGGTGATTTTCTGGTTTTACTTCCTGGTGCCTTACATCGGTGCCTGGATCATTGGCGCCAGCGAGCCGATACAAGTGGGTGCCTTTTCCTCAGCGATGATTACCTTCATCCTGTTCGAAGCGGCCTACTATTGCGAAATCATGCGTTCCGGCATTCAGTCGATACCACGCGGGCAAGTCTTTGCCGGCTACGCTATCGGTATGAACTACTGGCAAATGATGGGCAACATCGTGCTGCCGCAAGCCTTTCGCAATATGACGCCCATCCTGCTGACCCAAACCATCGTGCTGTTCCAGGATGTCTCGCTGGTCTACGTGCTGGGTTCGGTACCGGAGTTCGTCACCAGCGCCGCGAAGATCGCGCAACGGGATGGCCGGCTGGTCGAAATGTACCTGTTCGTCGCCGTGGTCTATTTCGTGCTCAGCTTCTTGCTGTCGCAACTGGTGAAGCGTTTCCAGAAACGCATCGCGATTATTCGATAAATTTTGACGCGCGTCGTGCCGGTTCGGACGACATAGCTTTTGCGCCAGCCGGGCTGGTTGGCGCAATGCCCGCACTGTATTAAGGAATGAGGGAAAAAAATGATTGAACTTAAAAATGTCAGCAAATGGTACGGCACCTTTCAGGTACTGACCGATTGCACCACCAATGTCACCAAGGGCGATGTGGTGGTGGTGTGCGGCCCGTCCGGGTCCGGCAAATCCACGCTGATTAAAACCGTCAATGGTCTGGAGCCGTTTCAAAAGGGCGAGATCATCGTCGATAATATTTCGGTCGGCGCGCCCAAGACCAATCTGTCCAAGCTGCGCGCGCGCATCGGGATGGTGTTCCAGAACTTCGAATTGTTTCCCCATCTGACCATTCGCGAAAATCTCACTATCGGCCAGATCAAGGTGCTGGGTCGCAGCGTCGATGAAGCGACTGAAAAGGGCTTGAAATATCTGGATCGCGTCGGCCTGATCGCGCAGCAAGATAAGTTTCCCGGTCAATTGTCGGGCGGCCAGCAACAGCGTGTGGCAATTGCCCGGGCGCTGTCGATGGACCCGATCGCCATGCTGTTCGATGAACCGACTTCGGCGCTCGATCCTGAAATGATCAACGAAGTGCTGGACGTGATGGTGACGCTGGCGCAGGAAGGCATGACCATGATGGTCGTCACGCATGAAATGGGCTTTGCCAAGAAGGTTGCCAACCGCGTGGTGTTCATGGACAAGGGCCTGATCATCGAGGACTGCACCAAGGATGAGTTTTTTGGAACGCCGCGCTCTGACCGGGCGCGCGATTTCCTGGCAAAAATCATCCAGCATTAATAGTTCAGCCTCAATAGTTGAGCATTCATAGTTCAGCATTAATGGCGCAGTATTAAGGCCCGACCGGCGCGTTTCGCCGGCCTTCTTTTTCTGCCAGCCAAATAAAAACCGGCCGTTGCTCATTGCAGCGGCCGGTTTTTTTGCGGCGAGGTGTTAGAGGTCCACCTGCACCGCCATCACCACGGTGCGCGGACGCCCGGGCCATACGCTGTTGTAATTGGCTGCGGCCCAATACCGTTTGTCAGTCAGATTTTCAATCCCGGCGCGTAGCGTCACTGCATAAGCGGCGATGCGGGTCAGGTAGCGCGCACCGATATCGAAGCGGGTATAGCTGCTCAGGAAGGGCGAATTTTGCGCATTCAGGGCGCGTCGGCCAACGTGGTACACGCCGCCGCTGAGATGCATGCCGGGTAAAGACCGCAGCCGGTAATCCGCAAATCCGCTCAACTGGAATGCCGGTACATTGGCCGCGCGTTTGCCATTCGTGGCGGCATCGCCGGTATCGAGCAATTGCGTGCGTAGCCAGGCTACGCTGGCTAGCACTGATAAATCTTTCCCCGCTTTGCCATTGAGATTGAGTTCCAGCCCGGTATGGCGTTGCTGGCCGCCGGCGACAAAGTAATTTTGCTCGTTGACGTATTGCAGGCCTTTCTCGATGCGAAACAGCGCGGCTGTCAGCGAGAGATCCGGCGCCGGATCGGCTTTGATGCCGGTTTCCCATTGGCGGCTGTGCAGAGGTGCCAGATACTGTCCGGCGTTCAAGGTGTTGTAAGCGGCCAGTCCGCCCGGCTCGAAACCCTTGGCGTAACTGACATAAGTGGATAGTTGCGGCTGCCATTTATAGAGCAGACCCAGTGCCGGGACGTTGACGCTGCTCCGGTCATGCATGGCGGCCTGTCCCGGCGGCGTGCTGTCGTTGCGATAGCGGACATGACGCCAACCCAGCATGACGCTCCATTGCGGCCCTATATCGATCACATCACTGGCAAACAGACTGGTCTGGCTATTTTGAGTCAGGGTTTTGGGTGGGGCGGCGATGGTTGTCGGTTGCGGCGTATAGACCGGCTGATAGAGACTGCCGACCGTGATCGGCAGTATCGCAAAGCCCGATTCATTGGCCCGGTAGTGGCGGCTTGATAGCCCTGCAACCAGATGATGACGCAATGCACCCGTGCTGACTTTTCCGCTGACAAAGGTATTGGTCGAGCGCACCCGGAAACTCTGATCGCGTGAGAGATAGATATCGCCGCTGAGAATCGTGCCATTGGCGCTCAGCGTATAAATATCCGGGAAAGCCGCATCGCGCTCATTGAAAGACTGCGTTATCTGGCTGGTGAGCAACCAGTCTTTGTTCAATTGCAGGTCGATACGCGCGCCCAGATTGAAGCTCTTGCTGGCATATTGCAGCCACGGCTGCCCCAGCAGCGTGCGCGGATCGGCTTGCGGCGGCAGGCTGCCATCGGGCTGCAAACCCAGCATCGGTTGCGCTGCCAGACGGCTGTTCTGATAATCCGCGTCCAGTCTTAGCAAGGCGTCCGGCGACAGCCGCCAGTCCAGCGCCAGACTGGCGAATTCGCGACGGCGGTCGCCGTTGGCGCTGAAATCGCCGCGCTTTTCCTGCGCCAGATTGAGGCGATACCCTCGTCCCGGATCGCCCTCATCGCCCTTATTAAACGGGCCGCCGCTATCGATGCGCGCGTATTGGGTATAGCGCCCGGCATGCTCGCGCATTTCCATCGCGGCGGTATGGAGGCTGTCCGGCGTCGGCCGTTTGAGGACGTAATTGACCGAGCCGCCCGGCGTATTGACACCGTACAGAAAGCCGGATGGCCCTTTCAGCACATCGACCCGCTCGGTATTTTCCAGTGCGATATCAAAATAAGGCGCAACGGGCATGCCATCGCGTCGCAGGCTATTGCTCCAGTCGACGGGGAAGCCGCGAATGCTGATGTTATCCATGGCAGCACCCACTGCCGTGTCCTGAGTCGACGCATCGTTTTTCAGCACATCGGTCAGCGTGCGCGAGGCCTGCGCCTCAATCAGTTCGCTGCCATACGATTGCATCGAGAGCGGCAATTCTTTTACCGCTTTGCCGCCCAGCGTCTCGACCTGCACGTCGGGGGTCGCATAGGGAGAGGCGCGCGCGCCCTGCACGATCACGACGTCCATTTGCGCCTCCTGTTTGCGGCGGTCGGGATCGGTGTCTTCGATTTCTGATGCGGCGAGGGGGGCTGTCAGTGTCAGGCTGGCGACTGCCAGTATTATTTTCGAGGGATGACGGCGCAGGAGCGCGGGGAAATGCTGCATGGGAATCTCCTTATCAGTGGCGATACCTGTAAGACGTTTCCCGCGGTCATTTACCCTATCGCGGCGCTTAAATTATTGTGTGAATAGCTGCTCGTCGCGCAGCACGGTGCGGCAGGTGGCGAGCATGCGTGTCATGTGCTTTTCCACGGCCTTGACGGAAATCGACAGCGACAGCGCTATTTCCCGATAGCTGCTTCCTTCCAGCCGGTGCATGAAAAAAATGTGTTGCGTGCGCAGGGGCATGGCTTCGATGGCGGTTTCCAGCCGCTGCATGGTTTGCCGTGCGCAGATCAGATCGGTGACATCTTCGGCGCGCAGAGTCTCGCATAGTCGGGCGTAATCGCAGGCCAGGCGGCATTCGCATTGCTGTTGCCGGTGCCAGTCGATCGCGATATTGGCCGCCACCCGGAATACATAGGCCTTGGCAGACTGCAGCGGTGCCGGGGCGATGGCGCAGGCGAGTTTCAGATAGGTGTCTTGGGCGCAGTCTTGCGCAATATGGCGCGAACCCGTGCAGCGGGCTAAAAAATCGAGCAGCTCGGGGTAGTGCGTGATGAGGGCCTGAGTAGATGGGTGCACGGCGAGAGCGGGGTGACGAAGGAAAACAAGCACTATACCTGACGGCATTGATCGCACAGAGCTGCCGCCTTAGCGCTCGTCATTCAGTGGTGCCTGGCCGAATCAGCCGCTATCCCGGCAGAGAGGCGTGAATGTGCGCGAATGTGCGTGAATGTACGTGAATCGGCATCAATGTCCCTTAGCCCGCCAGCCACTGAGACGGCGACATCCCAACGCGGCGAGTGAATACCCGTGTGAGCGCTACCGGGCTGCTGTAGCCCACCAGCGGGGCGATGAATTTCACCGCCTTGCCTTTTTTCAGCATGGCTTGGGCGAGGCTGATGCGCCAGTCGGTCAGGTAATTGAGTGGGGTAGCGCCTATGGTCTGATGGAAGTGGGCGGCGAACCGCGCCCGCGACATACCGGCCGTACGGCCCAGCGACTCCAGCGACCATTCCTGTTCCGGGTGCTCGTGCATGGCGGCGATGGCCTTGGTCAGGCGCGGGTCTGCCAGTGCGGCAAGCACGCCGGCTTTGACCAGATTGGCGTGGATGACGTGCCTTAGCATCAGCACTAAGAAATATTCCGTGAGCAGATTGATGGCTGTCTGGCGACCTTTCAAATCGGTAAAGGCTTCCTGGAACAGCAGAGCCAGCGTCGCATCGATCCCTTCGATGCTGGCCAGTGGAATCAGCAAAAAATCCGGCAGCGCCTGCAATAGGGGATTGCCCATTCCTGCGCCGAAGTCGATGGTGGCACAAACGAGTGTGGCACCGCCTGGCGCATCTGCATGGAAGCGGTGCTGGTGCGGCCGTGGATAGAACAGGAGTGAGGGCTCGGAGATGTCGAGTGTGGCTTTTCCCGGTCGCTGCACCTGTAAATGCCCTTCTCGCATGACGTGCAGATGGCCTAGTCCGGGCTGCTCGTCGAAATCGACGATGCTGCATAAATTGCCGGTGTAAAACACGCGGGCATTGAGGCTGAAACGGGAAAAGAGAGAGGAGAGTGAGTCCATTCGGTACGATCAGTTTGTTTATGGAGATTTATTGTCATCAATAGTATCGGCCATTCTGTCAAAGTGTGTGTGTGGCCTGTCGCAATTTTGCACGGCACATTTTTCAAGGTGACTTTTATGCAACGTATCTCCGCCCTCGACGTTTCCGCCGCTCCTGATGCTTCCAAGCCTATGCTGAATGCGGTTCAGGGAAAACTCGGCATGGTGCCGAATCTGTTCAAGACTTTGGCGCATTCGCCTGCCGTGTTGCAGTTTTATCTGAAGCAAAGCGAAGCGCTCTCCGGTGGTGTGTTGCCGGCTCCCTTGCGTGAGCAGCTGGCGCTGGTCGCAGCCGGTAAAAATGCCTGCGATTATTGTGCATCGGCGCATACGCTGATGGGCAAGGGCGCGGGTCTGAAAGCCGACGAAATGGCCCATAATTTGCGGGGCCGGGCAAGCGATGCAAAGGTACAGGCGGCGCTCGATTTTGCCAAGGCAATCATTGCTGATCGCGGTCATGTCACTGATCAACAAGTTCAGGCAGTCCGTGACGCCGGGTATAGTGAGGCGGAAGTGGTGGAAATCATTGCCCATGTCGGCATGAATATGTTCACTAACTATTTCAATCACATCGCCGCTACGGTGGTGGATTTTCCACTGGTCAGTACCGCAGCGATTTCCTGAAGAGATTAGCCATGGCGTCCACGATCCCGTTCGTGCAATCTGCGACAGATACCCTTCTTGGGCAGGTACGCGCCTGCACGCTCTGCGCCGCGCATTTGCCGCAAGGAGTGCGCCCGGTGTTGCAAGTCCATGCCGATGCGCAAATCCTGATTGCCGGGCAGGCGCCTGGCAGTAAGGTGCATCAAAGCGGTATTCCTTTTGACGATGCGAGTGGGGACAGGCTGCGCGATTGGATGGGGATCGACCGGGACACCTTTTACAATGCCAGTCGCATTGCTATTTTGCCGATGGGGTTTTGCTATCCGGGCACAGGAAAATCGGGGGATTTGCCGCCCCGTAAAGAATGCGCACCGGCGTGGCGGGATCAGCTGCTGGCGCTGATGCCAAAGATTAAACTGGTGCTGGTGATCGGGCAGTATGCGCAAGCCTGGCATTTGCGCGAAGCCTGTCAGCCCAGCTTGACGGAAAACGTCCGGGCCTGGGAAAGTTTTTGGCCGGACATGCTGCCGCTGCCGCATCCGAGTCCGCGCAATAATATCTGGCTCAAGCAGAATGACTGGTTTGCCGGGGAGGTATTGCCACCGCTGAAGGACCGGGTGCGTCGGATACTGGAAGGTAGTGCTGAGTAATCGACTGTGTAAATAAGCGACTACGCAAATAAGCGACTATGTAAATAAGCGACTATGTAAATAAGCGACTATGTGGAGCAATCTCGGGGACGGGGGGATGTTCTTCAGACTTACTTAAAAAAACTACGCATTGCATCCTGAGATTTGTTCAGGATTTTTATCATGTTGCAGAATGATAAAGCGGGACTTCGTTATCACGAAGCTCCGCTTTTTTTATGCGCTCACTATCGACGGTTTGTACTGTTTACGCCGGAAAAACCGGCGTTCAGAGCGATAGCGATTTCTCAGGAAAATTCTCAGGCAAAGTTTTGCGCGGCGAAATCCCAGTTGACGATGCTCCAGAATGCTTCGACGTATTTAGCGCGGGCATTGCGGTAATCGATGTAATACGCATGTTCCCAAACGTCCATGGTCAGCAGCGCCTTGTCAGCGGTGGTCAGTGGTGTGGCGGCGTTGGCGGTGTTGACGATATCGACGCTGCCGTCGGCTTTTTTCACCAGCCAGGTCCAGCCGGAACCGAAGTTGCCGAGGCCGGACTTGGTGAATTCTTCCTTGAATTTGTCGAACGAGCCCCACTTCGCGTCAATGGCTGTGGCCAGTGCGCCGCTAGGCTTGCCCTGACCCTTAGGTGTCAGGCCGTTCCAGTAGAAGGTGTGGTTCCAGATTTGTGCTGAATTGTTGAACACGCCGCCGGTCGATTTTTTGACGGTATCTTCGAGCGTGGCGTTTTCGAATTCGGTGCCGACGATCAGATTGTTCAGATTGGTGACGTAGGTTTGATGATGTTTACCGTAGTGGTATTCCAGCGTTTCCTTGGAAATGGTCGGTGCGAGTGCGTCGATTGCGTAAGGCAATGCCGGTAGGGTATGCGCCATGGTGTTTCCTTTCAGGACTGTCATTAAATTACGGAACATTCAATTCTGTTGTATCTGAACTCAGACTATCCGTTCAGGGCAGTCCGTAATTCTAAAGCGGTTAGCGATTCTTTGCACTTAAGCTGCCGCGTTCGGGCTTATTCCAGCTTCGGCTGCACTGTGGCGACGCCGATGTCGGCGCTGCCTTCGGCCAGTCGCAGGCCGATTTGTGCCTGCGGTTTCAATTGGGCCGGTGAGCGCAGGATGCGGCCTTTGGCGTCGGTGACGATGGCGTAGCCGCGTTCCAGCGTGCGTTGCGGGTTGAGCATTTCCAGTTGTGTCTGCAAAGCGTGCAGGGCCTGACGTTGACCGGCGCGTGCGGCGCGGTCGGCACTGCTCAGGCGACGGGCATGGTCGGCCAGTTGCTGGCGCTGTGCGGCGCTGTCGGGGCGGCAGTGGCGCAGGCGGGTGTGCCAGTGTTGCAGTGCGTGCCTTGCCAGCGACAGCGGTTGGGCGGCTGCGTGCTGCAGTCGGGTTTGTGCGCCGACTAGCTTGAGACGCTCATGGCGGATGTAGGCGGCAGGGCTGATGAGGCGGTGCGCCAGCCAGTCGAGCTGCTGAGCATGATCCGATGCTTGGCGCTGCCAGGCGCGGCGCAGCGCCTGCGCGCCGGCATGCAGACTCTGGAACCAGTCGTCGCGCGCAGGAGCGGCAATTTCGGCGGCGGCAGTCGGTGTCGGTGCGCGCAGATCGGCGGCGAAATCGGCGATGGTGAAATCGGTTTCGTGGCCGATGCCGGCAATCACGGGCATAGGACTGGCGACGATGGCGCGTGCGACCTCTTCATCGTTGAAGGACCACAGGTCTTCGATGCTGCCGCCGCCGCGACACACCAGCAGCAGGTCGCACTCGGCCCGACGGGCGGCGAGACGGATGGCCTGGGCGATCTTCTGCGCCGCGCCTTCGCCTTGGACCGGGGTGGGGTAGAGGATGACGCGGACATGCGGTGCGCGGCGTTCCAGGGTGGTGAGGATGTCGCGCAGGGCGGCGGCCTGCAGGCTGGTGACGATGCCGATGCAGCGGGCGAAGGTGGGGACTGGTCGCTTGCGTTCAGGGGCAAACAGACCTTCTGCTTCCAGTTTGGCTTTCAGGCGCAGAAAGGCCTCGTACAAATTGCCGACTCCGGCGCGGCGTATGCTTTCCACGCTGAGTTGATAATCGCCGCGTGGCGCGTAGAGCGTCACCAGTGTGCGTACTTCGACCTTGTCGCCTTCGCGCGGGAGGAAGTCGGCATACTGGGCGCGGCCGCGGAACATGACGCTGCGGACCTGTGCGGCGGCGTCCTTGAGGGTGAAGTACCAGTGGCCGGAAGCGGCGCGGGTAAAGTTCGATACCTCGCCGGCGACCCAGATCAGTGGGAAATTGCGTTCCAGTAAGCGCGCCACGGCTTGATTGAGCGCGGATACGGCGAGCACCGGGGCGGCGGCGGAAGAGCGGGGTTCGTTGTCGTCAAAATTCATGCGTGTGGGGGTAGAAAGCGGCCAGTCTGGTTATACTTGTTGCACGTTACTTGTTCATGTCTGAAAAGCAACATGAAATCAAGGACTTGGTGGTTTGCCAGTGGGCTTGTTCACAATCTTATCCACAGAAAGTGTGCGTAAGTTTGGATGACCCGGCGGGACGGATTAGCTTGCCGTCGGCGAAACAGTGATTCTACGCTGAACCAGCAGCTTGCACCTTAGTTGCTCAGGCTTGAAAAACGGTTTTAAATCAAGGGCTTGATTAATTGCCAGTGTGCTTGTTCACAATCTTATCCACAGAAATTGTGCGTAACTTTTTGCCGGGCGATGAATTTGACGGGCTGTGTAAAAACAGCGATTTAACGCCTAATTGCAGTGTGTTCCCTCATGCGGCTTGCCTGATGCGGCGCAACACGCTACATTTTGCATCCTTTTATTAAGTAAAGCCCTATTGCGGCCACCGAGGTATCGGCCGCTGTGGGTGTGACCGAGGAGTTCGTAGTGTTTGCCATTATTCAATCCGCAGGCTGGCCGATCTGGCCTTTGCTGATCGCTTCTGTTATCGGTTTGTCGCTGATCATCGAGCGCCTGATTTATCTGCGCCGCCGCCGTATCCTGCCGCCGCAACTTCTCAGCGAGGTGATTCGCGTCTATCAGCGCGGCAAAGTCACGTCAGAAGTGATCGATGAGCTGGAGCAGAATTCGCCGCTGGGTCAGGTGCTGGCCGCCGGACTGCGCAACGTGGATGCGCCGCGTGAAGTGATGAAGGAGTCGATTCAGGAGGCCGGGCAGGGCACGGCGCACAAGCTGGAGCGGTTTCTGACTTCGCTGGGCACCATTGCTTCGCTGGCGCCGCTGATGGGGCTGTTCGGTACGGTGATCGGGATGATCGAGATTTTTGCCTCCCAGGATGCGGCGGGCATCAATCCGGCGCAATTGGCGCACGGTATTTCGATTGCCTTGTACAACACCGGTTTCGGCTTGGCCATTGCGATGCCGGCGCTGGTGTTTTATCGCCATTTCCGGGCGCTGGTCGATAGCTTTCTCATGGACATGGAACAGCAGGCGGTCAAGTTTGTGGACATCGTGCATGGCGTGCGCGAGCAATAAACTCTTCGCTCCGCAGATGAATCAAGTTGCGGTCACTATTTTCCACCGGAAGAGAGTATGAATTTTCGTAAAGGCAGGGGCAGGGAAGATATTGAGATCAACCTGATTCCCTTCATCGACGTGTTGCTGGTCATTGTCATTTTTTTGATGGTGACGACGACTTACAGTAAATTTACGGCGCTACAAATTACGCTGCCTACCGCGAATGCGGAAAAAGCCTTGCAGCAGCCGTTTGAAATCAATGTCGCTATCGATGCGCAGGGGCGTTACGCCGTTAATAATGTGGCCGTGGCGTCACATAATGTGGCGGGGCTGACGCGGGATTTGAAAGCGGCGGCGGTCAAGGGGGGCAACCATCCTGATCCGATCATTATCATCAATGCCGATGCGATGTCGGCGCACCAGACGGTGATTAACGTGCTGGAAGCAGCGCGTCTGGCCGGCTTCGTCAAGGTGACTTTTGCTGCGCAGGCCGGCACACAGTAAGCCGGACGATTTTTCCCGGACGACTTTTCTTTTCCTCTCTGATTGTTACCGCGATGACGCGTTTCCCCTCTTTGACGCCCATGCGGGAAGCTGCGGGGATCTACCTGATCAATGCATGGCAGCGCCGCGGCTGGCTGGCCGGCGCGCTTTGGCCGCTCTCGCAGCTGTATGCCGCCGTGACGGCGCTGCGTCGCGCATCGTACCGCCGTGGTTGCAAGCGGGGTGCGCGCCTGCCGGTACCGGTCATTGTGGTTGGCAATATTTTTGTGGGCGGCACAGGTAAAACGCCGTTGACGATCTGGCTGGTCGACCTTTTGCAACGCAATGGGTATACGCCGGGAGTGATTTCGCGCGGCTATGGCGGTACGGCGACCATGCCGCAACTGGCTTCCGGGGCGGCGCTGGCGGGCGAGGTGGGCGATGAGCCCTTACTGATCGCGGCGCGTAGCGGTGCGCCGGTGATGGTGGGGCGACGACGGGTCGAGGCCGGGCGGGCGTTGCTGCAAAGTTATCCGCAGGTCGATGTCATCATTTCAGACGACGGTTTGCAGCACTATGCGTTGGAACGCGATATTGAAATCGTCTTGTTCGATGTGCGTGGTACCGGCAATGGCTGGTTGTTGCCGGCCGGGCCTCTGCGTGAGCCAGCGACGCGGCGGCGCGATTTTACTGTCCTCAATGTCGGCAATGCGCTTCCCGCGGAGGTGGACAATGCCGCTGCGCGTCTTGCCCCTAGCGGCGGACCGTTCGTTCGGATGAGGTTGTCGGGCGCGCATGCCGAGCAGTTGAGCGATCGTCGCAGACAATTACCGCTGGCTGGTCTGGCGGAACTGGCGGCGAGCCAGGGGCATGGCATCGCGGCTGTTGCCGGGATTGGCAATCCGTCGCGTTTCTTTGCGATGTTGAGCAGTGCCGGTTTGCAGTGCGAGTGCGTGGCGCTGCCTGACCATTACAATTTTTTGCATAATCCATTTGCCGCGCTGACGGAGGGGCTGATACTGATCACTGAAAAGGATGCAGTAAAATGCCAGTCTGTCGAGGCCATCAGAAACGATCCGCGTATTTGGATCGTCCCTGTAACAGCGCATATTGATGGTGCCTTTGCTGAACAATTACTGGAGAAACTCCGTGAATCCTCGTCTGCTTGATATCCTGGTTTGCCCGATTTGCAAAGGTCAGCTCGACTATGACAAAAAGGCACAGGAACTGATTTGTCACGCTGACAAACTCGCCTATCCGATCCGGGACGGCATTCCTACCATGTGGGCCGATCAGGCGCGTGACCTGATCCCTGCGCTGGCACAGGACGGTGCGGCCTGACATGACCTTTACCGTCATTATTCCCGCCCGGTTGGCATCGACTCGCCTGCCGGATAAGCCATTGGCCGATCTGGGCGGCAAGCCTATGATTGTGCGTGTGGCCGAGCGTGCGGCGCAGTCTGGCGCGGCGCGTGTCATTGTCGCGACCGACCATCGTGATATTTTTGCCGCGTGCGAGCAGCATGGTGTGGCAGTGGCAATGACCCGCGCCGATCATCCCTCCGGCACGGACCGGATTGCCGAAGTGGCGATGACGCTGGATTTGTCACCGGACGCCGTGGTAGTCAATGTGCAGGGCGATGAGCCGCTGATCGATCCCGGTCTGATCGCGGCGACGGCAGCTTGCATCCAGGACGGTGTGCCGATGGCGACTGCCGCCCATCCGCTGCATGAGCTGGCCGAGGTATTCAATCCGAATGTGGTCAAGGTGGTGCTGGGCAAGGATGGCCGCGCTTTGTTTTTTTCACGCGCGCCGATTCCCTGGAATCGTGATGGGTTTTCGCTTTCGCGGGAAGCGCTGGCGGATGCGCATCGTGCCGATTACGCCCCCTTGCGTCACATTGGGCTGTACGCCTACTCGGCGCAATTCCTGCAGATTTATCCGACGCTGAGCGCTTCGCCGCTGGAGCGCATTGAGGCGCTGGAACAGCTGCGCGTGCTGTGGCATGGTTATCCGATCGCGGTGCATCTGACCTCGCTGATTCCGGAAGCGGGTGTGGATACGCCAGAGGATCTGGAACGGGTGCGGCGGCATTTTCAGGCGCCTCCTGATAGTCCTTTGGTGGCGGCGATTTCGGCTTTGTAGTAGGCCGTTCTGCTGCCGGACTTGCCTCTGCTCTTGCTTAAAAAATAGGCACTCTCTGCGATCTGACAATATTCTGTGGTAAGTTCTGTCCATAGCAGATGAGACCGGCAATAGAAAAACTATAGCGCCGCCAGCAATTTGACCCGCTGGAAGATCATCGCAACAGAAAATCAACTTCATTTAGGAAATAATATGCGCCTCATCCTTCTAGGAGCGCCTGGTGCCGGCAAAGGTACGCAAGCCACTTTTGTCAAGGAACGCTTCAACATTCCTCAAATTTCTACCGGCGACATGCTGCGTGCTGCCGTAGCGGCGGGTACCCCGCTTGGCGTGGAGGCAAAGAAAGTGATGGAGGCCGGCGGTTTGGTGTCGGATGACCTGATAATCGGTCTGGTCAAAGATAGGCTCAAAAATCCTGATTGCGCGAATGGCTATTTGTTCGACGGTTTTCCGCGCACAGTACCGCAGGCTGATGCCATGAAAGAAGCCGGCGTTGCGATCGATTACGTACTGGAAATCGACGTGCCCGATGAGGCTATCGTTGATCGCATGAGCGGTCGCCGCGTGCATCCGGCTTCGGGTCGCGTGTATCACGTCAAATACAATCCCCCGAAAGTTGAGGGTGTCGACGATGTGACGGGCGAGCCGCTGTTGCAGCGCGAAGACGATAAGGAAGCCACCGTTAATAAACGTCTGAGCGTCTATCACGAGCAGACGGAAGTTCTGGTCGGTTACTACGGCAAGTGGGCGGAGTCCGGTTTGGCGGGTGCGCCCAAGTACCGCAAGATCGCAGGCATCGGCGCTGTCGACCAAATCCGGGATAGCGCATTTGCTGCGCTGGCTGGTTAATTTGATATTGCTGGCGGGGAAAGCCGGATAATCTTGCCGGTATCAAACAAAAAAGCGAACCTTCGGGTTCGTTTTTTTATGGGTGTCCCAGACTGCGTGATTCTGTGGGGCAGCAGTACGCCGTATTTTTTGTTACGGGGATTATTTTTGCTCCTCAAATAAGGAGAGGGCTGGTACTCTCTTGCGATGGACCCCAATAAAGAAAAAACAGGCCTGATTCTGACCGGTGGCGGTGCGCGCGCGGCATATCAGGTGGGTGTGCTGGACGCAATCGGCACGATCCTGCGCGACGCAGATTGGCCTGAGGACAAAAACCCTTTCGATATTATTTGCGGCACGTCGGCCGGAGCGATCAATGCCACCGCGCTGGCTTGTCGTGCCGATCATTTCGCCGATTCGGTGCGGGAACTGGTCAGTATCTGGGAGCATTTCCGCGTCGAGCAAGTTTACCGCGCCGATTCGCTGGGCGTCATGCGCAGCGGTGCGCGCTGGCTGTCGCTGTTTTCTTTCGGCTGGCTGCTGAGGAAATGGCATGCCAGTCCGCCGCAATCGCTACTCGACAATACGCCGCTGGTGACCATGCTCCATCGTTTGCTGGATTTGCCCAGGCTGGACGCGGCACTGGCAAACGGATATTTGCATGCCCTGGCGGTGACGGCGTCGTCCTATACCGGTGGTCAGCATGTGACTTTTTATCAATCCTCCGCTGACTTGGATCCCTGGAAACGGATTCAGCGAACCGCAGTGCGTGATCAGATCGGTGTGCAACATTTATTAGCGTCATCGGCCATTCCTTTCATTTTTCCAGCCATGCCCATCTATTTCGAGGGGCACCGTGAATATTTTGGTGACGGCTCTATGCGCCAGACTGCGCCTATCTCGCCTGCGATTCATCTTGGTGCGAGGCGCATTCTGGTAGTTGGCGCCGGACGCATGGGAGAGCAGCGCGATCCTGCTCTGCTGGAATCGGCCGAATACCCGAGTCTGGCGCAGGTAGCCGGCCATGCGATGTCCGGAATTTTCCTGGATGGGCTGGCGGTGGATATCGAGCGTCTGGAGCGCATCAACCAGACGCTCTCATGCCTGACCGAGGAGCAGCGGCAAAGAACGCCGCTCAAGCCGGTCAATATCCTCGTGATCTCCCCCTCGCGGCGCATCGACGATATTGCCAGCCGGCATGTCGGGAGCTTGCCCCGGCCGATCCGGGCAATGTTGGGAGGCATCGGCGCGACCGAACAGCGCGGATCGGCCCTGGCGTCCTATTTGCTGTTTGAGGAAAGTTTTACCAGGGAATTGATCGGGCTTGGACGGCAGGATACCTTCGCCAAACGGCGGGAAGTTTTGGCGTTTTTCGGGCAAGACGATATAAATTCGACTCAGAAGAGGGCTTGACGCGGTTCCAGACTTGCTTCGTTTTGTGCAAAACGGTACCCTATGCAATTACGTTCGCAAAAATTGCTGGTTTTACAAGGGGTGACCGAAGCAAGTGGTCACATTGGGTTGGGACTCTTAATCAGCAGAACAATCAGCGGAACGTTGCATGAACAAAAAATTGTTAAAAAATAGCTGCCTGTGGATTGCCGGCCTGCTGATATCGTTTTCGGTATTTGCCAAGGGTGGATTTGCCGGTGACGTGGTGGCCTTAAGTGCGCTGCCACCAGAAGCGCGCCAGACGCTGGTGCTGATCAATAACGGTGGTCCGTTTCCCTATGCCAAGGATGGCGCGGTATTTGGTAATTACGAGCGCGTACTGCCGCAGCGAGGCCGTGGCTATTATCGCGAATTCACGGTGCCGACGCCGCGCGCCAAAAATCGCGGTGCCCGCCGGATCATTAGCGGCGGTGAGCCGGCAGCCCGACGCGAATATTTTTACACCGACGATCATTATTCGAGCTTCAGACGCATCGAGGAATAGCCGTATCGTATTCCTCGTCGCCCTATTTAACCGTAGCAGTATTTGATTTTGAGGGAGAAATGAGTTTATTTAAAACGGTGTCGCCCAATGCGGTGCAGTCGATTCGTGCCTTTCGCGTTAGCGAATTGCAGGCAGAAGCCGCGCGCCTGGGGCAGCACTTTCTGTATGCGCATTGCGCAGAGGCATTGACCAAGCAGCAGGTGCTTGCCATGATTGCCGAGGCGTTCCATTTCCCCCGACATTTCGGTAAGAATTTCGATGCGCTGGCCGATTGCCTGACTGACCTGACGCATAAAGCAGGGCCGCAGCCCGGTTTTGTGATCGTGCTGGAGCAACTGCCGAATACTGCCAAATTCGACAAGGAGGCGCGTGAAATCCTGCTTGACGTATTTCGTGATGCCGCCGAATTCTGGGCCGATCACAAGGTGGCGTTCCGCGTCTTCTATTCATTTCAATAAGCATCGCCGCCTCCGGGTCGGATCTTAACGACAACTTGTCCTTCTCTTTTCCTTGATGGAAATGTCAGGCCGCGGCCCGGCCGCAGGTACAATGCGTCCCATGACCAGTATTGTTATCTTGATTTCCGGACGCGGCAGCAATATGCAAGCGATCGTCCGCGCGGCCGCCGCAGAGCAGTGGCCAGCCCATATTGCCGCAGTCATCAGCAACCGGCACGACGCTCAGGGACTCGAATTTGCTCGTGAGCATGGCATCCCCGTTGCGGTTGTCAGTAATAAAGACTATTCCACGCGAGATGCTTTCGATGCCGCGCTGCAAGAGGAAATTGAGCGTTTTTCTCCCGATTTGGTGGTGCTGGCAGGTTTTTTAAGAATATTGACTGGTGCTTTCGTGGCGCATTATGCGGGGCGCATGCTCAATATTCATCCTTCTCTGTTGCCCGCCTTTCCCGGTCTGGCCACGCACCGTCAGGCTTTAGTAGCCGGTGTGAAGAATCATGGCGCAACCGTCCATTTCGTTACTGCTGACCTGGACCACGGGCCGATTGTGGCGCAGGCAGTGGTGCCAGTTTTGTCTGGCGACACGGAAGAGACTCTGGCCTTGCGTGTGCTGGAGCAGGAACATGTGATTTATCCCGCAGCCGTACGCAGTTTTGTCGAAGGCAAACTGGCGCTGCACAATAATAAAGTGTGGTTCGGCGCGTAGTTATTGCCCTATCCATTCCCCTTTCAGAAATACCCTTTATCCCAAGGACACCGCATGAGGTTGCCCCCCGCAATTATTCCCCATACTGAAGAAGTTCTACGCGAAATATTACGTTTTACTGCTCCGGCCGATAGCACCTTGTCGCGTTATTTCCGCGAACATCCCAAGCTGGGTTCGCGCGAACGCGGCGTGATTGCTGAGGCCATTTATGGCTTGTTGCGCAATAAAGCGGTCTATACGAATTTCACCGAGTCCGGCGTGGGTGCCATCATGCGCCGGATGACGTTGCTCGGCCTGACCGATGCCGTCGGCGCAGATTCACTGGGTGGTGTGTCGGAAGAGGAGCTGGAGTGGCTTAGCCGCATCGGACAGATCGACCGTGAGCAACTCCCACCGCTGATGCGTTCGAACTTGCCGCAGTGGTTGTTCGACAAGCTGGTGGCGCGTCATGGCGAAGAGTTCGTACTAAAGCTGGCAGCGGCGCTGAACCAGCCGGCACCGCTGGACTTGCGCGTCAATACGGTCAAGGCAACGCGGGAAGATGTCATCACCGCTCTGGCCGCTGCGCCTATCCTGTGTGAGCCGACCCCTTATGCCCAGAATTGCTTGCGCGTAGTAAAAAAACCTTCATTGCAAAATTTACCCTCTTTTAAAGAAGGTGCGATTGAAGTGCAGGATGAGGGTAGTCAGTTGCTGGCGCAAATCGTGGGTGCCAAGCGTAGCGAAATGGTGGTCGATTTTTGCGCCGGTGCAGGCGGTAAGACGCTGGCGCTGGGCGCCATCATGCGCAATACCGGTCGTCTGTATGCCTTTGATATTTCCGAAAAGCGCCTGGCCAAGCTCAAGCCTCGCGTCGCCCGCAGTGGTTTGTCCAACGTGCATCCGGTGCTGATCGCGCATGAGAACGATGCCAAGGTCAAGCGACTGGCAGGGAAGGTAGACCGTGTTCTGGTCGATGCTCCTTGCAGCGGACTGGGTACCTTGCGTCGCAATCCAGATGTGAAATGGCGTCAGTTGCCGGAAGCCATTGCCGAAATGAATGTCAAGCAGCTCAGCATCCTCAGCAGTGCTGCCCGGTTGGTCAAGGGGGGCGGTCGACTGGTGTATGGCACTTGCAGTTTTCTGGATGAGGAAAACGAAGATATCGTGACCGCGTTCCTGGCCAATCATCCCGATTTCTCCTTGGTTCCGATGAGCCAGGTTCTCGAAGAACAAAAAATCCCGCTTGAAATGGGGGATTATCTGAAACTGATGCCGCATGTGCATCAGACCGACGGATTTTTCGCGGCGGTTCTGGAACGCAAAAAATAAATAGGCACCGTAGCTTATTTCTAACTATCAGCAGCGGTAGGGGGCGACATGGAAAATATCTCCAGCTTGTTGTTCGAGGTTGTTGACGATCTGGTGATTCAGGACATCCTGGTCCAGGCAGTGGCGATCCTTCTCTGCCTGGGATTGGCGATGGGATTGTCGCGCGGTTTGCGGAAATCCCTTGGTCCCGGTAGCGAACACCCGACCGTTTTGCAATTGGGCGTGCAAAGTTTTTTTCGGATATTGACGCCGGTACTGGTGTTTTTTCTGCTGCTGCTAGCGCGTTGGATTTTGGTCAAATTGCATGCGCCGGCAGCGCTGGTGCGCTCGGCAATACCCCTGTCGATTTCACTGGCAGGAATACGTTTCGTATTTTATTTACTCCGCCGTATTTTCACCGACGACAGCGCAACCGGCGTCATGCTACGGTTTTGCGAAAAAACCATCGCTTTGCTTGTCTGGGTTGGGGTTGCTCTCTACCTGACGGGGCTGTGGCCTGAGTTGCTGGCCTTCCTCGATGAAACGGTACTGCCGTTTGGCCGCTACAAAGCCTCACTGCTGGAAGTTTTGCAGGCCAGTGTGTCGGTTTCCGTTACTTTGCTGATTGCCTTGTGGTGCGGCGCTCTGCTGGAAGATCGGCTTAATCGGGTCAGTCACATTCACACCTCCCTCAGAACTGTGGTGGCGCGTCTGGCACGGGCTTGCCTGGTTCTTCTCGCGATCCTGATCAGTCTGTCTCTGTTGGGGATCGATCTGACGGTGCTGTCTGTATTTGGTGGCGCCTTAGGCGTGGGTCTGGGTCTGGGTCTGCAAAAAATTGCCAGCAGTTATGTGTCGGGTTTCGTCATCCTTCTGGAGCGCAGCATGTCCATCGGCGACATGGTCAATGTCGATCGTTATTTTGGCAAGGTTACGCAGATCAATACCCGATATACGATCCTGGAGGGGCTGGACGGCATCGAATCCGTCTTGCCGAACGATATTTTCATGACGACGGCGGTACAAAATTACTCGCTGACGCACCGGATATTGAGATTGCATACGCAATTAACCATTTTGTATCAGGATGACATTGAAGGTGTCTTGTTACTTCTGGAAAGTGCCGCACTTAGTGTGGAGCGCGTGTCGCAGAGCGTGTTGCCCCAGGCCTTATTAATCAAGATAGGTCCCGACGGACTGGAGTTGGAGTTGGGTTTCTGGATCACTGATCCAGAAAATGGTCGTCTTAATGTTTTATCTGACGTCAACCGGGCCATCTGGCGCACGCTGCAAGCGGAGGGTATTCAAATTGCCCATCCCAAGCGTGATGTGCGGGTAATGGACCCGCGCAGTTTTGATCAGATGCCGTCCGTGACGCAAGGCAATTCGAGCAAAGAGCGATAATGCAGGTATAATGCAAACAAAATAATAGGCAATCAAAGATTTTCCCTGCTGAGAGGGAAAGATGAAGCAAGCTGGCAACCACCTGGAGTAGTTAATGACCCTAGACGCAATTTTGAATTTTTTATCGCACGGTGTGCTGAACGCCAGCGGTTGGGAAGTGTTTTTTTATACCTTGGCTGTCACGCACATTACGATTGCGGCGGTCACTATTTACCTGCATCGTTGCCAGGCGCATCGAGCGCTGGATTTGCATGCCATTCCTAGCCATTTTTTCCGTTTCTGGTTGTGGTTGACGACCGGCATGGTCACCAAGGAGTGGGCCGCGATTCATCGCAAGCACCACGCCAAATGTGAGACCGTGGACGATCCGCACAGCCCGCAAACACGCGGTATCAAGAAGGTATTGCTTGAAGGTGCCGAGCTGTATCGCGCTGAGTCTAAGGTGCCTGAGACGATGGAGAAATTCGGTCACGGCACACCCGACGATTGGATCGAACATAATTTATATACCAAATATAGCTGGCAGGGTATTGCCGCCTTGTTGATCATTAATCTCACTTTGTTTGGCGTCCTCGGTTTGACTGTATGGGCAGTACAAATGATCTGGATTCCGATTACTGCTGCCGGCATTATCAATGGCATCGGTCATTACTGGGGTTATCGCAACTACGGTTCCAATGACGCTTCTACCAATGTATTTCCAATTGGCATCCTCATTGGCGGCGAAGAGTTGCACAATAATCACCATACTTTCGGGACGTCCGCAAAGCTGTCGTCGAAATGGTATGAGTTCGATATTGGCTGGATGTATATCCGCATTCTGGAAACGCTGAAGCTGGCGAAAGTAAAGAAAATTGCCCCTGAGCCACGTTTTGATCGTCAAAAGCTGGTGGCTGATTTCGATACCTTGCAATCAGTTGTTTCGAATCGCTATGATGTGATGTCGAAATATGCCAAGTCCTTGAAATCCACCTGGCGTGAAGAACTCGTTCATCTGGCGGAAAAAGCAAAGCTTGAGTCGCGTTTTCTGAAGACGTCCAAAAAACTGTTGCATTGTGAGCCTGCGAAGCTGGAAGTCGGGCAAAAGCAGCAGTTGACGGAATTGTTTATGCACAGCAAGCCTTTGCAAACGATGCATGAAATGCGCTCTGAATTGAGCATGTTGTGGGAGCGTTCTACATCCACGCGTGAACAACTGCTGCATCAATTACAGGACTGGTGTGTGCGGGCGGAAGCTTCCGGAATTCGTTCTTTACGTGAATTCTCACTGCGTTTGCGCAGCTACGCCTGAGTTGTCTAGTGAGTGAGTTGTCGGTGGCGGGTTCCTTCGACAACCACTTACTGCAGTTTTCCGTGTACGGTATTTAAAATTGCTCTGTGTTCCGTTGTGATACTTTCGGAGCATAGATGTAAAAATGGCCTCGCTAAGCGAGGCCATTTTTTTTACATCAAATGTACTTATTTGATTTTTGTTTCTTTGTATTCCACATGCTTACGCACCTTAGGGTCGAACTTCATGATCGACATTTTTTCAGGCGTAGTACGCTTGTTTTTTGTGGTGGTGTAGAAGTGACCCGTGCCAGCGGTCGATTCGAGCTTGATTTTGTCGCGGCCTGATTTAGCCATGATGCTTCCTTTATTCTGCTAGTTAGACTTTTTCGCCACGAGCACGCATATCGGTCAGCACGGCATCGATGCCGAGTTTGTCGATGATACGCAAGCCGGCGTTGGACAGACGCAGGGAAACCCAGCGATTTTCCGATTCAACGAAAATGCGACGATTTTGCAAGTTAGGCAAAAAGCGACGCTTGGTTTTGTTATTTGCATGGGAAACATTATTGCCTACCATCGGCTTTTTCCCAGTGACTTGGCAGACACGTGCCATGAAGTTGCTCCTTAATGATTTCCGAATCTGGAAAAACGTCGAGTATATCCAAAAATATTAGATTATTCAAGCACTTGGGAAAAACAAGTGTGTCTAACGCGTTATTTCAACTCAACAATTTGATTCGGAAAGTGTTTCGCGACCGATCATTAGATGCGGGTCACTCAGAGTTCGCCATGTTCGGCAAACGAGTAGCAATGTCGGCCTGCAATAACGACGTGATCTAGTACCCGGATCTCCACAAGCGCCAGGGCCTGTTTCAACAGTTGTGTGAGCGTGAGGTCTGCCGCGCTGGGTGTGGCGATGCCGGAGGGATGATTGTGCGCCAATATGAGTGCGGCCGCATTGTGGGTTAATGCCGATTTAACGATTTCGCGCGGATAAACGCTGGCATGGGTCAGTGTCCCTCGAAACATTTCTTCCGCAGTAATCAGTCGGTTGCGGACATCCAGAAACAACACCATAAATGACTCATGCTGCTTACTGCCCAGAAGTAGCTGCAGATAATGCCTGACCGTTTGAGGAGACGTCAGCAATTCCCCTTCTTGCAATTCTTCGCGAAGGGCGCGACGTGCAAGTTCCATCACTGCTTGCAATTGCGCAAATTTGGCGGGTCCAAGTCCGTGGATTACCAGAAATTCCTTCAGGGATGCAGAAAACATTTTGTTTAATGAGCCGAAATGCTGAACCATTTCCCGCGCCAGGTCTACCGCACTCTTACCTGGCACACCCACGCGGAGAAACAGCGCCAGGAGTTCCGAATCGGATAATGCATCGGCGCCATGCAAGATCAGGCGTTCGCGGGGGCGTTGCTCTTCCGGCCAGTCGGTGATGGCGATGATATCTCTCCGATACAAAGTGGTTTCATGCCTTGCCGAAAACGAACCCGTTCCGGCAAGGTGGCTTACAATAAAGGCTTCTCGATTACGCCACAACTTTCCATGTCCGATATTTCCGCTCTTCTCGTTACAGCCGATGCGCATCTCACTTTGCATTACCGACTAGCCACTGCTGACGGCGATAATATTGTCAGTACATTCGAAGATAAACCTGCGACGCTGCAAATCGGCGGCGGTCAGCTGGCTCCTTTTCTGGAAACCTGTCTGTTGGGATTGCCAGACGGCGCGCATCAGACATTTGAATTGACGCCTGAGCAAGCCTTCGGTGCGCGCAACCCGGATTTGCTGCAACGGGTTTCATTGACTACCTTGCGCGAAAATTCACAAGTCGGAGAAAACTACCGGATCGGTGATGTCGTTGATTTTGCCGCGCCAGGTGGCGGTCGTTTTGCTGGCGTGTTACGTGAAATCGACGCTGATGGCGCATTGTTCGACTTCAATCATCCGCTGGCAGGACAGATGGTGAAATTTGAAGTCAAGATCGTCGGAATTTTGTGAGCGAGATCAGCATGACTCATCCAGAGCAACTCGAAGTATTGTTAGCGCAACCGCGCGGGTTTTGCGCCGGCGTAGATCGCGCTATCGAAATTGTCGAGCGTGCGATCCAACAATTCGGAGCGCCGATCTACGTGCGTCACGAAATCGTGCATAACGCCTATGTTGTGCGGGATTTGCGCACCAAAGGAGCGATTTTTATTGAGGAGCTGCAGGACGTCCCGCCAGGAAATACTGTCATCTTTTCCGCGCACGGTGTTTCCCGGGCAGTTCAGGATGAGGCAGTTCAGCGCGGACTGACGGTGTTTGACGCGACGTGTCCGTTAGTGACCAAGGTACACATGGAGGTCGCAAAAATGCGTCGCGAAGGACGCGATATCGTGATGATTGGTCATGAAGGGCATCCGGAAGTAGAGGGTACGATGGGGCAAACCGATGGTGGCATGCACCTGGTCGAAACGGTCGACGATGTCGCGCGGTTGCAGGTGGGCAATGCAGAAATGCTCGCTTACGTGTCGCAAACAACGCTTTCTGTTGATGATACGGCGGAGATTATTGCCGCACTCAAAAATCGTTTTCCCTTGATCGTTGAGCCCAAAAAGGGAGACATTTGTTATGCCACGACCAACCGGCAGGAAGCCGTTAAATTCATGGCGCCACAATCGGATCTGGTTATCGTAGTGGGTAGTTCCAATAGCTCCAATTCCAATCGCTTGCGAGAAGTCGCCGAAAAAATGGGAGTTCCTGCGCATATGGTCGACAATGCGACTGAAATAGATCCAGCCTGGCTTAAAAACAAACTACGCATCGGTGTGAGCGCGAGCGCATCCACACCTGAAATATTGGTGCAGGCAGTCATTGAGCGACTCAAGGAGTTGGGTGTAAAAAGCGTGCGCGCGCTCGATGGCCGTGAGGAAAGCGTCAGTTTCCCTATGCCCAAGGGACTCAGCGGCGTCAAGCCTGATCAGGTGTGACGTTAACGTAAAAAGATTGCATGTCGTAACGGCTTCGGTATAATCCGGCCGCTAGTAAGCTGGCAAACTGCTTCACGAGAGCAGTTGCGGGATTCAATGACATCCGAGGTAACACGACATTGTTCCGTGTGCGTTCATTCGCCACAATGCCGCCGTCAGCTACGCCGTTCGACAGCCTATGTTGACTGAATACCGAAAAGGAATTTCGTTATGCGGATTTTTCTGATTGTCTTTACCTTTCCGCAGCCATTAAACTGCGCGTCAGTTGTGTACCTCCCCAAATAGAATTGATCCGACCGCAACGGCATCTCTGACAGAGTCAGGGAGGCCGTTTTTATTATCGGGAACGGTTTTTGCTGTGCTTTTGTGATGCCCGAGAATTTTGCGGGACATACCGACAATCTGGTTTTGACTTAAAAGGCTGCACATGGATATTTTTCTCCAACAATTGATCAATGGGCTCGTGCTTGGCAGCATGTATGCGCTGGTGGCACTGGGTTACACGATGGTCTATGGCGTGTTGAACCTGATCAATTTTGCGCACGGCGATGTGCTAATGCTCGGAGCCATGGTCGGACTGAGTCTGTTGCGACTATTGCAAACGCATGCGCCGCATCTGCCAGGCATTGTGCAACTGGTCATTGCGATTCTGGGTGCCATCCCCGTGTGTATTGCCATCAGCCTGATTATCGAACGGGTTGCCTATCGGCCCTTGCGCAATGCACCGCGTCTCGCGCCGCTGATTACCGCGATCGGGATATCCATTTTGCTGCAAACGCTGGCAATGATGATCTGGGGCCGTAGTCCCGTTTCCTTCCCGCAAGTGATGCCGTCCGAACCAATACATATCGGTGGCGCACTGATTTCGCCAACCCAGGTAATGCTGCTGGTGCTGGCGGTGGTCGCCATGGCTGGTCTGGTGCTGATGGTGGAAAAAACGAAAATGGGACGTGCCATGCGCGCCACTGCCGAGAACCCGCGGGTAGCCTCGCTGATGGGCGTGGACTCCAATCGCGTGATCGTCGTCACTTTCGCCATTGGTGCGGGTTTGGCAGCACTGGCGGGTGTCATGTGGGCCGCAAATTATTCCACGGCACAGTTTGCGATGGGCTTTGTGCCGGGGTTGAAAGCATTTTCGGCGGCAGTCCTCGGCGGCATCGGCAATATCTACGGCGCGATGCTAGGTGGCATCCTTCTGGGAATTATAGAAAGTCTGGGTGCCGGTTATATCGGCGACCTGACAGGGGACTTTTTGGGCAGCAATTACCAGGATATTTTTGCGTTCGTGGTGCTGATCATTGTCTTGACCTTACGTCCATCCGGCATCATGGGTGAACGTGTTGCCGACCGCGCCTGACCTTTCGGGTCCATCAGTATCCAACCTCGCACCCAGAGAAAGCTCGCACCATGTCCCTGCTTACCTTCGATCGGCAACGCCATCCGCGTCGCACCACAATCAGCTGCCTGTTGTTGCTGGCGCTATTGCTCAGTTTTCCTTTTGTTGTCAGCCAGTTTGGTAATTCCTGGGTGCGCATTATGGATGTCGCACTGCTCTATATCATGTTGGCGTTAGGACTCAATGTCGTTGTTGGTTTTGCCGGCTTGCTGGATCTTGGCTATATCGCTTTTTATGCAATCGGCGCTTACACAACCGCGTTATTGGCATCGCCGCAATTCGCCAGCGTACTGGAGTCCTTCGTCAATACCTACCCTGCACTAGGGGAATTCCTGGTCATGGTGTGCGGCCCCGATATCACGCAAAACGGCATTCATCTTTCACTGTGGGTGATTGTGCCGCTATCGGCCGCTGTCGCCGGACTTTTCGGTGCATTGCTGGGCGCGCCGACCTTAAAGCTCCGCGGTGATTACCTGGCCATTGTGACGTTGGGGTTCGGTGAAATCATCCGAATTTTCATGAACAACCTGAATGCGCCCGTCAATATCACCAACGGTCCTCAGGGTATAAACCTGATCGATCCGATTCGTATATTTGGCGTGTCGCTGGCAGGTGAGCCTGGCAGCGGTTCTATCGTCAAGGTGTTCGGGATGGGGATGCCTTCCGTGAACGCCTACTACTTTCTGTTTCTGGCACTTTGCATCGCGATCGTGTTTATCTCGGCGCGATTACATCACTCCCGTCTCGGGCGGGCATGGATCGCGATTCGGGAAGATGAAATCGCGGCCAAAGCGATGGGGATCAACACGCGCAATGTCAAGCTGTTGGCTTTTGCAATGGGGGCGTCTTTTGGCGGAGTGGCCGGCGCCATGTTTGCGTCGTTTCAGGGCTTCGTCTCACCGGAATCATTTTCACTGACCGAGTCGATTGCCGTACTGGCAATGGTCGTATTAGGTGGTATTGGTCATATCCCTGGAGTGGTACTCGGGGGCATCATCCTGGCGGCATTGCCGGAAGTATTGCGCCATGTGGTGGAGCCGTTGCAAATGAGTTTGTTCGGCGCAGTGCTGATCGATGCCGAGGTGTTGCGCCAGTTGCTGTATGGTCTGGCAATGGTACTCATCATGTTGACCCGTCCTGCAGGATTATGGCCGGCGCCACGCCATGAGGACCGGCCAGAAGCGGAACATCCGCATTCTGACGACGCGGCAGGCATCGTTAAAGTCTAGCCGCAACAGCGGAATAAATTCAATCCGAAAAAGACAGCAGGGACAACATGAGCAAGCAAGAAATGACTCAACAGCCGAATCAACAGTCGGCAACGCCGATATTGCTGAATATAGCCGACGTCAGCAAACGGTTCGGTGGATTGCAAGCCTTATCCGGTGTCAGTCTGCAAATCAGGCAAGGCCAGATTTACGGTTTGATTGGCCCGAACGGTGCAGGCAAGACGACATTTTTCAACGTCATTACCGGCCTTTATCAGCCCGACAGTGGCAGTTTTGAGCTGGCGGGAAAGCCCTATTCGCCGAGCGCGCCGCATCGCGTGGCGCAAGCGGGCATTGCCCGGACTTTCCAGAATATTCGTTTGTTTGGCGATATGAGCGTCCTGGAAAACGTCATGGTCGGTTGCCATGTCCGAACCCGACAAAATGTTTTCGGTGCAATTTTCCGGCATAAGGCGGCAAGGGTCGAGGAGGCGGCGATCATGAAAAAATCGCAGCAATTACTGGAGTTTGTTGGCTTGGCAAGCATGGGTGGACGTACTGCGCGGCATTTGTCGTATGGCGATCAGCGTCGTCTTGAAATTGCCAGAGCGTTGGCAACCGAGCCTCAATTACTGGCGCTGGACGAACCAGCAGCCGGTATGAACGCCACTGAAAAAGTCGCCTTGCGCGAATTGCTCGTGAAAATTCAGGCGGACGGAAAGACGATTCTTTTGATTGAACACGATGTCAAATTGATGATGGGTTTGTGCGACCGTCTGACCGTGCTTGATTATGGCAAACCTATTGCGGAGGGCTTGCCCGCCGAGCTGCAGAAAAATCCCGCTGTTATCGAAGCCTATCTCGGTAGCGGCAGTCACTAAGCGATCGGCGATTAAACATGACTCTCTCTTCCCCTGTTTCCCACCTTGATTCGGCATCGAACGATGCTTCGATTGCGGCACCGACCCTGTTGAAAATCAACCAGCTCAGCGTTGCCTATGGCGGTATCAAGGCAGTCAAGGGCATCGACCTTGAAGTACGTGAGGGTGAGCTGGTGACCCTGATCGGCGCCAATGGCGCTGGTAAAACCACTACGCTCAAGGCAATTACCGGCACGCTCCCTGATTGCCGGGTAAGCGGTCATATTGATTACCTTGGCGTTAGCCTGAAAGGGCGAACTGCTTTTGCATTGGTACAGCAGAAGCTGGCTATGGTCCCCGAGGGACGCGGCGTATTTACCCGCATGAGTATCCGCGAAAACTTGATGATAGGTGCCTACACCAGCACCGACAAACATCAGGTTGAAAATGATATTGACTACTGGTTTTCAGTTTTCCCTCGCCTGAAGGAAAGATCGTCGCAAATGGCGGGTACCTTATCGGGTGGCGAACAGCAAATGCTGGCAATGGCGCGCGCCTTGATGAGTCATCCGCGTCTGCTGCTGCTGGATGAGCCGTCGATGGGACTGTCTCCCATCATGGTAGAGAAAATATTTGAAGTGATTCGCAACGTGTCGGCGCAGGGAGTCACGATCCTACTGGTCGAGCAAAACGCCAAGCTGGCGTTGGAAGCTGCACATCGCTGCTACGTGATGGAGTCGGGTTTGATCACCATGCAAGGCCAAGCCAGCGAGATGTTGAATGATCCCCGAATAAAGGCAGCCTATTTGGGCGAGAGCTAACAGGTCTGGGCGGCTAAATCGTCGTCCTCGTCCTTGTCCTCTTCGTATTCTTCGTATTCTTCGTCCTCTTCGTCCCGCTACGACGCCTTGTTGCGCCTAGGCACACCGCCTGACGCGCGTTCGCACTCGCAAATCGAACGTGAACACACCCTGGAGCAACGACTCATTGACCCAACACGCTGTTGTTGGAAGCCCATTCAGTAGATCGCTTCGCAAAAGAGCGTGTGAAATGGGTCGGATATTCCCCTCTGCGTTTTCTCCATTTCCCATGTCTCTGCGATAAATTCGGCTCCCATTGATGGATTTCGGATCAACTCCTACGGCAAATGAATACCCTTGTTTCTGCTTGTCCTACAAGGTAATCAGGCGCATTCCTATGTCGCAATCTCTGGTTGGCCGATAAAATCAAACTCAATGAATCAGATCTAAAAGGTTCACGGATTTATTTGCCGCGCGCTGACGCTCACATCGCTTTGCTTCTAGTGATTATTTATCGAAGCGAATCAAAGAGATTTGCTCAAGTGAAGCTGAGATACAGCGTGCCAAGCAGCGATATCCAATGGCTCTGGTGACGAAATGCCAAAGAATACGGGTCCCATTCCCATGATGCAATTGAAAGGAAACACAATGAACAAGACAATCACTACCGATTTGAGCGCCGTTCGCGGCGATGTGAAAAACCTGATCGACGATGCACGCAAGTTGTTTCAGGATGCGGCGGAATCGACCGGGAAGACTGCCGACGATCTACGCGCCAAAGGGCAAAAATTACTGGAAGACGCGATTAATAGCGCCTACGGAATACAAGCAACGACACTTGAGCGCAGCCGTGAAATAGCCACCGCGACCGATGGCTATGTGCATGAAAATCCTTGGCGCGCAATTGCTGTGTCAGCCGGCTTCGGCGTTCTTGTCGGACTCGCACTATCACGCACCTGCAGCCGTTCTTCCTAATTCAAAGTTCGTTGTAACGCTCCCGCTAGTCTTATCCACAATATGAGGAATAACATCATGACAATATCCAAACGCGTCGCCATATTTTTCTTTTCTCTCTGCATGCTCTCACTGGTCGGTTGTGCATCCACGTCAAGCCACGAAGGAACGGGTGAGTATGTTGATGATGCCGTCATTACCACCAAGGTGAAGACCGCGATCCTCAACGAGCCTAATCTCAAATCGATGGAAGTCAATGTTGAGACTTACAAAGGCGTTGTTCAGCTGAGCGGCTTCGTATCCTCATCGTCAGCTGCCAGCCGTGCATCGGAAGTGGCCGCAACGGTTAAGGGTGTCAAGTCGGTCAAGAATGATTTGCGGATGAAATAAGGTTCTCATTTCAAACCGGATTTTCCCTCAGGGAGAATCCGGTTTCGATGATGGAATGACTTTCTCGCAGGTCAATGCCGGTAAGCGGTGTTGCTGCCACTTTTCCGGCATAAGGTATATTGATTCAGTCAGATCGTGCTGAGCGTATAGAACAACACAATAGGACTTACACAAAAGGCCGCTGGCGCGTTCGCACTGTCTACGGCACTGCGCCTAGCCAGCAATCTTTTGCGTAAGTCCTGCAGAAAATGTATGGGCATATCAAAGCCTCATCGCTAATTAGAAGCGTCGCCTCACAGGCGGCCTTTCGCACATTGAATGTTATGACGAAAATACTCGTAGTTGACGACCATGCAGTCGTAAGAGCCGGTGTCGCGCACTTCATTGCCGATATTCCCAATATGGAAATCGGCGGAGAGGCGAGTACGGCGGAAGATGCAATACGGCTGGTGCGCAATGACACCTGGGATATCGTGCTGCTCGACATTGCCATGCCGGACAAAAGCGGTGTTGAAGTATTGAAGCAGATCAAACGTGAAAAGCCGGAGCTTCCTGTGCTGATGTTGAGCATGCATCCTGAAAGTCGGTATGCGGTACAGGTTTTACGCAGTGGCGCCAGTGGTTATCTGCAAAAAGAAGCATTGGCGACCGAACTGGTCGCGGCTATAAATACCGTCATGCGCGGCCACAAGTACATTAGCTACGGTGTCGCCGAACTGCTGACAGCCGACCCGACCGACACGGATAAGCCACTGCATGAAACCTTGTCGCAGCGAGAATACGAAATTTTTTACAAGCTCGGTAAAGGCGAAGGTGTCACTAAAATCGCCGATGAATTGTGCCTGAGCGTTAAAACCGTCAGCACTTACCGCACGCGTGTTTTGCACAAGATGAGCATGACCAATAATGCCGACATTATTTACTATGCCATCAAAAATAATTTAATCGATTGATGCCGCTTCAGTGCCGATTGGGAATATTTATATCGATTCCGCAAATTTCTCCGGAGCGTGATGAGCGACCGGGAAAAGTTAACAACAGGTAAAGTCATGCCAGATTTATTAACCCAAACGCATGAAAATGACCGGACAACGGTCAGCTACCCCACGCGGATTTTTCTTGTAGAAGATTCGCCGGATGTGCGGGATTTGATCGTCGAAAATCTGGCAGAAATTCCTGGTGTGGAACTGGTTGGTTTTTCAGAAACAGAAGCCGATGCCGTGCAGCAGCTACAACATGCCCCATGCGATGTCGTGATTCTCGATATTCAGCTAAAAGAAGGCAATGGGATGCGCGTGCTGCAAACCTTATCCCGACTGGAACCATCGAGGTTGCAGGAGCCGATAAAAATCATTTTTAGCAATCACGTCAGCAGCACTTACCGTCAGGTCGGAATGAAATATGGCGTTGAATTTTTTTTCGATAAGTCATCTGAAGCAAAGCAATTGCGTACTCTGATCGAACAAATCTGCCGACATGAATACCCGCTCGGCCAAGAAAAACCCTCCGATACCTCCTCCGCTTCCTGTGCCCAGTAAACAGCGATACATCAGCCCGACATGCCTCCAACAAAGGGCAAGACAGACTTCGGACAACAAGTAGCACGCCTGAAAAATACAATGTCTGACACTATAAAAAAATCTCCGGCGCAGGCCACACCAGCACAAACTACGCACACCCGCATGTTGTTGTTGACAAAGGTGCTGGCGTTTCTCATCGCAGTGATGGCGATGACCGTTTTTTCTACCTACTATATAACGCCGGTCTATTCGTGGATGACACCCTGGCTGATGCCATTGCACCGGGTAACTGCATTCGGATTTTTTCTCACGGCCGTCTGTCTTTTTTTACAAACCAGTCATGTATTTTTACTGCGCTGGATCAAAAATCTCCTGTCTCTGCTCATCGCTGGGACAGCGTTGACGTCACTGATTCTGGTGTTGGTGCAAAGTCTGTCAGCGATTCGTTTCGATCCCCTCCTGCTCATCCATCCGCACTCTGCGATCAGTTTTATTATTGTGTCAGTCGCGCTGCTCGGGTCCGATTACGAAACCGAACAGAAGCGCCACCCGGCCGAATATCTGGCCTGCGTGCTGCTCGCCATCAACGCAATCCCATTGATGGGCTATTTTTACGACGTTGCCTTTTTTATTCAAATGGCCTATGCCACGCCGGTTCCTGTCCTCGGTTCCTTGCTGTTTATGCTGGTGGCGATCACCATACTGATGTCGCGCTCCTCGCACAGCATGATGGGAATCATCAGTCAGGAAGCGCCTGGCGGACAAATGTTGCGTCGCTCGCTACCGCAGATTATTGTCTTGTTGGTCATGCTGAGTTTGCTGGTCGATTACGGCGAACGCACGGGCGTTTATGGACATGCCTTGGTGGCGCCTGTTCTGACGCTGCTCAATTGCATTCTGGTACTGATCGTATTCTGGCGCGTCGCCGGCAAGCTTAACGATGAATATGGTGCGCGCATGACGAACGCGGCCAAACTGACTGAAACCACCGCACTACTCGTCACGGTCAGTGACAATACCGACGACCTCATCTTCGTGAAAAATCGCCAGGGACAGATGATTTTCGCGAACCCCGCGACATTGCAATTCATAGGAAAATCGCGGGAAGATGCGATGAACCGCACCAACCTCGAACTGTATTCGGAACCGGAAGAAGCTACCGCAATGGATAGGGAAGAGGCGCGCATCATGGCCGCCGGGATGCCGGCCATTACAGAGCAGACGCTGCATGTGCCGCGAGGCGTATTTACCCATCAAACGACGATTGCCCCCTGGTTCGACAAAGATGCCAATGTCATGGGCGTGGTCGGCATTAGCACCGACATCACCCGTCGCAAGAAGGAAGAAAATTCATTGCGGGAGCGCGAATTGGCGCTAGAAAAAACGGTGATCGAACGCACCGCATTATTGCGTGAACTGACAAATCATTTGGAAATCGTGCGGGAAGAAGAAAAGCACGCGATTGCCCGAGAACTGCACGACAACATGGGGGCCGCATTAACTGCCCTGAGCATGCACCTCGATACGGTCTACAAGATTTTTCCTGAGGACGAAAAGTGGGGCGAGCGCAAGAGTCGCATGCAATCGGTATTGACTTCACTGGTCAGTACCACGCGCCGCATCCAGACCGAGTTGCGTCCCAATATGCTGGACCTGTTCGGATTAAAGGCGGCGATTACCGAGCAGCTCGATGAACTGGCGCAGCGTTCCGGGCTGACTTGCACCACCAGTCTGCCCGACGAAGAGGTGGAAATAGGGCCTCAGATGGAAATTGCCTTATATCGCATGTTGCAGGAAATTTTGAATAATATTGTGAAGCACGCTCAGGCGACGACAGTTCGGGTCATTCTGGATGTGGATGAAGATCGCGTTGCCCTAACGGTGAAAGACAATGGCGTCGGTATGACAGCGGCGCGCAAGGACAACACCAAGTCTTACGGATTGCGTGGTTTGCGTGAACGCGCTGTGTATTTTGGTGGAACGATTGATATCGTTTCTTCGGCCGAAAAAGGGACGGTGATTGCCATCGCCTTACCGATCATGGCGGATTCTCAGACGCGGCCCGCCTGATGATGTGATGCGCTATTCCGGTATTTTTCTTTTTACTTTTGATTTCGTAATGAGAGTTTCCATGCTGATCTGCCTCGCGTCCTACGCAGCAATCGGCGTATCTCCTATATCGCCAGTTTGTTCCTTCTCGCATACTTGCGCCATACGCAGCGAGCAGCAATGTCAACACAATGATGCCCATCGTATGTCAATAAAGTAATTGATCTGCAAATGGGCGCGCAAGCACCAAATACAGCAAAAAAAATGGCTTCGTAATGA
Organism: Herbaspirillum sp. RTI4; assembly: GCF_034313965.1. Lineage (NCBI taxonomy): Bacteria > Pseudomonadati > Pseudomonadota > Betaproteobacteria > Burkholderiales > Oxalobacteraceae > Herbaspirillum > Herbaspirillum sp. RTI4. The sequence goes on from NZ_JAVIWQ010000002.1 coordinate 1,342,753, forward strand.
TCAACAGGTAATATTTTTTAGGGAAAAATAAAATGAAAAACATGACTAGATATGCGGTTATTTTAGCGAGCGTATGTGCGTTAACAACATTAAGCGCCTGTGCCGACATGAATTCGCGAGACAGGAATACGGCGGTCGGTGCGGGTATCGGTGCGGTAGGTGGCGCAGTACTAACCGGCGGTAGCGCAATCGGAACGGTAGGCGGTGCGGCAGTCGGCGGAGTGATTGGTAATCAGACTGGCGGACGTGGTCGTGATCGCTGATTAACGGACGCGCTTGTTGTCCCAATAAAAAAGCCAGGCGCTCCGCGTCTGGCTTTTTTAATTGTGCGAACTGTACCGCCGATAGTGCAAGAGATCACTGTTGATAGAAAGGGGAGGCGCACCGTCGGTACGCCAACCCCAGCCCGTCAGTTTTTCATCGTATGTTTTGCGCTCTTTACATCTTCATCAAGTTGTTGCTTTGCTTCGCGCTTACAGCGGAGTAGCTCTTTGCCTTTATTGTTCATCTTGCAGTCGCCAAGCGCCTGCCGATAGGCGGCATTGGCTTCCTTGGTCAGGATTTGGACTTTTTCTTGCGGCGTAAATGTTTCCTGATGCCAACGCGCAGGATCTTTTTTCGAGACATCCTCTTCCGCATGAGCGTTGAGTGCCATGGCTCCGATAAAGGCGATCACTGCCTGCATCCCTAAGCGATTGAGTTTTTTGTGCATATCCATCTCCGTGAAAATATAAATTCAGCGCAGAATGCGCCGGCCGATGCTTATTGAACGATACACGCAACAAGTAGGGCTGTGTGTAGGTATCTGTAAGCAGGCATTGCTGTGGGTTAATGACCCTCTGAGTGCGCACTGTAAAGTACTGATCAGTGGTTCCTTAGTAGCGCGGACGACGCTCAACCCGAAGCTCCACCTGACCGAAGCTCCACCTGACGAGGTCGAGTGATTCTCGGGTTGTGAATCGTCGCGCCGTTACAGCAGAGTTTTCCTTAATAAAAAAGTTGCCGGTGTCATTATCTTTTCCATCTTAAATCGGTCAGGAACTTGTCTGCGGCAGACTTCGGAAAGACAGTCGGAAAATCGCCTGTCAGCGCTTGGCGGGTGGTTTAATTCTTGCGTGCAGTCATAGTGCGTAATAATAGAGGCCAAATCTTTGATGTCAGGGTAGAAACAATGGGTAGTTTGCGCATCGTCGTCGTCAATTCCATCATCGAGGCCGATCAGGAAGATGATGAGCAATTGAGCGCCCAGGCGGTAAGGGGACGGGCGTTGCGCATTGGTCTACTCGAAGCAGGCTACGATATTGTGGCCTCCCTTCCCGCAGACATTTTTTTGCCCGAGCGCATCGCACAGTTGCAGCCCGACATGATCATCGTCGATGCCGAATCGGATGCCCGTGATGTGCTGGAACATATCGTTATTGCCACGCGCGACGAGCGCCGCCCCATCGTTTTGTTCACCGAAGATGAAAAACGCTCCAGCATGGAAGCCGCGATGGCGGCTGGAGTATCGGCCTATATCGTTGCCGGATTACAAACTGCCCGCGTCAAGCCGGTGCTGGAGGTGGCGATGGCACGGTTCAATCAGGAGCAAAAGCTGCTGACGGAGTTATCCGACACGCGGCTCAAGCTGGCCGACCGGAAAATTATCGACCGCGCCAAAGGCCTGCTGATGGCGCGACAGAATCTGAGCGAAGAGCAGGCCTATCAAAAACTGCGTCAACTGGCGATGAATAAAAACATCAAACTGGCCGATGTCGCCCAGCGCATCGTCGATGTGGAAGATTTGCTCTGACGGGCAGGGGCATGCCAATACCGCTCTGAACGGTGCAATCATAAGGACGCGTCAGTTCGATAGCGGCTGCTACCCGTAACATCCCCACCATCGCAGCTTATATTGGTGCATGGCACGATGAGAGTGCATTTTTTGCATTCTCCCGGACCATAAGCTGCATTGCTTGTGTGGCGACGACTCCCGCTTCTTAGTTCTTTTTCTGTCCTTTTTTCACGGCATTACTCCTCTGGCGTCCTGCCGGCCCCGGACTTGCCCGCAAGTTCACTCGCTTTCCGTATCTCCCACGCAAGGTCAGGCACGCTAATTGCTGAGTGTTCATCAGCGCGCAATGATTGCGCTCACTGGACACGGCCAACGGCGGTCGGGTCCGCTCAGACAACGGTGTCTTTTTCCCTGCTTCACTGCATGGAGGAGGCACTTTTTTTTCGTCGATTGTCCAAGGAATCCGTGATGAACAGCAAAATCAAGCAGTCAATCAGCGACAGCGCCGCCGATCGTGCTGAATCGGGCGTTAGCCCTGTTGTGAACCCCATTAATGCCGGCCGGCGCAATCTCATTCAAAGTGCTGGACTCGTAGCGGGAGCAAGTATGTTGGGAATCAACACATCAGGTGCCTGGGCTGCCGGCTCCGATAAGCCAGAAAAAGAAGAAGTACGCATCGGCTTTATTCCACTGACTGATTGCGCTTCCGTCGTCATGGCATCGGTGTTGGGCTTCGACAAAAAATACGGCATCAAAATCACGCTCAGCAAGGAAGCCTCCTGGGCCGGCGTGCGCGACAAGCTGGCCAATGGCGAACTGGATGCGGCGCATGTGCTGTGCGGATTGATCTACGGCGTGCAAATGGGCATAGGCGGTCAAAAGAAGGACATGGCGGTACTGATGGGCCTCAACAATAACGGCCAGGCCATCACGCTCTCGCGCGCGCTGGCGAGCAAGGGCGCAGTGGACGGCGCTTCGCTTTTCAAGCTGATGCAGCTTGAAAAGCGGGAATATACCTTTGCGCAGACATTCCCTACCGGCACCCATGCCATGTGGCTGTATTACTGGCTGGCGGCCAGCGGCATCAATCCGATGAAAGATGCCAAGGTGATCACCGTACCGCCGCCACAAATGGTGGCCAATATGCGGGTCGGCAATATGGACGGATTTTGCGTTGGCGAGCCCTGGGGGCATCGCGCCATTGTGGACGGCGTGGGCATTACCGCCATCACGACGCAAGACATCTGGAAAGATCATCCCGAAAAAGTACTCGGCACGACCGCCGATTTCGCCGCGAAAAATCCGAATACCTGCCGCGCGCTGATTGCCGCCGTGCTGGAGGCCAGCAAATGGATTGATGCCTCGCTGGCCAACAAGAACAAGATGGCGGAAGTCATTGCCGGCAAGTCCTATGTCAACACCAGCAAGGACGTGATCGACCAGCGCATCATGGGGCGCTATCAGAACGGTCTCGGCAAAACCTGGGACGATCCGAATTACATGAAGTTTTACAACGAAGGCACGGTCAATTTCCCTTACCTCTCCGATGGCATGTGGTTCATGACGCAGCATCGCCGTTGGGGCTTGCTCAAGGATGATCCCGACTATCTGGCCGTCGCCAAAAAGGTCAATCAGATCGAGCTGTATAAAGAGGCCGCGACCATGACCAAGACTCCCGTCCCGAAAGATCCGCTGCGGACTTCCAAGCTGGTGGATGGCGTGGTGTGGGACGGCAAGAATCCGAAAGCGTACGCGGCATCGTTCAAGATCCACGCCTGATGGCGGTGCATGAACTTGGTGTTTGAACTTAGTGCATGAACTTAGTGCATGAACTTAGTGCATGAACTTAGCGCATGAATTCGGCACCTGCATGCGGCACCCGAATGCGGCACCTGACCTGCCAGCCGACCTGACATGCGTCGGCTGGGTGAATGACTTGAATGCAACGCCTTTGAAGGAGATTTCATGAAAGCAGCCGCCGTAACCGGAATGGACCATCCTCCCCGCATAACCGGCGTTCGTCGCCGCATGGTTTCCTATGCCTGGCTGAAGCCCGTCATTCCTGCGCTGACAGGCATTGCGACGCTGATACTCGTCTGGCAATTCATCGCCGCCAACACCGGCAATTTCCCGACACCCTGGGTGACTCTGCAAGAAGCGATCAAGCTGTTTGCCGATCCTTTCTATCGCAATGGCCCCAACGATCAGGGCATAGGCTGGAACATCCTGGCGTCGCTGCAACGGGTCGCCATCGGTTTCGGACTGGCGGCGCTGGTCGGCATTCCGCTCGGTTTCATGATCGGACGCTTCAAATTTTTATCCGGTATGTTTGGCCCCATCATTAGTCTGCTCAAGCCCGTCTCACCGCTGGCCTGGCTGCCGATTGGACTGCTGGTATTCAAGTCGGCCAATCCGGCGGCAATCTGGTCGATCTTTATTTGTTCGATCTGGCCGATGGTCATCAATACCGCCGTGGGCGTGCAGCGCGTGCCGCAGGATTACATGAACGTGGCGCGAGTGCTCAATCTGTCCGAATGGAAAATTCTGACCAAGATACTGTTTCCCTCCGTCCTGCCTTACATGCTGACCGGTGTGCGTCTGGCGATAGGAACGGCCTGGCTGGTGATCGTAGCGGCAGAGATGCTGACTGGCGGCGTCGGTATCGGTTTCTGGGTCTGGGATGAGTGGAATAATCTCAATGTCCCTCATATTCTCATCGCCATTGTTGTCATCGGCATCGTTGGCCTGCTGCTGGAACAGTTGCTCGTTGCGCTGGCCCGTGCCTTCACTTACGAACAAGTCAACACCTGACAACGCCGGATTCATGGAGCCGCACATGCAAAAGCACGATGAGAAGTTTATTAATATCAATCAGGTGGAAATGGTTTTCCATACCAAGAAAGGTGATTTCCACGCCTTGCGCGATATCGACCTGACCGTAGGCAAGGGCGAATTCGTGACCCTGATCGGCCATTCCGGTTGCGGCAAATCGACCTTGCTCAATCTGATCGCCGGACTACTGCATCCGAGCGCCGGCATCCTGCTGTGCGCTAATCGCGAAATTGCCGGGCCAGCGCCGGAGCGCGCCGTGGTGTTTCAGAATCACTCGTTGCTGCCCTGGCTGACTTGTTACGACAATATTTATCTGGGCGTGGAGCGCGTATTCGGCGCGGTCGAAAGCCGCGCGCAGCTCAAAGAGCGCACCATGCAGGCGCTGGCATTGGTGGGTTTGGAAGCGGCCGAGCAAAAGCGGCCCAATGAAATTTCCGGCGGCATGAAGCAGCGCGTCGGCATTGCCCGCGCACTGGCGATGGAACCCAAGGTTTTGCTCATGGACGAACCGTTCGGCGCGCTCGATGCGCTGACCCGCGCCCATTTGCAGGATGAGTTGCTCAAAATCGTCGCCAAAACCGGTTCGACTGTGGTGATGGTGACGCACGATGTCGATGAAGCCGTGCTGTTGTCCGACCGGATCGTCATGATGACCAACGGCCCGGCCGCCACCATCGGCGAAATCGTCGAAGTGGCGTTGCCACGGCCGCGTGAGCGCGTGGCATTGGCGCAGGATGCGGCCTATGCAGCCTACCGCAGCACTGTGCTGGAATTCCTGTATCGCAAGCAAGCACATCCTGCCGCAAAAATAAGCGCCTGACAAAGCCGCCCGGTGTGCCGTCTTCGGCAGCACACCGGGCTTAGCGTTACAATCCGGGATGCCCATCGCCCTCGTTTCCTCTCCCCCTCGCCGCGCCTACCTTGGCGGCCTGGCGCTGGCAGTGGTCGGTGCGATCTTTTTCTCCGCCAAGGCCATCGTCGCCAAACTGATGTATCGGTATCAGGTCGATGCCGTCATGGTCATCAGTCTGCGCATGATGTTCTCGCTACCGATGTTCGCCGTCGTGGCAATCTGGCAAGCGCGTTCCTCTCCATCGCTCTCCTGGCGCGACAGGGCGCGCATCGTATTTTTGGGTTTGATTGGGTATTACCTTTCCAGCTTCCTCGATTTTCTCGGTCTTCAATATATTTCAGCGGGACTGGAACGCCTGATTCTGTTTCTCACCCCATCCTTCGTACTGCTGATTTCCTTTGTCTTTTTCAAACGCAAAGTCGTCTTGCTGGAATGGGCTGCCTTGCTGGTGTCCTATATAGGTACGGCGCTGGTGCTGATGCACGACCTGCACGTCGGCGGGGATCATGTCGGACTGGGCAGTTTGCTGGTGCTCGGCGCAGCGATTACTTACGCGCTCTATCTGATTTTTTCCGGCGAACTGGTGCGACGCGTGGGGCCGTTACGTCTGGTGGCGTATGCCATGTGCGTTTCCAGTGTCGCCTGCATCCTTCAGTTTTTCCTGTTGCGGCCGGTTGGCGCGCTGGTGCAGCCGATGGCGGTGTATCAGCTGTCCATGTTCAATGCGGTATTTTGCACGGTGTTGCCGGTATTTCTGACCATGATTGCTGTCGCCCGTATCGGCGCACCGACGGCGGCGCAGGCCGGACTGGTCGGGCCGGTATCGACACTGTTTATGGGCGCAGTGATACTGAATGAACCGATTACCGGGCTGCAACTGGCTGGTACTGCCCTCGTACTGTCCGGTATCTACATGCTCTCTCGCCGTAACCGCTGATTAAGCTCTGCGCGGCGCAATCTCAGGGCTGCAAGGGTTCACAATGGTCGTCGTACTTTGAGTACGACTGCGCGTCTTACCCCTGACCTTGCGTCGCTCGCTACGCTTACTCAGCGGTTCCGGTGGTGTCGTTGGCGGGATGAAAAGCACGATTGTGTGTTGGAATTCAGGGCTGCGCTTCTTACACAATGTCGTTCGGATTGAGTCTTGAATATCAACATTAAATAAATTACACAAGGAGACGGGACATGAGCAAAGCAATCAGGATGGCAAGAAACGGTGGGCCGGAGGTGATGGAGTACGTCGACGTTGAAGTGGGCGAGCCGGGTCCGGGGGAAGTGCGCGTGCGTCATAAGGCGTGCGGGCTGAATTTTATCGATGTCTATTTCCGTAATGGCCAGTATCCGCAAGCGCTGCCGGGTGCGCTGGGACAGGAAGCTTCTGGCGTGATTGAGGCGGTCGGTGCGGGTGTCGTTGGTTTCCGCGAGGGCGACCGGGTGGCATATGCCGGCGGGCCGAATGGTGCGTATTCCGAAGTGCGGGTGATGGCGACGACGTTTCTGGTGAAGTTGCCCGATACGATTGATTTCGAGACCGGCGCGGCCATGATGTTGCAGGGGATGACGGTGCAATATCTGCTGCGCTCGACCTTTCCGCTAAAGGGCGGCGAAACGATTTTGTTCCATGCCGCTGCCGGCGGTATCGGGCTGATTGCCTGCCAGTGGGCGAAGGCGCTGGGCGTGACCATGATCGGTACCGTCAGTTCGCCGGAAAAAGCGGCACTGGCCAAGGCCAATGGTTGCGCGCATGTGATTAACTACAAAACCGAGAATTTCGTTGAGCGGGTTAAAGAAATTACCGGAGGCAAGGGCGTGCCGGTAGTCTTCGATTCTATCGGTGAGGATACTTTCATCGGTTCGCTCGATTGTCTTTCTCCACGCGGCTTGATGGTCAGCTTCGGCAGTGCCTCCGGCCCGGTGTCGCCGTTCACGCTGAAAGAGCTGGTTTCGCGTGGTTCGCTGTACCTGACCCGTCCCTCGCTGGGAAGTTACATCGCCACTCGCGCTGAACTGGATAGCCGCTCCGGCGAGTTGTTTGAGATGGTCGCCAGCGGCAAGGTCAAGATCGATATCCATCAGCGCTATGCCTTGAAAGACGTGGCGCAGGCGCATGCCGATCTGGAAGCGCGCAAAACGACCGGATCGACGATTCTGATTCCGTAAGAGTGTATTGACGTCAGCATATTAATTTGGGGGCCTTGGCCCCCATTGACCAGAAAGAGACGTATGAACGACCCCGTTGAAAAACAGAACGCCGACGCTTTGCCGGATTCCACAGCGCAGAAAAAGGAAGGGGATGGCACTCCCAAGTTCGGTCGTTTGCTCATCGTCCTGGTTTCGGCGGTGATGCTCATTGGTGTGCTGACCTATGTCATGGAATCGATCTACGAGTGAAATTTAAGAACGCTCGTAATTTTGATTGGTAAAATCCCCGCTTTAGGAAGCGATGAATAAGTGCAGTATGCGGCGCAAGCTCAGGGCTGCGCGGTAACTTAATCAGCGGTTCCCTCATTTCTTTTTCCCCGGATACTTTTCATGCGCACTGATACGCCGCAAACGATTTATCGTAAAAATTACACGCCGCCGCACTATCTGGTGCAGACCGTGGAAATGGGTTTCGATCTTGATCCCGCCTTGACGCGCGTGGCCACGCGTATCGTTTTGCAGCGCAATCCGGCCACGAAGAGCAAAGAGATCGTTCTGTACGGCGAAGAGTTGACGCTGGTGCAGTTGCGCATGAATGGCAAGACGCTGACCAAGCGCGCCTATACGCTCAAAAACGGCGTGCTGACCATCCCCGCCGCGCCGGAACAGGTCACGCTGGAGATTGAGACCGCCATCCAGCCTGATCGCAATACGTCCCTGATGGGGCTGTATGTTTCCAGCGGTAATTTTTTCACGCAATGCGAGGCGGAAGGTTTCCGCAAAATCACGTATTTCCCGGACCGCCCGGATGTGATGGCGCAATACACCATCATGTTGCGCGCCGACAAGAAAGCCTATCCGGTGCTGCTGTCGAACGGCAATCTGGTGGCGCAGGGCGATCTGCCCGATGGCCGCCACTATGCGACATGGGAAGACCCGTTCAAGAAGCCCTCTTACCTGTTTGCGCTGGTCGCCGGCCAACTGGTGTGTCAGGAGCAGACCCACCGTCTGCGATCCGGCCGCGAAGTGCTGTTGCAGGTGTGGGTGGAAAAGGGCAATCTGGACAAGACCGCCCATGCCATGGATTCGCTGGTCAACAGCATTCGCTGGGATGAGGAGCGTTACGGACTGGAACTGGATCTCGACCGCTTCATGATTGTCGCCGTCGGCGATTTCAACATGGGCGCGATGGAAAACAAGGGCCTTAACATTTTCAACACCAAATTCGTGTTGGCCAATCCGCGCATTGCTACCGATATCGATTACGCCAATATCGAAGCAGTCGTCGGCCACGAATATTTCCACAACTGGACCGGTAACCGCGTGACTTGCCGCGACTGGTTCCAGCTGTCGCTGAAAGAGGGACTGACGGTCTTCCGCGATCAGGAGTTTTCCGCCGATATGGTCGGTACCGACAGCGGCCGCGCGGTCAAGCGCATCGATGATGTACGGGTGTTGCGACAAGCGCAGTTTCCCGAAGATGCGGGACCGATGGCGCATCCGGTGCGGCCCGATTCCTTTGTCGAAATCAATAATTTCTACACCGTCACCGTCTATGAAAAGGGCGCTGAAGTCGTGCGTATGTATCAAACCCTGCTGGGCCGCGATGGCTTCCGCAAGGGGATGGATCTGTATTTCGCGCGGCATGACGGTCAGGCCGTGACCTGCGACGATTTCCGCGCCGCCATGGCCGATGCCAACGGGCGCGATCTCGATCTGTTTGGTCGCTGGTACAGTCAGGCCGGTACACCCCGGGTTCAGGCGGAGATGACTTATGACGCCGCCGCCAAAACAGTGGCACTGACCCTTACACAGAGTTGCCCCGCAACGGTGGGACAAGCTGAAAAATTAGCCTTCCATATTCCGGTTGCGGTCGGATTGTTGGGTGCCGATGGACGCGATCTGCCCTTGCATCTGGAAGGCGCAGCGGCGACCGGTGCCACGACGCAGGTGCTGGAGCTGACCGCTGCGCGGCAGACTTTCCGCTTTCTGGATGTTGAGCAAGCGCCGGTGCCGTCGCTACTGCGCGGTTTTTCCGCGCCGGTCGTACTGGAATATACCTATACGGACGCCCAACTGGCATTCCTGATGGCGCATGACAGCGATGCCTTCAATCGCTGGGAAGCCGGACAGCGGCTGGCGATGCGACGTTTGCTGACGCTGACTTTGGCGGTGCAGGCAGGACGTCAGTCCGGTCATCGGATCGACACCGACGCGCTGCTGGCGAGTCTGGGTGTTGACGATGGCTTGGGTAATGCGCTGCGCGGAGTGTTGTCTGACCGTACGCTAGACCCGGCCTTTTGCGAGCTGGTGCTGACGCTGCCGTCGGAAACCATGATCGCGGAGCAGATGGACGAGATCGATCCGCAGGCAATCCATGCGGCGCGGCAATTCTTGCGGCGCAGTCTGGCACAGCAAGTGCAGCCTGAATTGCTGGCGGCTTATCGCTCGCATCGGGCATCGGCACCCTACAGTCCCGATGCGGCTTCTTCCGGCAAGCGCGCTTATCGGAATGCTGCGCTGTCTTATCTGGCCGAGCTGGACGATGCGCAGGCGCACACGTTGGCGCAGCAGCAATACGACCGCGCAGACAACATGACTGACCGCATGGCATCGCTGGCGGCGCTGACCAATAGCAGCGCACCCGGCAAGGCGGCCGCTTTGGCTGGCTTCTATGCGGAATTTGAAGCCGAAGCCCTGGTGATCGACAAATGGTTCACCTTGCAAGCGACCGCACGCGACGCCGATGTCGCCGCGATGCGGGTTTTGCTCAAGCACCCTGCGTTTTCACTGAAAAATCCGAATCGTGCGCGCAGCCTGATTTTCAGCTTCTGCAACGGCAATCCGGCGGCATTCCATGCGGCGGACGGCAGCGGTTACGATTTCTGGGCAGAGCAGGTGATTGCGCTTAATGCAGGTAATCCGCAAGTGGCCGCACGGCTGGCACGCAGTCTTGATCGCTGGCGTAAATATGCCCCCGCCTTGCAGGGTAAAATGCGCGCCGCGCTGAAGCGGGTTGCTGCCGCGCCCAAGCTTTCACGCGACGTACTGGAAGTGATAGGCAAGGCATTGGCTGATTGATTTATTAAGGGTGTCGCTGATCTGAGCTTGCGCTTGCATCCATTGCATCGATTGCATCGATTGCATTGTTAGCGTCACGGTATCGGCGGCTTCTTTTCCATTTTTTAACGATTTCATTTCGTTTTCCTTATTTTTACGAAAGCACACCATGACCAAACGCATCAGTCTTACCCAGCATTTAATTGAGCAGCAACGCTTGCACAACAAGATTCCTTCCGAATTGCGTTTGCTCATTGAAGTTGTCGGCCGTGCCTGCAAGAGCATCAGCCATGCAGTCGGCAAGGGCGCGCTGGGTGAAGTGCTGGGCAGTGCCGAAAGTGAAAACGTGCAGGGCGAAGTGCAAAAAAAGCTGGACATCATTTCCAATGAAATCCTGCTCGAAGCCAATGAGTGGGGCGGTCATCTGGCAGCGATGGCATCGGAAGAAATGGAAACCATCCATTTGATTCCTAACCGCTATCCGATGGGCGAATACATGTTGTTGTTCGACCCGCTCGATGGCTCCAGCAATATCGACGTCAATGTCTCGATCGGCACGATCTTTTCGGTACTGAAAGCGCCTGAAGGCATGGGTACGCCGACCGAGCAGGCCTTTTTACAGCCAGGTGCCAAGCAAGTCGCCGCCGGTTACGCTGTTTATGGGCCGCAAACCGTGCTGGTGCTGACCACCGGCGATGGCGTTCACTGCTTTACGCTGGATCGTGAAATGGGTGCCTGGGTGCTGACGCAAAAGAATATTCAGATTCCGGCCGATACCAAGGAATTTGCGATTAACGTTTCCAACTCACGTCATTGGTACCCGCCTGTCAGTCGTTATGTCACGGAGTTGCTGGCAGGAAAAGAAGGCCCTTTGGGCAAAGATTTCAATATGCGTTGGGTGGCGTCGATGGTGGCCGATGTGCATCGTATCCTGACGCGCGGCGGCATCTTCATGTATCCGGCCGATGCGCGGGAACCGGAAAAGCCGGGCAAGCTGCGTCTGATGTATGAAGCTAATCCGATGGCATTTATCGTCGAACAGGCGGGCGGCGCGGCGACGAATGGTCAGCAGCGGATTATGGATATCCAGCCGGAAAAATTGCACCAGCGTGTGCCGGTTTTCCTCGGATCGAAAAATGAGGTCGAGCGCGTGACGGCTTACCATCAGCAGTAAAGAGTCAGCAGTAAAGAGCCAGCAGTAAATAGCTGGCCATCAATTGATCAAAATGCGGGAGAGGATTACTACATGACAGACAGTCTTACCATCACGCGCCCCGATGACTGGCACCTTCACTTGCGTGACGGTGCCGTCATGGCAAGCGTCTTGCCGGATACCGCACGTCAGTTCGCGCGCGCCATCGTGATGCCGAACCTGAAACCGCCGGTGACCACTACGGCGCAGGCGGGTGCTTATCGTGAACGCATTCTCGCGGCCTTGCCAGCTGGCCTTGATTTCACGCCACTGATGGCGCTGTACCTCACGGACAACACTCCACCCGATGAAATTCGCCGCGCCGCCGACAGCGGTTTTGTGCATGCGGTTAAATTGTATCCGGCCGGTGCTACGACCAATTCCGACGCTGGCGTGAGCGATCTGAGCAAATGCAGCAAGACGCTGGAAGTCATGCAGGAACTCGGTATGCCCTTGTTAGTGCATGGCGAAGTGACCGATCCTCAGGTCGATATTTTCGACCGTGAGGCGCTGTTCATCGAGCGTGTGATGCAGCCGTTGCGGCGCGCTATGCCCGAGTTGAAAGTGGTGTTCGAACATATCACTACGCTGGAAGCGGCGCAGTATGTCAGTACGGCGGAGGGGCCGACGGCGGCGACGATTACCGCCCATCATTTGCTCTATAACCGCAATGAATTATTCAGGGGCGGCATCCGCCCACACTATTACTGTCTGCCGGTGCTCAAGCGTGAAACGCATCGGCTGGCCTTGGTGGCGGCGGCGGTTTCCGGCAATCCGCGCTTTTTCCTCGGTACCGATTCCGCGCCGCATGCCAAGGGCGTCAAGGAAAATGCATGCGGTTGTGCCGGTTGCTATACCGCTTCGCATGCGCTGGAGTTATACGCGCAGGCCTTCGATCAGGCCGGTGCGCTGGATAAGCTGGAAGCCTTCGCCAGTTTCAATGGCCCTGCGTTTTATGGTTTGCCGCGCAACGCGGGGCAAGTCACGCTGGTACGCCAGTCGTGGATCGTACCGACTGAGTTGCCTATGGGCGACAGCAGCGTGGTGCCACTCAATGGCGGCGAGAACATCGACTGGAAGCTGCTGGCCTGAGTCGGGGGCGTCAGGATTGGTCTGCGTCGTGCAAACGGATCGTTTGGCCAAAAAATAAAAGGGGAAGTGAAATGGGACTCTTCGATAAGCTGATCGTGGATATGGACAAGGCGCTGCGGGTGATGAGCGGAGTGGCTGCTGCCAGCCGGGCGAATCCGGCGGGGCCAGTGCCGGACGGCGTGTTGAGCGAGACTGAAAAACGGCACAGTGCCGGTTTGATGCGCATCAACCATGTTGGTGAAGTGTGCGCGCAGGCGCTGTACGACGCTCAGGGGCGGTTTTCGCACAATCCTGCGCTGCGCGCGCAATTCGCGCATGCCAGCGTGGAAGAGGAAGACCATCTGGCGTGGACGGCGCAACGCTTGCGCGAACTAGGCTCGCGTATCAGCCTGCTTAATCCGATCTGGTATGCCGGGTCGTATTTGCTGGGATATGCGGCAGCCAAGGCCGGCGATGCGCGCAACCTTGGTTTCGTGGTCGAAACCGAGCGGCAGGTTGCAGCGCATCTGGATAGTCACTTACAGGCCTTGCCGGAAGCGGATGTTCGTTCGCGCGCCATCGTGGAGCAGATGCGGCTGGATGAAATCGAACACGGTGCAGCAGCCCAGGCTTTGGGTGCGGCACCGGTGCCGGCGCTGGTGCGCAATGTGATGCAGGGCATGTCTAAAGTGATGACGACGCTGGCGTATCGCCTTTAATTTTCAATCCAAGCGGCAGGGATTAAATGGCAACCACTTCCAGCGTCAGGTCGTCGATGATCTCGAACGAATGTGTGATGACCGCGGTTTTTTCGAGCATGATCGAGGCAGAGCAGTATTTCTCATGCGACAGCTTGATGGCGCGTTCGACGACGCTGGGTTTCAGGTTGACGCCCCGCACGGAAAAGTGGAAGTGGATGCTGGTAAAGACCTTCGGGTCTTTTTCGGCCCGCTCTGATTTCAGCGTCAGGTCGCAGCCGCGCACATCCTGGCCGCTTTTCCGCAATATCAGCACGACGTCGTAGGCAGTACAGCCGCCGGTGCCGGCCAGTACGACTTCCATTGGGCGCGGTGCCAGATCACGGCCGCCGCCGTCAGGTGCGCCATCCATCGTCAGCATATGGCCTGAGCCGGTTTCTGCCAAAAAACTCATGCCGGACAAGCCGGCCCAGCGCACGGTACATTCCATTTTCACTCCTGCAAGTAATTAATCTGTTGTTATTGTAATGGTTCCTCCGGTGCGGGAGGGCCGAGGGGGATGAAAGTTTTGACGGTCAGCGGTAGAAAGGCTATAATTTCGGGCTTTCCTTTCGCTCGGAAAGATAACAAGGAAGAGTCTGCCTATGTTGCGGCTCGTCGAAATCCGGTCAGTGCAGCAGTTTGCATCTCTCGGACGGACGGGCAAGATGGCTTGCCATCAGGTGCGGCGACAGCGGAACCACCCCATTGAGCGTTTATTTTTAACATTAGGAATTGTCAACATGAAAACCTTTTCCGCCAAGGCACATGAGGTGCAGCGCGAGTGGTTCGTGATTGACGCGACGGACAAAGTCCTCGGACGTGTTGCCAGCGAAGTGGCACTCCGACTGCGCGGCAAACACAAACCGGAATTTACCCCTCACGTCGACACGGGCGATTTTATCGTCGTGATCAATGCAGGCAAGCTGCGCGTCACTGGCACCAAGGCTACTGACAAGACGTATTATCGTCATAGCGGCTACCCAGGCGGTATCTACGAAACCAATTTCCTGAAAATGCAACAGCGTTTTCCGGGTCGCGCGCTGGAAAAAGCGGTCAAGGGCATGCTGCCTAAGGGCCCGCTCGGCTACGCGATGATCAAGAAGCTGAAAGTGTATGCCGATGGAACGCATCCGCACGCTGCACAGCAACCTAAAGCACTTGAACTGTAAGGAATAGACATGATCGGTAACTACAATTACGGAACCGGCCGTCGCAAAAGTGCAGTGGCTCGCGTGTTCATCAAATCTGGTTCAGGTCAGATCGTGGTCAACGGCAAACCAGCTAACGAGTATTTTTCGCGCGAAACCGGTTTGATGGTGATTCGTCAGCCATTGGAACTGACCAATAATGTCGAGCGTTTCGACATCATGGTCAATGTCCACGGCGGCGGCGAGTCTGGCCAGGCTGGCGCAGTACGTCACGGCATTACTCGTGCACTGATCGACTACGATGCGACGCTCAAGCCTGAGCTGTCGAAAGCAGGCTTCGTTACTCGTGATGCACGTGAAGTCGAGCGTAAAAAAGTTGGTTTGCGCAAGGCACGTCGCGCAAAACAATTCTCCAAGCGCTAATCCGCGTTTTCGGAAAATCGAAAAGCCGCTGGCATTATGCTGGCGGCTTTTTGCATTGTTGCACTGGATTTGTGGACAGGTCTCAAATAAAAAAGCTAGTTCCGCTGGTAAAATCAACTTTTTGCGCATCGCCTGAGGGCGCGGCGTCTTTATCTCCGCTGCGTGGTTGCGTCGCGGTAATGTCCATGCATAGTTAGTAAGGAGTCCACATGATCAAGGTCGGTATCGTCGGGGGAACGGGCTACACAGGAGTCGAGTTGTTGCGTTTGCTTTCCATGCATCCACAGGCGCGCGTGCAAGCCGTGACTTCTCGCAAGGAAGACGGCATGCCGGTTGCTGATATGTACCCATCGTTGCGTGGGCATGTCGATGTCGCGTTCAGTTCTCCCGAAAAAGCGGCGCTGACAGATTGTGACGTAGTATTTTTTGCGACGCCACACGGCGTGGCGATGGCCCAGGCACCGGAATTGCTCGCGGCTGGTGTCAAAGTGATCGATCTGGCAGCCGATTTCCGTTTGCAGGATACGGCAGTGTTCGAAAAATGGTACAAAATGCCGCACAGTTGCCCGGAGCTGCTGAAAGAAGCCGCTTACGGCTTGCCCGAACTCAATCGGGCGCAGATCAGAAAAGCGCGTTTGGTCGGCAACCCTGGTTGTTATCCGACGACCATGCAATTGGGCTTGGCCCCATTGCTTCGTGCTGGCGTGGTGGATGCTACGCGTCTGATCGCCGATTGCAAATCGGGCGTATCCGGCGCTGGCCGCAAGGCCGAAATATCGATGCTGTTTTCTGAAGCGTCGGATAATTTCAAGGCCTATGGCATATCGGGACACCGGCATTTGCCCGAAACCGTGGAGCAACTGACGAAGCTGACGGCAGAAAAAGTTGGACTTCTATTTTCACCGCATCTGGTGCCGATGATACGCGGTATGCACTCCACAATTTACGCACGGCTTACCTCAGAAATTGACAACGCAAGCCTGCAAGCCTTGTTCGAAGATGCTTACCGTGACGAGCCTTTCGTCGATGTGATGCCCTTTGGTTCTCACCCCGAAACCCGTAGTACGCGTGCTTCCAATATGCTGCGCATCGCCTTGCATCGGCCTGAGGACGGCGACACCGTGGTAGTGCTGGTGGTTCAGGATAATCTGGTCAAGGGCGCTGCGGGGCAAGCGGTGCAATGTATGAATCTGATGTTTGGTATTCAGGAGACGGCTGGCCTGATGCACGTGCCGGTTATGCCGTGAAGTACCGTTTATGGGTGCGGCGGATGTCAGTGTCGGCACCGCGCATGACCATTCGCCGTCATTTGCCGTGGCCTTTGCGCGCGGTGATCTTCACTGCCTTGATCGCTCTGGGCGGCGTACTCGCCAAGTGGGCTTACGACATTGATGTTCGTTTGCACGAACATTTGCCTGCAGGGACCTCTTCGGGGCGAATGGAAGAACTCACGGGACAGGTGAAAGCACTGAGCGAAGAGCGAGATCGCCTGGTCAGTGCTGCGGATGCTGCGGAGAGCCAGCTAAGCATTGAGCGGGCGAGCGGCGCGCAGTTAGCGACGCAGGTCAAGGCGCTTGAGAGCGGGAATGCAAAGTTAAAAGAAGATCTGGCATTTTTTGAGAAATTGCTCCCGACCAATATCGGTGCCAGAGGTATTTCGATTCAAAAATTGCATGCCAACATGACTACCCCTAGTCAGCTGCATTATCAGATGCTGGCAGTGCAGGGCGGTAAAGGTAGTGGGGAGTTTGTTGGTAACTTGCAGCTTGTGTTAACCGTTATTCAAAATGGCAAAAGTGCTATGATCACCTTCCCAGAGGCGAATACCGCCGATGCTGCCCAGTACAGGTTGTCATTCCGATACTATCAGCGGCTCGATGGCGCATTAACGCTGCCACAGGGCGCCGTCGTCAAGGCCATCCAGGCACGCGTACTTGAAAAAGGTCAGATTCGCGCCCAGGAATCCGAAAATTTGTGAGGATTCATCATGTTTCGACGTAAAAGCAAGGCGGTCATAGAGAGTCTTATCGGTATTTCCACCAGTATTAAGGGCGACGTTCGCTTCAAAGGTGGATTGCGTATCGACGGGCATATCGAAGGTAATTTGTGTTCCGAGGTCGATGCCGCTTCAATGCTGGTGATTTCCGAGCATGCGAAAATTGTCGGCGATGTCCACGCGGCGCATTTGATCGTCAACGGCGAAATTGTTGGCGATGTTTATTCCGGAGAGTTTCTTGAGTTGCAGCCGCGCGCCAGAATAACTGGCAATGTGTACTACAAGGCCTTGGAAATGCATGGCGGCGCGATTGTCGCCGGTCAGCTTAGCCACTCGCTGGAGGTCGTTGAGGAAGTCCGCGCCATAGCGAAAAATGCGACCCAAAGCATCGAACAAACTATCGAAGAAACACCCATGCTAAAGCTGGCGGTGTCCGGCGAAGCATGAAAATTGTCTAAGGCCTATAATAGGTCCATTGTTTTCCTAAGCAGGAGCCTGAAATGAATGCTATTACCGAATCGCTAGACCTTTCCACCATGCCCGCCCCCATCTTATTCAGCGACAGCGCTGCTGCTAAAGTGGCGCAACTGATCGAAGAAGAAGGAAATAATGACCTCAAATTGCGCGTGTTTGTGCAAGGTGGTGGTTGTTCCGGTTTTCAGTACGGTTTCACGTTCGATGAAATCGTCAACGAAGACGATACGACGATGTCCAAGAACGGCGTGCAGCTGCTCATCGATTCGATGAGCTACCAGTACCTCGTTGGTGCAGAGATCGATTACAAAGACGATCTTGAGGGCGCGCAATTTGTGATCAAGAATCCGAACGCGACCAGCACTTGCGGCTGCGGCTCATCGTTTTCTGCCTGATTCCAGTTGTTTCAGAGGGCTGGATGGCTTTGAATTGCTTGTATAGTTAGCATCCATGCCGACTCTATCGCACGATTAAAAAAACCACATTCAATCGATGTGGTTTTTTTATGTGTGCGGCGCAGTGTAGCCTATGCGACCGCCCGATACCGTAGTCGTAATGCACCTGTACCGGTTGGATTTTCATTACTTGTACAACTTGCTAGTATTACCTATTTCTTTCGATATGGTTGCATAGCTAATTAATTGAATGTATGATTATTTATGTTTGAACATTGCCTCTATTTCAATACAAACGCACTCGCCAGAAGATTGGATCGTGAGTGGGTACGCGCATTTAAGCCGTTTGATTTGACTCCACCGCAGGCTTTTATGTTGCGTGCGATTCTTAACAAGCCCGGCTTGCTGCAGTGGGAGCTGGCGAAAGAAATGGGTATATCGAGGCCCACTGCCACGCGCAGCATAGACGGTTTAGTAATGAAACAATTAATTGAACGAAAAGATTCCGATCGGGATGGGCGGGAATCTTGTGTCGTCCCGTTGCAGGCTGCACTTGATTTGCATCAGTGTCTTGATGCGGCAAGTGGAGAGGTTACCCGCCGCCTGAAAAATCTGCTTGGAGTGGATGTATTCGTGGAAACAGTTGGCAAAATTCGGGATGTTCGAACAGTGATGGATTAAATTTTTTTAATATTATAGTTGCATAACTAACTAAAAGAGGCCCAAATGCCAATCCTTAACGTAAAAGTAAGTGCGCAGCGTTCAAATTTATTGACGCAATCAATTTCAGAAATGCTGCTCGACCTGACCACGCGAATATTGCGTAAAAGGAGGGAGCTTATTGCCATTGCAATTGATTATATTGATCCGGAAGATTGGATCATTGGAGGTAGTTCTCTATTAATACAAAACAAAAACAGTTTTTATTTTGATATTAAGATAACTGATGAGTCGAATACTAAAGAGGAAAAGGCTGAATATATAAAAGCAGTATTTGAGGCATTTTCAACATTATTGGGTAATTTGCATGATGTCAGCTACATCTATGTGCAGGATGTGCGGGGTAGTGCCTACGGTTATGAGGGCGAAACACAAGAGTACCGCTTCCATCATCCGGTCGAATGAAGAGCTCGGGGCATTGAGTGAATTGACCCCGGAAAATAGGTACGACTAACCTGCAGTCAGGTCACTAATAACATCTGACTGCAGCTGCAAACCGGTTTAGTTCCGAGCAAACGCTGCGGAGGCCAGCGCAATCGTCGTGTTGATAATCGCCTCGTCGTGCTGAGCCGAAACAAATCCGGCTTCAAATGCTGACGGTGCCAAATACACCCCCGCATCCAGCATCAAGTGGAAAAAGCGATTGAAGCGCTCCTTGTCGCCCTGCATGACCGTCGCGAAACTATTGGGAATCGAATCGGCAAAATACAAACCGAACATGCCGCCAATCGCATCCGCGCAAAATGCCACGCCGGCGCTCTGCGCGGCCGCCGTCAGTCCTTGGGCCAATTGCGCCGTACGGGCCGACAAAGCCGTGTAGAAGCCCGGTTCCTGAATTAATTTAAGGGTCGTCAGGCCCGCCGCCACAGCGATCGGGTTGCCCGACAGCGTCCCCGCCTGATACACCGCGCCCAGCGGCGCCAGATGCGCCATGATGTCAGCGCGGCCGCCGAATGCGGCAACCGGCAAGCCGCCGCCGATAACTTTACCCAGCGCCGTCAAATCGGGCGTAATGCCGTACAAAGCCTGAGCGCCGCCCAGAGCAACCCGGAAGCCGGACATGACTTCATCGAAAATCAGGATCGCCCCGTGTTTGGTACAAAGGCGGCGCATGGTGTGCAAAAACTCAGCATTGCCGCGTACCAGATTCATATTGCCGGCAACCGGTTCCACGATCACGCAGGCAATTTCGTCGCCAGAAGTACGGAACGCCTCTTCCAGTTGTTCGGAATTGTTGTAATCCAGCACCAACGTATGTTTGACGAAATCCGCCGGCACGCCTGCCGAAGTCGGATTGCCAAACGTCAGCAAGCCGCTGCCAGCCTTCACCAACAGCGAGTCGGCATGGCCGTGATAGCAACCCTCAAACTTGATGATCTTGTCCCGACCGGTAGCGCCGCGCGCCAGGCGCAGTGCGCTCATGGTGGCTTCGGTACCACTAGAGACCAGGCGTACCTGTTCGATGGAGGGAACCAGTTTGCAAATTTCTTCCGCCATCAGGATTTCACCTTCGGTCGGCGCGCCAAAACTCAGTCCGCGCAGGGCCGCTTGCTGCACGGCTTCAACGACTGTCGGATGGGCATGGCCGACAATCGCCGGCCCCCAGGAACCGATGTAATCGATATAGCGTCGACCTTCCACATCCCAGAAATAGGGGCCTTCGGCGCGCGCGATAAAGCGCGGTGAGCCGCCCACCGAGCGGAATGCCCGCACCGGCGAATTGACGCCGCCAGGAGTGGTCAGTTGTGCGCGTGCAAACAGGCTGTCGTTAGTATGGGCGGTAGAAGTCATGCGAGAGGGCAATCTAAAAATAGGGGAAGGCACGAACAAGGGGACGCACAGTGCGGCATCTCCTTGTCGGGGAAGGGGAGTTTAGGAGGCGGCTTCGGGGGATGCGTCGTTGTCCTTGCTTTCGCTTTCATGCTCGTCCTCGTCCTCATCCGAGTCACGCGCCC
Source organism: Herbaspirillum sp. RTI4 (assembly GCF_034313965.1). Lineage (NCBI taxonomy): Bacteria > Pseudomonadati > Pseudomonadota > Betaproteobacteria > Burkholderiales > Oxalobacteraceae > Herbaspirillum > Herbaspirillum sp. RTI4. Next base: position 1,363,528 of record NZ_JAVIWQ010000002.1, read on the forward strand.
AAAAATAACGGTCCGGCACCAGCTTGCCCATGCCGAGACGCTGCGCATGATTGATGGCGGCAATGGTGAATTCCTGCGCTTCAGCAACGGCTTCCGGGACTTCCAGTCCATTGGCAAGCATCGCCGTCAACGCCGCCGACAAGGTCGAGCCAGCGCCGTAAAACGAACCGCCGATACGCGGCCAGTTAAATTGCTGCACCACGCCGGTTTCGTTGAACAGAGTGTTCGATACTTCATGCGTCTCGTTCGGTGTGCCGGTCACCAGCATGTATTCACAGCCCAATTCGGCAATCCGGGCTGCATCGATGAGCAGCGTATCGGCAGTTGAGATATCGTCGTCGGCCAGCGGTTCGCGCCAGGTTTCGGCCAGGCGGGACAATTCGACCGTGGACAGCACCAGTACCGTCGTTTGTGGAATCAGCAATTCGCGGATGGCGATCAGCATATCCTCACTGTCGAGGCCCTGGTCCGGCATGGCCGAAATGAAGGGGTCAAGGACCAAAGGCAGGTCAGGGTAGTCGGAGACGATTTCTGCGATGGCAGAAACATTTTCGATGCTGGCGACAGCCCCCACTTTGAATGCCGCGACGGGCATGTCTTCCAGCACGACGCGCGCCTGATCGGCGACCCATTCGACATCGATGACCTGGATGTCTTCAATCCGCGCGGTATCGCCTATCAGCAGAGCCGTGACGACGGATAAGCCGTGACAACCCATCGCGGAAAACGTCGCCAGGTCGGCCTGGATACCGATGGCGCCGACCGGATCAGCCGGGCCAAAAGTTAAAATCATCTGAGAAGTTTCGTTTTGCACAGTAGGTTAGTTTAAGATATCTGGTTTTCTATTTTACTAGAACTGATTTCAACCACCCGAGAGATGTGATCTTGGTGGGCCTGTTACTTCAATGCAACTGAGGGGCAGGCTCTTGCAAGTGGCCGTTGACCGTTAGATTTAAAGGATCGTGCTCCGTGAGTAATACCCAAACCGAATATAAAACCTGGATGTGCCTGATTTGCGGCTGGATCTACGATGAAGAAGCCGGCTTACCGGAAGAGGGCATCGCTGCCGGAACACGGTGGGAAGATGTGCCCATCAACTGGACTTGTCCTGAATGCGGGGCGCGCAAAGAAGATTTTGAAATGATCGCATTCTGATCAATAGTAATCAAAGCAGCAATTCAGCAAAATTCAGCAACTAAGTTGGAAATCCTCAACGGGATGGGAGTGGCACTGCCGCCCCATCCCGTTGATTCATTCAGGCCTGCGCACTGATCGAATCACTTATGCGCCGGTAGCCACCGGCCGCGCAGGATCGGCGCACCACTCGCTCCATGAACCGCCGTACAGCGCAGCACCATGCAGACCCGCGATTTCCAACGCCAGCAGGTTATGGCACGCCGTTACTCCCGAGCCGCACTGCATGACGCTGTTTTGCGGCGCATTGCCGATCAGCGGCTCAAAATCGGCGCGCAATTGAGCGCCCGGTTTGAATCGGCCTTCGGGCAGCAGGTTGTCCTTGAAGAAACGATTGCCGGCACCGGGGATATGGCCTCCCACCGGGTCCATTGTTTCATTTTCGCCACGAAACCGATCGGGGGCGCGCGCATCGATAATGATTTGCGAGGGCTGTCCCAGTGACGCCAGTACTTGCTCCGCATTCACCGTACGCGTCAGGCTGTCGGCAAGCGCTAGATTCCCGGGGTTTTCCGGCAGCAATGGTGGTCCGCTAAGCAAAGGCCCCTCCAGCGCCTGCCACGCCTGCAAGCCGCCGTCCAGCACGGCCACCTGGGCATGACCAATCCAGCGCAACAGCCACCACAGGCGGGCCGCAAACATGCCGCCGTGGGCGTCATACGCCACCACCTGAGAATCCGATTGAATACCCAGATTTTGCAGCGTGTTCAACAAGTCGGCAGGTGTCGGCAGCGGATGCCGACCGAGAAAACGCCCATCAGCGGCATGTTTCGGTCCCGACAGATCCCTATCCATAGACGCAAAGCGCGCCCCCGGAATATGTCCTGCGGTGAAGGCCAGGAGTCCGGCATCGGCTTGCGCCAGATCATGACGGCAATCGATCACGACATAGCCCGGTTGCTGGTAATGCTGCAAGAGATTGGAAGCGGAAATCAGTGTGGTGTAAGACATCGCAAGATCCTTATTGAACAAAGCCAACACAAAATGAAGCAGGGCGCTAAACGAAATGGGCGGACAGTTGAAAAAAGACCTGTTCCTTACACTTCGCTGGCGATAGGATCGGCTGCCGGCAGATTTTTCGATGCGGGCGCAGAGCGCTGATTATAAAACGTCGACATCATGCCGCTGATGAGAATGATGCTGATGCCTAGCCAACCACTCCAACCCAGCACATCGCCCCAGACCAGAATGCTCCACATGCTGGCAAACACAATCCCGCTGTATTGCAGATTGGCCGTCACCAGCGTATTGCCGAGCCGGTAGGCGCGCGTCATCGCCATCTGCGCCACTGTCGCGGTCAGGCCGATGGTCAGCAGCAGCAGAATGCCCTGCGAAGTGTGAGGATGCCAAAAGGGGATTTGGTGGTTGGCGATGCTGCCGGCTACGCCAGCGAGCAGCCCGGTCAGCGAAAAATAAAACACCACGCGATATTCCGGCTCGCCCAGCAAGCCGAGTTTGCGCACCTGCAAATACACAATGGCCGACAGCACACCGGAAATCAGCGCAATCAGCGCTCCGCCGAGCTGATCGCCATGAATGGCCGGCCGCAACAGCAGCGCCACACCCACAAAACTGAACACGATGGCACCGGCCAGTCGCCATTCAAAACGCTGAACGCCCTTGCGCCAGGCCATGAAGAAGAGAATGCCTGCCATCCAGATTGATGACATGTAATTGAGTGTGGTGGCCGTAGCGACCGGGAGCATGCGAAAGGACAGGAACCACATCCACAGCGAGGCGACGCCGATACCACCGCGAATCAGGTGATCGCGCGCGAACGGGGTGCGCAGGGTGCCGCCCTTGACGCTGATCAGGCACAGAATGAACAGCACCCCGACCAGACCACGGCACAAGACTATTTCAGCGGTCGAATAGTAATCGGCGGCCAGTTTGACGGACATGCCCATGATGGAAAAGCAAAATGCGGCGAACAACATCCAGAGCGACTGCATAAAAACTCATTTCTATTTCTATAACGCAGTCTGCTACAACGGCATTTGCGTCCGATACCACTCGTGAAAATGCTGCATACCGTCTTCCATCGGCGACTGGTACGGACCCACCTGATTCATACCGCGCTTGAGCAAGATCTGACGGCCGGCATCCATGCGCAGTGCAATTTCATCGTCCTCGACGCAGGTTTCCATGTAGGCGGCGCGTTCGGCTTCGATCATTTCGCGTTCAAACAGCGCGATTTCCTCGGGATAGTAAAACTCGACGACGTTCGTGGTTTGCTGTGGGCCATTTGGCCATAGCGTCGACACCACCAGCACATGCGGATACCACTCGATCATGATGTTCGGGAACAGTGTCAGCCAGATGGCCCCTTGGGCTGGCGGCACGCCGTTCCCCATTTTCAGCACCTGCTCCTGCCACTTGCGGTAGACCGGCGATCCAGACTTGGCCAGACCGTGATTGACGCCCACTGTTTGCACACTGTAGTTCTTGCCGAACTCCCAGCGCAGATCGTCGCAGCTGACAAAATTGCCTAGTCCGGGATGGAAGGGCTCGACGTGGTAATCCTCCAGATACACCTCAATGAAGGTTTTCCAGTTGTAGTTGCACTCGTGCACTTCGACATGGTCGAACAGATAGCCGGAAAAATCCATTTCCTTGGCCACACCCAGCTTTTCCAGCATCTGGCTGACATTGGTCCCGTTCTTTTCGAACAGGAGGCCGTTCCAGTTGTGCAGCTCGCCGCCGCCCAGATCCATGCAGGGCGTTTCCCCGAAATGCGGCGCGCCGATCAGCTCGCCTTTCAGGTCGTAGGTCCAGCGGTGCAGGGGGCAAACAATATTATTGGCATTGCCGCGCCCGTCGAGCATCTTGGCCTGGCGGTGCCGGCAGACGTTCGACATCAGTTGAATGCCTTGTGGATTACGCACCAGCATGCGCCCTTCGTTTTCCCATGGCAAAGTCGCATAGTCGCCGACGTTCGGCACCATGAGCTCGTGCCCCGCGTAACGGGGGCCTGGATTAAATAACTGCTGGATTTCGCGCTGCAATAGCGCTTCGTCAAAATAGACACTGACCGGAAGTTGCGCATCGGAACGCGCAAGACGGGCCAAAGTGGCGAGATCGGACATCCCTACCCCCAAATTAATTCGCACCAACCTAAGGAGAAAGAATCCGCAAAAACTTTTCAAATAGATGAAACGAAGATGTCGGACAGAACTGCACATTATGCCACAGAACACCGCTTGCCGGGCCGCCTACACCTTCGGCAGAGCGACGCGCTTCGCTTGCTACTGCGGGGAAGGCGGCTTTCGCTTAGAATGCAGGGTTACGTATTCTAATAAAGCAGCCAGCCGCTTATGCCCAAAACACCTGCCGCCCCTGTTGTTGTCGCCCCGGCAGAGCCGGTCTCTTTCGAAGCAGCCATGCTCGAACTGGAGCAACTGGTCCAGAAAATGGAAGCCGGAGAGCTGCCGCTTGAAGCCTCGGTCACGGCTTATGGTCGTGGCGCGCAACTGGTCAAATTTTGCAGCGGCCAGCTCGAAAAAGTCGAAGGCCAGGTAAAGGTACTCGAAGGAGACCTGCTCAAACCCTTCGCTGTCGACGAGACGGGACGATGATCCCGGTGACGGCAAACGCCGCAAACGCCGCAAACGCCCCATTCGACCAATGGATGCAGCACATCCAGCAGAGCGTCGAACAGACGCTGGATGCGCTGTTGCCGCCCGCCGATACAGTGCCGACCGTTCTGCATGCGGCCATGCGTTATGCCGCGCTGGGCGGCGGCAAGCGGGTGCGGCCTTTGTTGGTGTATGCCGCCGGCGACCTGAGCGATGCCCCGCACGGCTTGCTGGAACGCGCAGCCGCAGCGGTAGAAATGATCCATGTCTACTCACTGGTACACGACGACATGCCCTGCATGGACGACGATGCCCTGCGGCGCGGCAAACCGACCGTGCATGTGCAATACGATGAAGCGACTGCCTTGCTGGTTGGCGACGCCCTGCAAGCGCAGGCTTTTGCGGTGCTGGCTGTGCCTGACGCGGAATTGGCCAGCGACGGTGCAGCGCGACAACTGGCGATGCTCGGCCTGCTGACGCACGCTGCCGGCTCGGGCGGCATGTGCGGCGGGCAGGCGATCGATCTGGCGAGCGTCGGAGTGAATTTGTCTCTGGCGCAACTGGAACAGATGCACCAGCTCAAGACCGGTGCCTTGCTGCGCGCCTCGGTTCTGCTCGGCGCATGGAGCGGTGCCAGACCGGATGCCGCCGATATCGCTGCGCTCGAAATTTATGCGCGTGCCATCGGACTGGCATTTCAGGTGATCGACGATGTCCTGGATGCCACCGCCGACTCGGCCACCCTCGGCAAGACCGCCGGCAAGGATGCGGCAGACAACAAGCCAACGTACGTATCGTTGCTCGGCCTGGAAGCATCGGTCGCGCTGGCGCACCGGCTGCGCGACGAAGCGCATGCCGCTCTGGAACAGTTCGGCGCGCGCGCGCGCCGCCTGCGAGAAATCGCGGATTTGATTGTGCAGCGTAAAGCGTGACAGCCACCCCCGGCGTCACGCCTGCCCTGCGATTTAACGGCCAACAAGCATGCTTAACGATATAAACGACCCTTCCGAATTGCGCCAGCTCACGCGCGCGCAATTGCCGCAACTGGCGCAGGAGCTGCGTTCCTTTGTGATCGACTCGGTTGCCCGCACCGGCGGCCATCTGTCGTCCAATCTCGGCACGGTGGAACTGACCATCGCCTTGCACTACGTATTCGATACGCCGAACGACCGCATCATCTGGGACGTCGGCCATCAGACTTATCCGCACAAGATACTGACCGGTCGTCGCGAACAGATGGGCAGCCTGCGTCAACTCGGCGGCATCTCCGGTTTTCCGCGCCGCGACGAAAGTCCCTACGATACCTTCGGCACCGCGCATTCCTCGACCTCGATTTCCGCCGCGCTGGGCATGGCGCTGGCAGCGCGCACCAAGGGCGAAAACCGTCATGCTATCGCCGTCATCGGTGATGGTTCCATGACCGCCGGCATGGCCTTCGAAGCACTCAATAACGGCGGCGTTCACGACGACATCAACCTGCTGGTCATCCTCAACGACAACGACATGTCGATTTCGCCGCCGGTCGGCGCGCTCAACCGCTATCTGGCGCGGCTGATGTCCGGCCAGTTTTACGCCAAGGCGCGGCACGTCGGCAAATCGATGTTGCCCGGCCCGGTGCTGGAACTGGCGAAGCGGTTGGAAGAGCACGCCAAAGGCATGGTGGTGCCCGCCACCATGTTTGAAGAGTTCGGTTTCAATTACATCGGCCCGATCGACGGCCATGACCTCGACTCTCTGATCCCGACACTGCAAAACCTGAAGCATCTGAAAGGCCCGCAGTTCCTGCATGTCGTCACCAAAAAAGGGCAGGGCTACAAACTGGCCGAAGCCGATCCCGTGCTCTACCACGGGCCGGGCAAGTTCAATCCTGCTGTGGGTATCAAACCGGCAGCCGCTTCCAAACCGACCTATACGCAAGTGTTTGGCGACTGGCTGTGCGACATGGCGGCGCAGGATAGCAAACTGGTCGGCATTACCCCGGCCATGCGCGAAGGCTCCGGCATGGTGCGCTTCGAACAATTATTTCCCGAGCGTTACTACGATGTCGGCATCGCCGAGCAGCATGCCGTCACCTTCGCCGCCGGCATGGCCTGCGAGGGACTCAAGCCCGTCGTGGCGATTTATTCGACTTTCCTGCAACGCGCTTACGATCAGCTGATTCACGATGTCGCCCTGCAAAATCTGGACGTCACCTTTGCGCTGGACCGCGCCGGACTGGTCGGTGCCGATGGCGCCACCCACGCCGGCAATTACGACATGGCCTATCTGCGCTGCATTCCGAACATGGTGGTGATGGCGGCTTCCGACGAAAACGAATGCCGGCAAATGCTCACGACCGCCTATCAGTATCCCGGCCCGGCAGCGGTGCGTTATCCGCGCGGCGCAGGCATCGGTGCGGCGGTGGATACCACGCTGGAGCCGCTGCCGCTAGGCAAGGGTGAGCTGCGTCGTCAGGGCAAGCGCATTGCGATTCTGGCATTCGGTTCCATGCTGGCGCCGGCACTGACGGCGGCTGAAAAGCTGGATGCCAGCGTTGCCAACATGCGCTTCGTCAAACCGCTCGATGTGGAACTGCTGCTGCAACTGGCCAGCACGCATGAGGTACTGGTCACGGTGGAAGAGGGCGCGATCATGGGCGGTGCCGGGTCAGCCGTCTCCGAGGCGCTGGCCGCTGCGGGTGTCGTCATGCCTATCCTGCATCTGGGCCTGCCTGACCGCTTTATCGATCATGGCGATGTGGCGATTCTGCTGGCGCAATGTGGTCTCGATGGCGACGGCATCCGTCAATCCATCGAACAGCGTTTTGGCCGGAGCGCCGGTCAGGCAGCGGCATAAACCTCCGCATAGCGGCTGCATAAGCGCTACATAAACTCCCGCTATGCCAATCCGCGCTGCCTCTTGCTTTTGGGCGCCGCTGATTAAGCTAGGGCGTCGCCCTAGTGTGCGACGCAATCGCAGAGGCTCCTCGGCGTTAAACGGTCTTTTCTGCCCGGCTTTCGCGCTGCCACAGCACATCGTTGCCACCGTCATGCCGGTTCAGCACCCGCGCCATCACAAACAACAGATCAGAAAGCCGGTTCAGATACTGCCGTACCGCCGCGCCGACGGTTTCCACTTTTCCCAGTGCGACGACGCTGCGTTCGGCGCGTCGGCACACGCAGCGGCAGATATGCGCCAGCGCCGCGCTGCGCGAACCGCCCGGCAGGATGAATTCCTTTAGCGGCGGCAAGTCGGCATTGCAGGCAAGCAGCAAGGCGTCAAGGCGCGCCACCTGAGCGTCTCCGACCATGGTGTGGCCCGGTATGCACAATTCCCCGCCCAGATCGAACAGATCGTGCTGGATTGCCAGCAAGGCCTTATGCAAGTTGTCCGGCAGTGCTTCGCACAACAGCACGCCAATCTGCGAATTCAATTCATCCACCTCGCCCAGTGCATGCACCCGCAAACTATCTTTGCCGGTGCGGCTGCCATCGCCTAGTCCTGTGCTACCGTCATCCCCGGTACGGGTGGCGATAATGGAAAGTCTGGTACTCATTTTTCATCCTTGTACGACGCATTGTGTCGAAAAAATTGTTTCAAATACGATAATTTATCGTATTAATGTGGCAAGCACTTCGAATGCTCGACTGTATTCCTGCAAAGAGTAGAATTCCGGACAACGGACGCCACCTTGATGCGCCGAACCACATTGATCACGGAGTCGAGCAAGTGAACCATATCGCCACAGCACAATCCCTGAAAAAACCCTTACCCGCTACGCTTCAGACTGAACTGAAATCCCTGTTTGGTTTGCGGTTTTCCACCGCCCACGCCATGCGTGAACATCACGGCCGTGACGAATCTTCCTACGATCCCATGCTGCCCGACGGCGTTGTATTCGCCTGCAGCACAGAGGAAGTGGCGCTGATTGTCAAACTCTGCGCCCGTGAAGGCGTACCCGTGATTCCCTACGGTACCGGCACTTCGCTGGAAGGGCATATTCTGGCGCTGCAAGGCGGCATCACTATCGACCTGTCGCAGATGAATGCGATGGTGGCGGTACATCAGGAAGACCTGACGGCAACGGTACAGGCGGGCGTCACGCGCAAGCAACTGAATCAGGAACTCAAGGACACCGGCCTGTTTTTTCCTATCGACCCGGGCGCCGACGCCTCCCTCGGCGGCATGGCGGCCACCCGCGCTTCCGGCACCAATGCAGTGCGCTACGGCACCATGCGCGAAAATACGCTGGCGCTGACCGTCGTAACCGCCGATGGCCGCATTATCAAAACCGGTACCCGCGCCAAAAAATCGTCTGCCGGTTACGACCTGACCCGGCTTTTCGTCGGTAGTGAAGGCACGCTGGGCATCATCACCGAAGTCACCGTCAAACTCTATCCCCAGCCGGAAGCGATTTCCGCCGCCATCTGCTCCTTCGGCAGCATAGGCGCGGCCGTCAACGCGGTGATCGAAACCATACAGATGGGGATTCCCGTAGCGCGTGTCGAATTCCTGGACGCCAACGGCGTCAAGGCGATCAACGCACATGACAAACTGAACTTGCCGGAACAACCCCTGCTGCTGTTTGAATTCCACGGCAGCGAACATGGCGTGAAAGAGCAGGCTGAAGCGGTGCAGGCGATCACCACCGAACACGGCGCGCTCGGCTTCGAATGGGCGACCAAACCGGAAGACCGGACACGTCTGTGGACCGCGCGACATAACGCTTACTTCGCCCTGCTCAAAGCCCGCCCCGGCGCACGCGCCATCAGCACCGACTGCTGCGTGCCGATTTCACGACTGGCCGAATGCATCCTGGCCACACGCGCCGATTGCGAAGATCATAAGCTGATCTACTCAATCATCGGCCACGTCGGCGACGGCAATTTCCACGTCCAGATGCTGATCGACCCCAACGACCACGCCGAGATTGCCAGTGCTGAAGGCGTCAATTCACGCATGGTCACGCGCGCGCTGGGAATGGACGGCACCTGCACCGGCGAGCATGGCATTGGTTTGCACAAAATGGATTTCCTGATTGAAGAACATGGTGAGGATGCTATCGACATCATGCGCACGCTCAAACATGCGCTTGATCCGGGCAACATCATGAATCCGGGCAAGATCGTTCGCTGGTAGTCAAGCGGCCCTGGCCGTCAACGCACTTTCAACGCACTTTTAACGCACTTTCAACTCACCCATTAGCAGGACTGACGCAAAAGGCCGCTGGCCAGGCGCATTGCCACAGGCAGGGCAAGTAGCCCGACAAAGCAACGCAACAAGGTCAGCGGACTTTTGTAAGTCCTGATTAGAAAAAAATATGGCAACACGCCTGCCTCCTGTCCATGCCCTGTCTGCTTTCGAAGCCGCAGCGCGCCACAACTCCTTTGCGCTGGCCGCCGAGGAATTGTGCATCACCCCTTCCGCGCTGTCGCACCGCATCCGACTGCTGGAAGATTTTGTCGGCGAACGATTGTTTCACCGCGACAGCCGCAGCATCTCGCTCTCAGAATTCGGTCGTCGCTATCTGGACGTCGTGCGCAGCGCCTTGCGCACATTGACCGAATTCCCGATGCCGCACCGGTATCCGGCGGCTCAGCCCCGCGTCAAGATCATGTTGCCGCCGACTTTTGCGCGCCACCTGTTCATTCCCTACCTGGCCAGCTTCGCCGGGCGGCACCCGGAAATTGCCGTCGAAATGTATTTATCGGTACCGCTGTACGACCTCAGCTTGTCCGAAAGCGATGTCGAAATCCGCTTTGGCGCGGGCAACTACCCCAATCTGGTCACCACCAAGTTATTTGAGGAGCCGGCCTTTGCCGTTGCCAGCCCGGCCTATCTGGCCACCATCCCTCCTCTAAAAACCCCGGCCGACCTGCAACACGCCACGCTGCTGCGCTCGGCGCTGGAACCTTGGCAGCCCTGGTTCGACGAAGCCGGACTGCACGACTGGCCCGAACCCTCCACCGGTTTGCGTGTGGATGATCTGGGCTTGTTGCTCGAAGCGATCTGCCACGGCTATGGCATCGGCCTGACGCGCCAGCATTTCGCTCAGGACATGCTCGATCAGGGCAAGATCGTCGAACTGTTCGACATCCGCCTGCGCACGCCGCCGCATGCGTATTACATCGTCTACGAAAAGCAAGTGCGCGACCGGCCCGAAGTCGATGCCTTCATCACCTGGCTGGAAAGCGTTTTCAAGCATTTGTAAAACACGCCACCACAACCAGCCTACGCAACGAATCCTGCTCATTTCAACACGCCCTCGCCAATCCGACGTTGAAGCCGGTGCCAGATCGAACAAGCCGTTGTACGGAGAATGAAGATTGCTTTTTGGAAATGCGGCCGTCAGCAACTCCGTGTGAATCCTCCCTTGCCGCCCCTCTGCGGCACGCCGCCCGACACTAACTGAAATATTTTCATTTGATCATGGAATTATATTCAGTGAGACCTAGTTCAAATTTGTCTTGATGTTCCAGAATGTCGGTACACTTTAGTCCGGATACCGCGCCAGGCAGTTCAGGCGCGCGCCACAAGTTGTGGCCGCCACCGTATACCCGATAACAACAAGCCGCCACGATCGGCTACCGACATTTTGGGACACGTATGAATGCACCCCTGACCCCCACTCAAGCCGCGCCCGCCTTCAGCGCCGCCCGTCAGCGCGAAGTGGTCGCCGCCTTGCGCGCCGTCCTGCCCTCCGGCTGCATCCTGTTCAATGAAGAAGACACCCGCCCCTACGAATGCGACGGCCTGGCGGCCTACCGCCAGCTGCCGATGGTGGTGGTCCTGCCGGAAAACGAAGCCCAGGTCGTCGCCACGCTGCAAGCCTGTTGCGCGCTGAAAGTGCAGATCGTGCCGCGTGGCGCTGGCACCGGTCTCTCTGGCGGGGCAATGCCGATTGCCGACGGTGTCGTGCTATCGACTGCCAGACTCAATAAAGTGGTCCGGCTCGACCCCTGCGCCCGCAGCGCCGTAGTGCAACCGGGTGTGCGCAATCTGGCCATTTCCGAAGCCGCGGCCCCCCACGGGCTGTATTACGCACCGGACCCCTCGTCGCAGATCGCCTGCAGCATCGGCGGCAACGTCGCCGAAAATTCCGGTGGCGTGCATTGCCTCAAATATGGCCTGACGGTGCATAACGTGCTGCGTGTGCGCGTCGTGACCATCGAAGGCGATGTGATCGAACTGGGCAGCGGGGCGCTGGATTCCCCCGGCCTCGACTTGCTGGCGGTCTTTATCGGCTCGGAAGGCATGTTGGGCGTCGTTACCGAAGTGACGGTCAAACTGATTCCCAAGCCGCAAACGGCGCGCGTCATCATGGCTTCGTTCGACGACGTGGTCAAAGGCGGCAATGCCGTCGCCAATGTGATTGCCGCAGGCATTATCCCGGCCGGACTGGAAATGATGGACAAGACCAGCTCGCGCATGGTGGAGCCCTTCGTCAAAGCCGGATACGACATCGACGCCGCTGCCATTCTGCTGTGCGAATCGGATGGCACAGTGGAGGAGGTCGAAGAAGAAATCGGCCGCATGAGCGAGGTGTTGAGCGCCAGTGGCGCGACCGCCATTTCGGTGTCGCAGTCGGAAGCGGAACGGCTGCGGTTCTGGTCGGGCCGCAAAAACGCCTTTCCCGCCGCCGGCCGCATCTCTCCCGACTACTACTGCATGGATGGCACTATCCCGCGCAAACGACTGGCGCAGGTGCTGCTGGGCATTGCCGATATGGAAATCAAACACGGCCTGCGCTGCGCCAACGTATTCCACGCCGGCGACGGCAACCTGCACCCGCTGATTCTGTTCGATGCCAACCAGCCCGGTGAATTTCACCGCGCCGAAGCGTTCGGCGCAGAAATCCTCGAGCTGTGCGTGGCCGTCGGCGGCACCATCACCGGCGAACACGGAGTCGGCATCGAAAAAATCAATTCGATGTGCGTCCAGTTTTCGCCCGCCGAACGGGAAGCGTTTTTCGCCGTCAAGCGGGCGTTTGACACCCCGTTTCTGCTCAACCCCGACAAGGCCATTCCCACTCTGCACCGCTGCGCCGAATACGGAAAAATGCACGTGCAGCATGGCGCCCTGAAATTTCCCGACTTGCCACGTTTTTAAAGAAAAGTAGTGCGATGAATAACAATAATCTGGATGGGACACAGGAGTTCAAGGCGCGTATTGCGGCTGCGAACGCTGCAATGGGTACAACAACGAGCAACACACCACAAGGCCCCGGCTTGCGCTTGCGCGGCGGCGGCACCAAGGATTGGTACGGCCAGACGGTGCAGGGCGAATTGCTCGACACCCGCATCCATAGCGGCATTGTGGAATACGACCCGACCGAACTGGTCATCACCGCCCGCTGCGGCACACCGCTGTCTGAAATCGACGCTGCGCTGGCGGCCAACCGGCAAATGCTGGCGTTCGAACCACCGCGTTTCGGCGGTCACGCCACGGTCGGCGGCATGGTCGCGACCGGACTCTCCGGCCCGGGTCGCGCCGCTTACGGTGCCGTGCGCGATTTCGTGCTGGGCGCAGTGTTAATGGACGGTCAGGGCGAAGTGCTGCACTTCGGCGGACAGGTCATGAAAAACGTCGCCGGCTACGATGTCTCGCGCCTGCTCACCGGTTCAATGGGAACGCTGGGACTGCTGCTCGACCTGTCGCTGAAAGTCTTGCCGCTGCCGGTTGCCAGCAGCACCCGTGCCTTCGAAGTGGATCAGACGCAAGCGCTGCACTGGCTCAACGAATGGGCCGGACAGCCGCTGCCGATAACCGCCAGCGCCTGGATCAACGGCGTCCTCAGCATACGACTGGAAGGCGCACGCGCCGCCGTCGATGCCGCGCAAATCAAACTGGGCGGTGCGGAAGTCGGCAATGCCGACGTCTTCTGGCGCGACCTGCGCGAACAGACGCATGCCTTCTTCGCTGCCGATGACAATGCCCCGCTGTGGCGGCTGTCGGTGCCATCGGTCAGCCCCATGCTGGCGCTGCCCGGCACCACCCTGATCGAATGGGGCGGCGCGCTGCGCTGGCTGCAGGGCGCGACCGATGCCGACGCCGGTGCCATCCGCGCCGCAGCAACGGCCGCCGGAGGCCACGCCACGCTGTACCGTGGCGGCGACAAGAACGCTGGCGTATTTCAACCGCTGGAGCCGGCCGTCGACCGCATCCATCGCAAACTGAAAGCCTCGTTCGACCCGGCTGGTATTTTCAATCCGGGCCGGATGTATCGGCACGCGTAGTTGTCCGGCTTAGTTATCCAGCTTAGTTATCAAACTTAGTTACTCGCCCCAATGGCCGCGCCTGAGTGCCCGGTTTCATCGCCACCCTTTGCGTTTCACAGAATCGAGCCACCATGCAAACCAATCTCGCTGACTTTATCCGCGACACTTCCGAAGGCCAGGAGGCCGAAGCCATTCTGCGCAGTTGCGTGCATTGCGGCTTTTGCACCGCGACTTGCCCGACCTATCAATTGCTGGGCGACGAACTGGACGGCCCGCGTGGGCGCATCTATCTCATCAAGCAAGTGCTGGAAGGCAAAGCCGCTACCGCCAAGACACAAAGCCATCTCGACCGCTGCTTGACTTGCCGCAATTGCGAAACCACCTGTCCGTCCGGCGTGGAATACGGTCGCCTGATCGACATCGGCCGCAAAGTGGTCGAAGACCAGGTGCCGCGTCCGCTGGGACAACGTCTCGCCCGCAGCGCGCTGCGGCAACTGTTGCCGCGCAAATGGCTGTTTACTCCCGCCATGAAAGCCGGACAAATGCTGCGTCCGCTGCTGCCGCAAAAATTGAAAAACAAAGTGCCGCTGCCGCAAGCCTACGGCGTCTGGCCGACGCGCCAGCATGCCCGTCGCATGCTGCTGCTCGACGGCTGTGTGCAGCCCGGCATGTCGCCGAATATCAACTACGCCACCGCCCGCGTGTTCGATGCGCTGGAAGTGCAATTGCTGATCGCACCGAAAGCCGGCTGCTGCGGCGCGATTCGCTATCACTTGAACGACCAGGACGGCGGGTTGGACGATATGCGGCGCAATATCGATGCCTGGTGGCCCTATATTGAAGGGGGCGAAGGGGCGGGAGGATTGCCGGTCGAAGCCATCGTCATGAATGCCTCGGGTTGCGGTTCCACAGTCAAGGAATACGGCCATCTGCTCAGTCACGATCCGGCCTATGCCGACAAAGCAGCGCGCGTGTCGGCACTGACGCGCGACATCAGCGAAATTTTGCCCGAATTCGAAGCGCAATTGCAGCAGCGTCTGAAGGGAAAAATCGGCGGACGCGTGGCCTATCACCCCCCTTGCACCTTGCAGCATGGACAACAAATTCGCGGCAAAGTCGAAGGCTTGCTGCGCAGCGTCGGCGTCGATGTGCAGTTATGCGCCGACAGCCATTTGTGCTGCGGTTCGGCGGGGACGTATTCGGTGTTGCAGCCGGTGCTGTCGTATCAGCTGCGCGACAACAAGCTGAAAAACCTCGAAGCGACCTCACCGGACGCGATTGTGTCCGGCAACATCGGCTGCCTCGCGCATTTGCAGTCGGGGACGGATACGCCGGTCAAACACTGGGTTGAAATGGTGGATGCGGCCTTGCAATCGGCCTCCGTTTAATCCTTTTCAGACGATATTTTGCAGCGGCATGAGACTTTACAAGAGTTTTCCGTGTAGCTACAATGTATCTACATTGAGGAGGTGGTCAAATGGAATTGTCAATTCAGAAATGGGGCAACAGCGCGGCCGTTCGCTTGCCTACCGAGTTGCTGAGCCAGCTTAAAGTGGTTTTGGGCGACAAGCTAACGGTGGATGTGCGTGCCGATGGCGTGATGCTCAAAGCAAAACGGCCTTCTTACGTACTGGCAGACCTGATTGCGCAATGCGATCCGAGCGCCGCAGCGCCTGCTGATCTGGACGCATGGCACCACACCACTCCCGTCGGGCGTGAAGCATGGTGAGACGGATCAAATATGAGCGGGGCGATATTGTGATCGTGAGCCTCAATCCCACCCAGGGACGCGAATTGCAAGGCGATCAGCGTCCCGGTCTGATTTTATCTCCGGCATCGTTCAATGCATTGGGTGTTGCGATGGTGGCACCGATCACGCAAGGCGGGGATTTCGCCCGCTTCGCTGGATTTGCCGTTCCCCTGAACGGCTCGGGAAGCAAAACGCAAGGCGTCGCATTGCTTAATCAGGTGCGCATGCTCGATCTTGAAGCGAGAGGCGCAAAGAAAATCGAAACCGTTCCCGGTTTTGTGATCGAAGATGCGCTTGCCCGTTTGCAGGCAATCCTGGAATGAGCTGAGCAGGGTCAACAGGCCCTAAGCCGCCTTCGGAATCCACTCCTGCACCGTCAGTTCAATCGTAATGAACGACAAATTACTGCCGCGCACGAATCGTCCGGCGTGGATTTTTCCATCGATATCGGCCACCACGCCTTGTAACTGATTGGCGTGTGGCTGGCTGTCGTCGCCGAAGCCGATCTCGCCGAAGACATTCAGAATCTCCACTCCGGGGCCGACAATTTCGGTTGTGCGCCAGCCGTCGGCGGTGCGGTATTCGAGGTGGGCGTCGATCAGACTGCCGAGCGCGCCGCGCACGATGGCGGTGCGCATGCCGTGTTCGCGGCACAGCGCTTCCACGCTTTCGGTCAGATCCTGGTTCGGTTTCAGGCGCGCCATGACCAGCTTGCCCAGCGTGCCTTCTTGTACTTCTACATCAGCGAAAATCGTCATTGGGGTTCCATGGGTGTCGGATGCAATAGACTGAAAAGCGTCTCTTCGTCGCGGGTAACGACAAAGGCGCTGCGGGAAAATAAACATAAACGAATGATGAGCGGATCGTCGCCCACGATCACGTCGTCGAGCAGCAGATGGCCGCCATGCACTACACCGTCGCTGTTGATGAATCCGGCGTGGCAATGCAGCAGGATTTTCCCTTCCTCGTTCTGGCCGATGGTGATGCCGCCGGTGACAAAGGTGATCTGGCCTTGCAGTGCAAAGGCGGTGCCGTAATCGTAGGGACGGTGCGGAATGTCGATATCTTCGATGCGGTGATACTTCAGCGAACCGGCGCTGCCGCCGACGAAACGGCCGACGCCGCCGCGCTGTCCGTAGCGGGCCAGCACCTCGCACAGCGCCGGGCCGACCGCAGTACCGGTGGGCAGACTCATGCGCAATTCTTCCGCCGGATCGGCTTCCAGATCGAGCAGACGCGGCGAGCTGGGCTGACCGGCATGAATAAATTTACGCACACTGACGAAGCCGGGCGTGTGTAGCGGAGCAGGGGAGTCGCTCATAAACGGTAGTCTCCCTGTTCTTCGAGCAAAGCCTTGATTTGTTTTTTGACGATTTTGCCGTAACCGGATTTGGGCATGTTGTCCCAGAAGATAAAACGGCGCGGGCATTTGTATTTGGCGACGCGCTCAGCCAGATGCTCCAACAGTACTGCTGCATCGGCTGGCATGCCGCTTTTGGTGACGATGACTGCCAGCCCGCTCTCACCCCACTTGGGATCAGGCACGCCCAGCACCGCCACTTCCGACACCGATGGATGCAATAACAGGGCTTCTTCGATTTCGCGCGGATAGACATTCGAGCCGCCGGAAATATACATATCGGAAGAGCGTCCCGTGATGTACAGGAAGCCTTGCGCATCGACGTGACCGAGGTCGCCGGTATGGAACCAGCCGCCTTTGAAGGCCTTGGTATTGGCGTCGGGATTGTCGTGATAGCCAAGAAAAACAGCCGGGCCGCGCACGCAGATTTCACCGGTTTCATGTGGTGCCAGCCGCACGCCGCTATTGTCGAGAATGGCGATTTCCATGCCGGTGCGCGGGATGCCGCAAGTGCCTACGCGGGCTTCGGGGTGCTGGTCGTCGGCGTGGTGCATTTCGGGTGGCAGCCAGGTGATATTGCCGGTCACTTCGCCCAGGCCGTAATACTGCACCAGCACCTTGCCCAGCTTGTTGATGGCGTGGCGCTGATCGGCGCGGTACATGGGCGCGCCGGCGTAAATGACGTGTTTCAGCGAGCTGTGATCGTAACGATCGACGCTGGCGTCTTCGGTCAGTATCTTGACGATGGTCGGTACAGTAAACATGTTGTCGATGCGATGCGTCTGCACCAGTTGCCACGCTTCTTCCGGGATCAGGCGCTCACTCGACAGCAGCACGCTGGCTGCGCCGCGTGCGGTGTTGACGACGGCGTGAATGCCCGCGCCATGCGACAGCGGTGCGACGACCAGCGAGCGTGATCGATGGCTCAACCCGGGCAGTAAATCGGCCAGATGATTGGTGACCACAAACGCCATCTGGCCGTGGGTCAGCATGCCGGCTTTGGGATGGCCGGTGGTGCCGGAGGTATAAAAAAACCAGAGCGGATCGTCGTACTCGACTTCGGTTTCAGGGAAGGCGGGGCCGCTGTCGGCGTGAGCGGCGAGTTGCTCGTAATCGAGTTCGCCGGTGCGCGGATTGCGCAAGGCCACGACATGGCTCAGCGCTGGCGAGACGGCTTTTACGGCATCGACGTAGGGCGCAAAGCCCTCGTCATAAATCATGACGGAAGCCGCGCTGGACTGACCCAGATACGCCGCTTCCGGCGCAGTGATACGGACATTGGTCGGCACCCAGATCGCCCCCAGCTTGAAGGCAACCCAGGCGCTCTCGAAAATTTGCAGGTTGTTGCGCGAATGGACCAGGATGCGGTCGCCTTTGCCGACGCCGATTTTCTGCAAGGCATGGGCAACGGCATCGACACGGCGGTTGATCTGCGACCAGGTAGTGACGACGGGGCCGACAATCAGCCCCGGTTCGTCGGGAAAGCGGCGCGCCACATCGGACAGCATGCGGCCTAAATTCATTACATTTTTTAACATTGTCTCGCTCAGTTTTTTATTGTTTAAAGATTCGACCGGCTTACCGCCGGATCCTTCGATACGGGATTGAATCCCTGCTCAGGAGGAACGGTAGGGAGGGTGATAAGGAAAATCACCTGCGTACTAACACGCCTTTCCCGTTCGACTGCCTGAATAAAAACATTCCTTCCCGTTCGTTTGCCTAAATATAAACATCCCTTCCCGTTCGTCCTGAGTAGGCGCAAATGCGCCGTATCGAAGGATCCGGCGACACGCCGGTCTGGCCGGGATTGCATCCCTGCTCAGGAGGAACGGTAGGGAGAGTGATAAGGAAAATCACCTGCGTACTAACACGCCTTTCCCGTTCGACTGCCTGAATAAAAACATTCCTTCCCGTTCGTTTTCCTAAATAAAAACATCCATTCCCGTTCGTCCTGAGTAGGCGCGAATGCGCCGTATCGAAGGATCCGGCGGCACGCCGGTCTGGCCGGGATTGCATCCCTGCTCAGGAGGAACGGTAGGGAGGGTGATAAGGAAAATCACCTGCGTAATAACACTCCCTTCCTGTTCGATTGCCTGAATAAAAACATCCCTTCCCGTTCGTTTGCCTAAATATAAACATCCCTTCCCGTTCGTCCTGAGTAGGCGCGAATGCGCCGTATCGAAGGATCCGGCGACACGCCGGTCTGGCCGGGATTGCATCCCTGCTCAGGAGGAACGGTAGGGAGAGTGATAAGGAAAACCACCTGCGTACTAACACTCCTTTCCCGTTCGACTGCCTGAATAAAAACATCCCTTCCCGTTCGTCCTGAGTAGGCGCGAATGCGCCGTATCGAAGGATCCGGCGACACGCCGGTCTGGCCGGGATTGCATCCCTGCTCAGGAGGAACGGTAGGGAGGGTGATAAGGAAAATCACCTGCGTAATAACACGCCGTTCCTGTTCGATTGCCTGAATAAAAACATCCCTTTCCGTTCGTTTGCCTAAATAAAAACATCCATTCCCGTTCGTCCTGAGTAGGCGCGAATGCGCCGTATCGAAGGATCCGGCGGCACGCCGGTCTGGCGCAGGCATCCACACCGTCAAACTAAAACGGCGCTCATGCTCATGCCACCCGCTGCAAAATACTCACGTAATTGGCCACCGCTGCGCCGCCCATGTTGAATACGCCCACCTTGTCGGCATGGGGGATTTGCATCTCTTGCGCATCGTGGCAGGCTTGCATCGCCGCCATGACGTGCATCGATACCCCCGTAGCACCGATAGGATGTCCCTTCGATTTCAGTCCACCGGAAGGATTGACCGGCAAGCGGCCGTCTTTGGCGGTGACGCCGTCGAGAATGGCGCGCGCGCCCTGGCCCGGTTCGGCCAGCCCCATGGCTTCGTATTCCAGCAATTCAGCGATGGTGAAGCAATCGTGGGTTTCGACCAGCGACAGATCGTTCAGGGTGATGCCGGCTTGCGACAGCGCCTGTTTCCAGGCCAGTGCGCCGCCTTCAAAGCGGGTCGGATCGCGTTTGCTCAGCGGCAGGAAATCGTTGACGTGAACGGCAGCGCGGAACTGCACGGCGCGGGTCATGCCTTTGGCGACATCGGCCGAACTGATGATCATGGCGGCAGCGCCGTCGGAAATCAGCGAGCAGTCGGTGCGCTTGAGCGGGCCGGCGACGAAGGGATTTTTCTCGGAGGGCGTGCGGCAAAAGTCGAAACCGAAATCCTTGCGCATGTGGGCGTAGGGATTGGACATGCCGTTCTTGTGGTTCTTGGCGGCGATGGCGGCCAGCGCATCGGACTGGTCGCCGTAGCGATCGAAATACGCTTGGGCGATGGTGCCGAAGACGCCCGCGAAGCCGCCGGGGATACCGGCTTCTTCTTTGGCGTAAGAGCATTTGAGCAGCACGTCGCCGACGGCAGCGGTGGACAGTTCGGTCATTTTTTCAAAGCCGATGACGAGTGCGTGTCGCGATTGACCGGCGCGGATCGAATTGAGCGCGGAATGAATCGCAGCCGAGCCGGTGGCGCAGGCGTTTTCCACCCGTACTGCCGGCAGGAAGCGCAGTTGCGGCAGGGTATTGAAGATCAGCGAGGAGGGGAAGTCCTGATACAGGAAGCCGCCGTTGAAATTGCCGATGTGGATGGAGCCGATGTCTTCCGGCGACAGACCCGCGTGGGCAATGGCGGCGGCGGCGACTTCGCCGATCAGCGCTTCAGGGTCAATGCCATCCAGTTTGCCAAAGCGTGAATGGTTCCAGCCGGTAATGCAGGGGGAGGCGGAGGTGCTCATGAGTTCCTTGAACGAAAGAGTGAGGAAATAATAATAGAGGGCGTAATGCAAAAACGGTGCCACGCCGGGTTGTAGATCTTGTTTGTTGCCGATCTTTGATTCTGCTTCTGAGGATAGCAGCGCGCAGCCCTTATTTTTGTCGCGTCGCAGCATGCAAGGGCAGCGACAGGTGTCGCATTTGCGACAGTTGTCACCTCGAAATAAACACATTGTCGCTATGCGGCAGGCATGCAAATGTCGCTTTCAGTATGCGATACTCAGCCGCTCGTATAGAACAAATACGATAACCGGACGAAGAGCCGGGACTGGGTATGCAGCATGGCATTCAAATTGCTCTGTATCAAACCAAACAGTATCAAGCAGGCTGCGGCGTGATGCCGGAGGATTGCCAACACTAAAAACAAAGAGGAGACAAATCAGATGGGTACTATTCGTAATGTTTCGCGTCGTCATTTCCTGAAAACCGCTTCTGCCGCCACTGCGGTGGTCACTGCCGGTTCCTACGCGTCGTCTGCTTTTGCGGAGACGGCCGAGTTCACGCTGAAGTACGCCAACAATTTGCCGCTGACGCATCCGATGAATATGCGCGCCAAGGAAATGGCGGCCAAGATCGCTACCGAATCCAAGGGACGCATCGATTTTCAGGTCTACCCTAATGGCCAGTTGGGTACCGATACCGATACCCTGTCGCAGATTCGCGCCGGCGCAGTCGATTTCTTCACGCTGTCACCATTGATTCTCGGCACGCTGGTGCCCGCTGCGCAAATCAGCGGTATCGGCTTCGCCTTCAAGGATTACAACCAGGTATGGGCCGCGCTGGACGGCGATCTGGGTGCGCATGTGCGCAAGCAAATTGTCGCCAGCTCGACCCTGTTTGCGTTTGAAAAAATCTGGGACAGCGGCTATCGCCAAATGACCAACAGCACCCGGCCGATCACCAAGCCGGAGGATTTGAAGGGCATGAAACTGCGTGTGCCGCCAAGCCCGCTGTGGACTTCGATGTTCCGCGCCTTCGATGCCGCACCGACCAGCATCAACTTCGCCGAAGTGTATTCCGCGCTGCAAACCAAGATTGTCGAAGGACAGGAAAATCCGCTGGCAGTGATCTATACCGCCAAGCTCTACGAAGTGCAAAAGTATTGCGCCATCACCAACCATATGTGGGATGGCTTCTGGTTCCTCGGCAACAAGAAATCGTTTGAAAAACTGCCGAAAGACCTGCAAGAGATCGTTACCCGCAACATCAACGAAGCGGGCCTCAAGCAGCGCGTCGATGTCAAAGCGCTCAACGATTCTCTCGTAGCCGAAATGAAAACCAAGGGCATGGCGTTTAACAATGCCGATCCTGATGCGTTCCGCGCCAAGCTGCGCAGCGCGGGTTTCTATGCCGAATGGAATAAAAAATTCGGTGCTGAAGCCTGGGCGATTCTGGAGAAATACACCGGAAAGCTGGCGTAAATGGAGGCGGTCGCTACTTTGTCTCCGGGGCTTCCTCACCACCCGGCGGCGCGACTGCTGGCGACCGTCAACCGCGGCGCCATGCACGCCGTCGGTGCGGTGGCCGCCACCTTGCTGGTGGTCGAAACTTTCGTGCTGCTGCTGGGTGTCATTTATCGGTATGCGCTGCACGATCCGCTGATCTGGTCGGATGAACTGGCTTCCACGCTGTTCATCTGGCTATCGATGCTGGGTGCGGTGCTGGCGCTGGATCGCGGCGAGCATATGCGTCTGACCGCCGTGGTCAACAAGCTGTCGGAAAAATGGCGCGTCTGGCTGGAAACGGTGGCGGCGCTGGTGGTCTGCATTTTTGTGCTGATGATTATTCATCCGGCGGTCAATCATGCCGTCGATCAGATGGACATCACGACCCCGGCGCTGGAAATTCCCGATGGCTTGCGGACTGCCGCTTTGCCTATCGGCGCGGTGTTGATGCTGCTGGCAGCGCTGGCCCGCATGGCAGTGCGTTCCAGCTGGCAGCAAGTCGCTTCTGCGCTGGT
This sequence comes from Herbaspirillum sp. RTI4, assembly GCF_034313965.1. Classification (NCBI taxonomy): domain Bacteria; kingdom Pseudomonadati; phylum Pseudomonadota; class Betaproteobacteria; order Burkholderiales; family Oxalobacteraceae; genus Herbaspirillum; species Herbaspirillum sp. RTI4. Next base: position 1,386,401 of record NZ_JAVIWQ010000002.1, read on the forward strand.
CTTCGTCGGCCTTATCTGCGGCGTGCTGTGGCTGGGTCGTCCGGCCTTGCTGGCGATGGGCAATTACAACCTGATTATCTTTTTTGTGGTGCTGATCGGCGCGTGCGTCGCGGGCGGCATTCCGATTGCGTTTGCTTTCGGTACCGCCACCATGGCCTATCTGACGCTGGCCACCGGTGCGCCGCTGATGATTGTGGTCAGTCGTATGGATGAGGGCATGTCCAGTCTGATTCTGTTGTCGGTGCCGCTGTTCGTGCTGCTCGGCTCGCTGCTGGAAATCAGCGGACTGGCGCGTACGCTGATCGATTTCATGGCAGCGTTGCTGGGCCATGTGCGCGGCGGTTTGCAATATGTGCTGCTGGGTGCGATGTTTCTGGTGTCGGGGATTTCCGGCTCGAAGGCGGCGGACATGGCGGCGATTGCGCCAGCGCTGTTTCCTGAAATGAAAAAGCGCGGCGCGAAACCGGAAGAACTGGTGGCCTTGCTTTCCTCCTCCGGCGCGATGACCGAAACCATTCCCCCTAGTCTGGTGCTCATTACGATTGGCGCGGTGTGCAGCGTATCGATTTCTGCCCTGTTCGTCGGCGGCTTGATGCCGGCGGTGATCGCCACAGCGGCCATCGGCGTGGTGTGCTGGTTCCGGGCGCGTCGCGAACCGTTGACTGGCATTCCCCGCGCCCCTCTGGCGGTAGTCGGCAAAACCTTGCTGGTGGCTTTGCCGGCGCTGGCGCTGCCCTTGCTGATCCGGGTCGCCGTGATCGAAGGGGTGGCAACGGCGACTGAAGTGGCGACTATCGGCGTGGCCTACACCGTCGCCGTCGGTTTGATCATGCACGTCTTCATGCGGCATCTGGATTTCAAGCGTTTGTATCCGATGCTGGTGGAATCGGCAGCGCTGTCGGGCGCGATTCTGCTCATTATCGGACTGGCGACTTCCATGGCGTGGGCGCTGACGCAGTCGGGATTTTCGGCGCGACTGGTGGCGCTGATGCAGAACGTGCCGGGCGGCGGTACGGGATTCTTGCTCATCTCGATTGTGATTTTCATCGTGCTGGGCAGCATTCTGGAAGGCATTCCCGCCATTGTCCTGTTCGGACCGCTGCTGTTTCCGGTAGCGCGTTCGCTGGGTATCCATGACGTGCATTACGCCATGGTGGTGATTCTGTCGATGGGCATAGGCTTGTTCGCGCCACCGTTCGGCGTCGGTTTCTATGCCGCTTGCGCGATCGGCAAAGTCTCGCCCGACCGGGTGTTCAACCGGGTATGGGGTTATCTGACGGCCTTGCTGATTGCCTTGTTAGTCGTCGCAGCGGTGCCGTGGATTTCAATCGGCTTCCTTGAAAAATAAATAGCCTGCCATGGCGGCCCCGGTCTGCGGGCCGCCATCCCTTCCTCTCGGAGAAAACATGCAAGAAAACGATAACGGCACCCGTGTGGCGCTTGTGACAGGCGCCGCCACGGGCATTGGTGCTGCGATTGCTCAACGGCTGGCGCAGGACGGTCATCGGGTGCTGGTGGCCGATATTGATCTGGCCGCAGCACAGGCAACCAGTACCGCTATTAATGTGGCCGGCGGGCAGAGCGCGGCGCTGGTGATGGATGTCGGTGACCCGGCTTCGATTGCGGCGGCTTTTGCCCTGATCGACAAGGAATACGGCCGCTGCGACGTGCTGGTCAATAACGCCGGGGTAGCCAAGATTTGCAGCTTCCTTGATTTCCCGCTCGATAACTGGCAACGCACGATGAATATCAATGTCACCGGGCCTCTGCTGTGCGGCCAGCACGCGGCGCGGATGATGCTGCGCCGCAAGTGGGGACGTATCGTGAATATTTCCTCGATTTCCGGTTTGCGTGCCGGTGCCGGACGCACCGCTTACGGTACCTCCAAAGCGGCCGTGATCGGCCTGACGAAGCAGATGGCAATTGAGCTGGCGGAACACGGCATTACGGTCAACAGCGTGGCACCGGGGCCGATTGATACGCAGATGACGCTGACTTTGCATACCGCCGAGATGCGCGAAGGTTTTAACCGGCAGGTGCCGATGAAGCGCTACGGCACGCCCGATGAAATTGCGGCAGCGGTGGGGTTTCTGGTGTCGCCGGCGGCCTCGTATGTGACCGGGCATGTGATGCCGGTCGATGGTGGTTTTATTGCCGCCGGATTGCTCGATAGCTGAATGTCCCTTTCCCTTTTCAGAAACAGGAGACCGCATGCAAAATAAAAATACCCAACCACACCTTCCCCAACGCAGCATGGAAGGCAAGGTGGTGCTGGTAACGGGCGCTGGCTCCGTCGGCCCCGGCTGGGGCAACGGCAAGGCGGCGGCGACCTTGTATGCGCGCGCAGGAGCGCGCATTCTGGCAGTTGATCGCAGCTTGCCGGCGGCGCAAGAGACCTGCGACCTGATACGCGCAGAAGGCGGCGTCTGCGAAGTGTTTGCGGCCGATGTCGCGGATAACGCGCAAGTGAGGGCGATGACGCAGGCGGCGCTCGATTTTTTCGGCCGCATCGATGTGCTGCATAACAATGTCGGGATTGCCGAAGTGGGTGGCCCGGTCGAGGCCAGCGAAGAAAGCTGGAACCGGGTAGTGGCGGTCAACCAGACCAGCCTGTTCCTGACCTGCAAGCATGTGCTGCCGGTGATGGTGGCGCAGAAGGGCGGGGCGATCGTCAATATTTCCTCGATTGCAGCCATTCGCTGGATCGGCTTTCCGTATGTGGCTTACAGCGCGACCAAGGCGGCCATGCTGGCATTCACCAAGAACATCGCCATGCAGTACGCGCCGCTGGGCATACGCGCCAATTGCATTCTGCCGGGACTGATGGATACGCCGATGATCCGTGAGCCGCTCAAGGCTTCGTACGGCGGCGATATCGATGAAATGCGCCGTCAGCGCGATACCCAATGTCCTATGGGTTACATGGGAGACGCCTGGGATGTCGCACATGCGGCGCTGTTTCTGGCCTCCGATGCGGCGCGTTACATCACGGGCGTGGATCTGCCGGTGGATGGGGGGCTGAGTCTGCGCTGTGTTTGACAGTGGCAATGGCAGTGGCAGTGAATAGGGACAGGGAACAGGGGGCAGGGACAGGCCGCAGTGCTTAAGCGACTGCCTGCGCCGTTGCCTGCATCTGCCGCCACACTTCCGTGGCGGTATCGGCAAAAGTGTGAATGCAGGGATTACGGTTGTCCCGGTGCCACAGCACAGCGATGCTCACCATCGGCGGCGCAGCCAGAGGGACGAAGACGGTGCTGTCGAGATGCATCGCGCGCATGGAGTTCGGCACCAGCGCCACACCCAGCCCTTCGCCCACCAGATTGACGATGGTTTGTTGCAGATTGGTTTCCAGTTGTATGCGGGGGCGGAAGCCGTGCGCCAGACAATAATGGATGATCTTGTCGTGTTCGACCGGGGCGATGAGGCGCGGAAAAATAATAAAAGATTCCTGCGCCAGATCGCTGGCGTGGAGCAGTTCGCGCTGCGCCAGCCGGTGATCGTGCGGCAGCACTGCCACCAGCGGTTCTGAAAAAATTGTGCGGCTTTCCAGCGCGCTGCAATCTTCCGGGCGGTACATCAGCGCGACATCGGTATGGCCGTCCAGCACATCGGTCGCCAGCAAATTCGGGACGTATTCGGTCAGCCGCATGTCGACGTCGGGGTAGGCGGCCGAATAATGGCGGGTCACGGCAGGCAGAATGTTATAGGCGCTGGACATCATGAAGCCCACCAGCAGCGAGCCATTCCTGCCGGCACTGGCCGACACCGCATTGCGCCGGGCGCGTTCCAGTGCGGTAAACACCTCTGTCGTATCGCGATAAAAATGCTCACCCGCCGCCGTGAGCCGGACGTTGCGTTTGCTGCGGTCGAATAGCTGCACCCCGAGTTCCCGTTCCAGCGCGGCGATCTGGCGCGTCAGCGGCGGTTGCGAAATGTGCAGCAGAACGGCGGCTTTGCCGAAGTGCAGGGTTTCGGCAACGGTGCGGAAGTAGCTCAGGTGGCGCAGTTCTATCATCGGGGAAACATTCTTAATAAAGTAACAGCGAAGGTAAAAGCGAGGCTGAAAACGGGTAAAAGCGGCCGCGACGGGGAGGGGATTCTTCTACTCATACCTTAAAGGTATGAAAAGTGTCACTATATTGTATTGGAAGTTATCAGTGAAGCTGGCTATTCTTAAAACACAGAGGCGGGACCACCTGCCCTGACGTCCTGGTCACAAGCCATGCAGACGTCCCGATTGCCCTTCACAGGAGACACCATGCCGACATCCCCGGTAGCTTTCACCTTTGCCGCGCCCGCTGCTTCTTCTTTTTCTTCTTCTTCGCTGCCTCCCGCTCATCAACCCCCCCATCGTTCCGCTTCGCGTTACCGTCCCTTGGATACCCTGTGCGGAGGCGATCCGACCATGCACACGCTGATCGAGCGCGGCAAGCGCCTGATCGATCACGGCATTCCGATATTGCTGCTCGGCGAGACCGGCACCGGCAAGGAATATTTGTCGCGCGCCTTGCATGCCTATAGCGCACGACGCGACGCCGGCTGGGTCGCGGTCAATTGCGCATCGATTCCCGAAAGTCTGGCCGAGAGTGAGCTGTTCGGTTACAGCAAGGGCGCGTTTTCCGGCGCTTTGCCCGGCGGCATGAAAGGCAAGGTGCAACAGGCCGATGGCGGTACGCTGTTCCTCGATGAAATCGGCGATATGCCCTTCAGTTTGCAGACCCGTTTTTTGCGCGTGCTGTCGGAACGCGAAGTCATTCCGCTGGGCGCGGCGCAGCCGGTGAGTGTCGATCTTCAACTGATTTGCGCCACGCATCAGGATTTGCATGTGCTGGTGGCGCAGGGGCGCTTCCGTCAGGATTTGTATTACCGCATTGCGGGCGGCATTTTGCGCTTGCCGGCTTTGCGCGAGCGAGCCGATGCGCGCAGTCTGATCATGCAGATGATTGCCGATGAACTCGGATTGCCAAGGCCGGATGAGGACATGATTTCCGCCTCGGCTTTGCAGCGTTTGCTGCGGTGCAGCTGGCCCGGTAATTTGCGGCAGCTGCATGCCGTAGTGCGCTATTGCTGCGCCGTCATGAACGGGGCGCAGATCGAGTCGGAGGATTTGCCGGAAGAATTAATGCCGAACGAATTAAGGCTGAATGAATTAAGGGCGAATGAATTAAGGCTGAATGAATTAAGGCCGAATGACTTAATGCCGAATGACTTAATGCCCAATAGTCAGACCGATACCGCCGCTGGCTTGCCACCCATGATGGCGCTGGTAGAGCCGCAGCCTTTGCGTGCAGAGGGAGCTTTGGGTGTCGAGCGCAGTCGGGTCATTGATGCGCTGGTCGGCAGTCGCTGGAATATTTCGGCGGCATCGCGCCAGCTGGGGATGTGCCGCGCTTCGCTGTATCGCAAACTGCGTCAGCTGGATATTCCGCATGTGCGCGATCAGTCCGGGCTGGTGCCGGCTTACGCCATGCCGTAAATCCTGAGTTTGTTTCAGCACTTGCTTCCTGAGTGACGCATCGTTTCTGGCCTATGGTTTTTATTGGCGCGGAAACGATGCACCCGCCTCTGTGGCGGCATCCCTCTTGGTTTACTCTTATTCCTTGAACAGCGGCGTGCCACGTTCCATCGCCAAATCGGCGAGCGCATCGAGCTGGGCGTTGGTTTCCACCATGTGCGGGCTACGGCTGTGGCGCATGTCGCTCACAATTTCCTGCACGCTGCTGCATTCGGATTTCAACAGTTCCAGCATGCCGATCAGCATCCCGGTGCGGCCTGCGCCGGCACGGCAATGGATGACCGGGAGCAGTTTTTTATCGTCCAGTAAGGCGTCTGGATCGCCTACTTCATAATCGGCCCGGCTGCGCCATATCGCCCGGTTGACGCGACAGGCCAGCTCGTGCAGCGTATTCGGTTTCAGCACGCCTTTGTCGGGCCAGTGCGGAACATGCAGCACCGGAACCCGTATCGCGCAACGACCGTCTTCCAGCAAGAGTGTGTAGGAGGTAAGTCGCAGGTCTCTGGCGTCGATGCCGTCGTTTTTGCAAGAGGTGGCCGTCATCGTCGCCGTCACTTTCACCTCCCCATATTGCCCGGAGCGGCGGAAATAATCGGGCAGGCTGTGCGCATCTATTTCCATGTCGCTGGCCAGAACCACCAGCACCGGGGTGCGGTTGCTGAGCAAGGTGGAAAACCAGGCGGCCAGATACTCTTTTTTAGGGTACTGGCTGGCGATAGCCACGTTGATGCCCTTGATTTTGACGATGTTGGCGGCCAGTCTGGTGCCGTCGGGAGCGACGACCTGGCTTGCTCTGGCGGTTGAGATATCGGGATAGCGCGCGGCGGCGACGTCATTGAGGAACTCCATGCCGGCGCTTTCTGGTCCTGTTTTTCCTTCCATCAGATGGGACAGCTCGCCTCTCGTCTCGGAGGTTCCCAATACCCATTGGAGCGCCGTTTTTTTTCGACTTGCATCGGTGGTGACGAAGATAGGAAACTTCAGGAAGGTGGGCCGCTGATTGGCACGTCGGCGTGACGGGACACCGGGCGTGGCGACTAAAGGCGGCGGCGGAGATTGCAGGCTGGTTTTTCTGACAGGCGAGGTTTCGCCCGGCGCAGGATGGATGTCGGCGACGACGATAGTCGTAGATTGTCGGGAAGGGCCTGCGGCTTCATCGTGAGCGCTCGATGTCTGCGCGCTGGACAATAAAGCCGAGAGGCGCATTTTGCCAGCAGGATGTGCTTGTGCCGATACCTGTGTGGCGTCGAGATTGCCGATACGGGCGGTGTTTTTTTTAACGCCGATGAAATAAGGCCCTATTTTCCCGTAGCCGAAAGGAGGGCGGGTGCCGGAGCAAACGCGCCGGGGGCGGTCTTTCTGGCAGGTGCCGAAAAGAAAAATGTCATTGCTATTTTGTCTGATCGACGGGGATTTTGAATCGGCATAGATACGCATGAAATTTCTCCATAAGAGCTTGATGACATCCCTTATCAATGGGTAATGGATGCCGGCTTAATTAATTGGATTGATGTTGTTGACAGACCTTAGGAAGGGAAATTTTCCGGCTGTCGTGCAATGCTGCGCGCGCTGGCTGCCGTGATCGTTTGCCGTTTGACCAGCACGGACAGGGCGTGATCCAGCGTTTGCATTCCTGCTGCTGTGCCGGTTTGCATGGCGGAATACAATTGCGGCACCTTGCCTTCGCGGATCAGGTTGCGGATGGCGGGAGTACCCAGCATGATTTCGTGTGCGGCGATCCGGCTGTCGCCGTTGCGGTGGACCACCAGATGCTGGGCAATGACGGCCTGCAGCGATTCAGACAGCATGGCGCGCACCATTTCTTTTTCGCTGGCGGGAAAGACATCGACGATGCGGTCGATGCTCTTGGGGGCCGACGAGGTGTGCAGCGTGCCGAGGACCAGATGGCCGGTTTCCGCCGCCGTCAGCGCCAGACGAATGGTTTCAGGGTCGCGCAGCTCGCCGACCAGTATCACGTCGGGATCTTCACGCAAGGCAGCGCGCAGAGCGGCGGCAAACGAACGTGTATGCGCACCGACTTCACGCTGGCTGATCAGGCTTTTTTGCGGCGTGTGCAGAAATTCGATCGGGTCTTCGATGGAGATGATGTGTGCCGGCGCATGTTGGTTGATATGGTTGACCATGGCCGCCAGCGTGGTCGATTTGCCGCAACCGGTTGGCCCGGTCACCAATACCAGGCCACGCGGAAGCAGTGCCAGCTCGGCCAACAGCGGCGGTAACGCCAGCTCGGCCAGACTGGCGACGGTGGCGGGAATGGCGCGCATGACAGCGGCTGCACCGCGCTGCTGCACGAAGGCGTTGATCCGAAAACGATGGCCGCTCGCCAGTGCGTGAGAAAAATCGCAATCACCGTCGGCGGTATAGCTTGCGCGCTGCGCGTCGGTCATGAGCAGGCGAAGCATTTCCAGCACCTGCGGCGGCGTCAGCGGCGGTAATTCAGTGGCGTGCATCTGCCCGTGTATGCGTAGCAGCGGCGGCAGACCGGCCGACAGATGCAGGTCGGAAGCGTGTTTCTGAAGAGAAAAGGCAAGCAGTTCGAAAATGTCCATTTATAATCCCGGCACGCAAAGGGGTTTGAGGAGGGTGAAAGCCCGGTAAAACCGGGGCGGGGTGAATATCGGGTAAAGAGCGGGTCAAGGTCGGGTAAAAATCGGATAAAGGGCGGATAAGCACCGGATTGAAGCCCTCTGCACTGATGTCACGTCCGGATGTTCTGCTGCAGGCTGGCACTTGCCACTGATGTTGGAAAGTTGTTAAAAAGAAATAATTATGTCTTTGATCTCTCAAAACTTGCAAGCCATTCACCAGCGCATTGAGCGGGCTGTGACAGCGGCGGGCCGCGCGCCGGGTTCGGTGCAGTTGCTGGCCGTTTCCAAGACCTTTGACGCTGCCGCCGTCGCTGACGCCGTAGCGCAAGGGCAAACGGCGTTTGGTGAAAATTACGTGCAGGAAACGCTGGATAAAATCGCGACACTGGCCGCCAGCGGAGCGCCTGCGCTGGAATGGCATTTCATCGGCCCGCTTCAGAGCAACAAGACGCGTCAGATTGCCGAGCATGTGGACTGGGTGCATTCGGTGGAGCGCCTGAAAATCGCGCAGCGCCTGTCGGATCAGCGGCCGCCGCAGTTGCCGCCCTTGAATATCTGCCTGCAAGTCAACATCAGCGGGGAAGCCAGTAAAAGCGGTACCACTGTGCAGGACATGCCTGCGCTGGCGGCGGCGGTCGCTGCGTTGCCTCGGCTGCGATTGCGCGGTCTGATGGCGATTCCCGCGCCCGGTGCCGACGTGCAGCAGCAGCGCGCCGCGTTTGCGCAAGTCCGGGTATTGTTTGAAAATTTGCGCGCGCAGGGATTGGCGCTGGACACTTTATCGATGGGCATGTCGGACGATCTGGAAGCCGCTATTGCAGAAGGTGCCACTATCGTCCGTATCGGCAGCGCTATTTTCGGCGCACGCACTTATCCATCTCCTACAAAGGAATCGACATGAAAATTTGTTTTATTGGCGGCGGCAATATGGCGACCGCGCTTATCGGCGGTCTGGCCGACAAAGTCACTCCCGGTTCGGATATTCATGTCATCGACCCTAATCCCGCCGCACTGGAGAGCTTGCACACGCGCTTCCATGTCAGCACTGCCGGGCAGATCGATCATGCCGTAGCGGCCAGCGATGTCATCGTGCTGGCGGTGAAACCGCAGCAGATGCGCGAAGTGGCGGCGGCCTTGCAGCCGCATTTGCAAGCGTCGCAGCTGGTGCTGTCGATTGCTGCCGGCATTCGCGCCGGCGACCTGTCGCGCTGGCTCAATGCGCATGCCGCCGTCGTGCGGGCCATGCCCAATACGCCGGCCTTGATCGGCAAGGGGATTACCGGACTGGTGGCAACTGCCGGAGTCTCGGCAGAGCAGCGCGCCGATGCTGATCGCATCTTGCGTGCGGTCGGCACCACGGTTTGGCTCGATGACGAAGCGCTGATCGATCCGGTGACGGCGGTCTCAGGCAGCGGACCGGCCTATGTGTTTTATTTTATCGAGGCGATGCAGCAGGCCGCGCAGGAACTTGGTCTTTCCGCCGAGCAGGGAATCGCGCTGGCCAAGGCGACGTTTACCGGTGCCGCTGAACTGGCGGCGCAATCGTCGGAGCCGGTCGCGCTGTTGCGTGAGCGTGTGACATCGAAGGGTGGCACTACTTATGCGGCACTGATGAGCATGGAAGAAAGCGGCGTTAAGTCGGCCATTATTGCTGCCGTGAAAGCCGCTGCGCAGCGCGGTCAACAGCTGGGTGAGGAGTTCGGGCGCGACTGACCGACCGACTGACCGACCGACTGACACTACACCCCGCCCCGCCCCGCCCGCTCCCCGATGGCAAGAAAATGATCCGCGCCCGTATTGGCGACTCGGGCGCGGATCATGAAACAACTGCCTGCTGTTTTTTCGAAAGCTTATCGTGAACTTTACATCCAAACTCGCCGCCGCCTGGGCCGACAACAACTCACTGCTCTGCGTCGGACTCGATCCCGACATCAATCGTCTGCCGCCGCATCTGAAAGGTCGGCCGGAGGCGATTTATGAATTTTGCACGGCGATTGTCGATGCCACTGCCGATTTGGCCTGCGCGTTCAAACCGCAGATTGCCTATTTCGCCGCGCTGCGGGCGGAAGATCAGCTGGAAGCGATCTGCGATTACATCCGCACTCATCATCCGCAGGTGCCTATCGTGCTCGATTCCAAGCGCGGCGATATCGGCGCGACAGCCGAGCAATACGCGCGTGAAGCCTTCGAGCGCTATAACGCACATGCGGTCACGCTCAGTCCTTACATGGGTTATGACTCGGTTTCGCCTTATCTGGAATGGCCGGATCGCGGCGCGATTATTTTGTGCCGCACCTCGAATCCAGGTGGATCGGATCTGCAATTTTTGCAAGTCGATGGTCAGCCGCTGTATCAGCGCGTGGCGCAACTGGTGGCGGATAAATGGAACCGGAACGGGCAATGCTGTCTGGTGGTCGGCGCGACCTTCCCCGATGAACTGGCGCAAGTGCGGCGACTGGTGGGCGATATGCCCTTGCTGGTGCCGGGTATTGGCGCTCAGGGCGGCGATGTGGCAGCGACAGTAGCGGCAGGGCGTACCGCTGCGGGGACGGGAATGATGATCAGCTCATCGCGGGCGATTTTATTTCCGGCGCTGCAGGACAGCGAGGACTTTGCTGCGGCGTCGCGTCGCGTTGCAATGGCGACGCGTGATGCCATCAATGCCTGTCGTGGCTAGGCGGGGCGTCCTGAATGGATGCACGCCCCCGTGTTTTGAGCGGTGTGCTTTCTATCAATCATTGTGCAAATCAATTACAGCGCAGACAAATTACAGCGCCTCATTGCCCAGCGTCGTGCGCAATTGTCTGGTCACGATGTCCCAGGCTTGGCTGTCGTAATCCGTCATGTTGCGGGCAATCTTGTGCGCCAGTTCGAACATTCGCATGCCTGTCTCTGCGCAGAGAAGCGAATCGGGATTTAATCCCAGCGCGGAGTAGAGAATGTCAGCCTGTCCGTTTTTCTTCGTATGCAGATCGAGGTAAGCTTCCATCGCGGCACGGGCGCTACGGTCGGCGTTAATGTCGAGGACGTAACGTCCCTTGCCCAGATTGATATACATGTACGGACTCCGTTTGCGTGTTGTTATGTTTGCTTGGGAAACAGGCCGGGGCAAGGCTGACGAAGCGCGTCACACAACATCTTGCGGACTGTCTTTTGTTCACTACATCCGGTTATTTTTTCTGCCCGTCAACCCGTCTGACTTTACTCATCAATGCGATAGAACTTAACTCGGATTTGATGATGCCAATCTTCCGAACCCTGAGATATTGGATAATTCTGTTAAACGGTTCGGAGTTATCTGAATTGCACAGAGGTGTTTATTGACGTTTAAACGCGTTGATCACTACCATGCTGACACCGTTGCTTTGGCTTTCCTCTGCGCAATATCTCCCTTCGTTTTCAACGCATGACAGCGCTTAAAAATCATCGTTCGCGGAAGGCTTCGCGTGCCTTGAAGATGGGTTTAAGCAAATACGAAATGACGCTTTTTTCACCTGTGCGGATTTCTACCGTTGTCGTCATGCCGGGGAGGATGGGTAACTCTTTACCTGCCGCTTTGAGCGCGGCCATATCGGTGCGCACGAATACCCGGTAATACGTGTCGCTTTGTTGCAGTCCGGGTGTCGGTCGTTCTTCGCGCAAGGTATCGGGACTGATGTGCTCGATGCGCCCTTTTAATCCTCCATAGATCGCGTAATCGTAGGCGGATATTTTCACCGTCGCGTTCTGACCCGGCCGCAGGAAGGCCACATCGGAAGGGCGGATTTTGGCCTCTACCAGGAGCTGGTCTTCCAGCGGCACAATTTCCATGATGTCCTCGCCTTGCTTGATGACTCCACCTATGGTGGTCACGCGCACATTTTTGACGGTGCCGCGCACCGGCGCAAGAATCGTGGTGCGTTGCATGGTGTCTTTCAAGGCCACCACGCTGTGCTGCAACTGCGACAGTTCCTGTTCCAGCCGGGTCAGATCGGCGCTGGCTTCGGCGCGAAATTTATTGTGACGTTCTACCAGTTGCAAACGCATTTCATTGGCTTGCCGTCGCATGCGCAACAGCTCCACTTCAGAGAGCAGACCGCGTTTGGCCAGCGGCTCCGCCAGTGCGATTTCTTTTTCGGCCAGATCGAGGCTGGTCTGCATCACTGCCGCGCCTTCTTGCAAGCTGCGCTTACGGGCTTCGAATACTTCGCTCTGTTCACGCACGATGTCCGGCATCGTCAGCACGTCCGCCGGAAAGATCAGCGGCAAGCGGTAAGCTTCAGCGCGGGCGCGGGTAATCGAGCCTTTGATTCCCATGACTTTGGCCAGACTCTCCGCGTAGCTGGCCCCGGCGCGGGTTGGATCTATTTTTAGCAAGACCTGGCCGCGCTGGACGATGTCGCCTTCGTGTACGCGCATTTCTTCGAGGATGCCGCCTTCCAGACTTTGAATGATTTGTTCCCGGCTGGCGGGAATCACTTTCCCCTGTCCTTGCGTGATTTCCTCTACCCGCGCCATTGAGGCCCAGACAAGGGCGATTGTCAGCACCGCCAGCATCAGATAAAGCACTGCCATCGAACCGGGCGTGGATTGGGTGAGCAGAGAGGCGCGCACATCTTCCATGAAGGCCATTTCTTCACGGCGCAGGACGCCATGATGGTCATGGATTTGCGGGGAGTTTTTATCACGGAGGGGCGATGTGGTGGCGTCGTGTGCGGGATTAGTGGAGTCGTTAGTGGCATCGTTAGGGTGTTGCGCGTTCGTCATGTGATTGTCCTTTCGCTCAGGCGGCGACCCGGCCATGTCGTGTTGCATCGGCCTGCGCTGCTGCTTTTTCGGCATTGTTGCGCAGGGTGCGCAAGACTTCTTCCTTGGGCCCATCGGCAACGATCTTGCCCTCATCAAGGACCAGGATGCGATCGGCCACATCCAGCAGCGACATGCGATGCGTGACCAGCACCAGACTTTGCTCCGGTCCCAGCGAAGCGCTCAGATGCTGCATGAAGATGGCTTCCGTTTGCGCATCCATGGAACTGGTCGGCTCATCCATGAGTAAAATTTTCGGATTGGCCAGCAGACAGCGCGCCAGTCCGACTAACTGCCGCTGCCCGCCGGATAAGCCTTCGCCCATTTCGCCGATGATGCGTGCGTAGCCATGCGGATGGGAGGCGGCAATGCGATCAACACCGGTCATGCGCGCTACGCGCAGCACATCATCGACGCTGGCATCGGGGCGGCCCAGCATGATGTTCTCGCTCAGGCGGCCGTAAAACAGTCGGGTTTCCTGACCGACGAAACCAACATGCGCGCGCCAGTCGGCCGGATCGATTTGCGCCGCGTCAATGCCATCCATGAAAAGCTGACCGCCGACGGGTTGATATAGCCGCGCCAAAATCCTCAGCAAGGAGGATTTGCCGCTACCGATACGGCCCAGTATGGCCACCCGTTCGCCGGGCATGATGTGCAGATTGATCTTGTCCAATACCGGCGTCGGTGTTTGCCCCGGCGCGGCGGGGTAATGAAATTGCAGCTCTTTGAGCAACAGATTGCCGGCCAGCGTCGGCGCACCGAGGAAGGATTTTTCCGGCGGACGTTCGACCGGCATGGCCATCAGTTTATTGAGCGACTGCAAGGCGGCTTTGGCTTGCTGGAAGCGCACTGCCAGCCCCACCAGTTGCGCCAGCGGGCCTACCGCCCGGCCGGACAACAAGACAGTGCCTATCAGCGCGCCCATGGTCATCGAACCGGCACCGATCAGATACACGCCCCATACCACCATGATCACGGTATTAAATTGCTGTACCAGCGTGACGAAATTGGTGGCGAGACCCGACAGCAGGCGCGATTTCATCGCGGTAGCCGACATCAGGGCGCTATAGCGTTCCCAGCGTTTTTGCATATAGCCTTCGCCGCTACTGGCCTTGAGAGTTTCTAATCCCTCAATCGCCTCGATCAGCACGCCCTGCTTGAGTGAGCCTTCGCGCAGGTTTTCGCGCATGGTGCGCGCCAGCGGCCATTGAATCAGTGCGCTGACCAGAATGATGAGCGGAATCGATCCCAGCGGCACCCAGGCTAGCGGCCCGCCGATAAAATAAATTACTCCGATGAACAGCAATACGAAGGGCAGATCGGTGAGTGCCGCCAGCGTGGCAGAAGTAGCGAAATCGCGCACCGATTCAAATTCACGCAATTGATTGGCAAACGAGCCGGAGGAGGCCGGTTTGCATTCCATGCGAATGGCCATGGCTTGCCGGAACAGGCGCGCGCCAAGAATCAGATCGGCTTTTTTGCCAGCGATATCGAGCAGCGTGGCGCGCACATGGCGTGCGGCGAATTCCATCAGCATGGCCAGTCCGACGCCGATGGCCAGCGACCAGAGTGTCACGTAGGCCTGATTGGGCACGACGCGGTCATACACGTTCATGGTGAAAAATGTACTGGCCAGCGCGAGGATATTGACCAGCACCGCAGCCGCAGCAGCGCTCAGGTAATAGCGGCGATAACGCCATAAGGTGCTCCACAGCCAGTGTCCCGGGGCCTCAGGCATGGCTTCACCGGCGCGACGATCTGGCGCGAGGATTTTTTTGACCAGGATGAGATATCCGCTGTGCATCTCTTGCATGGCAGTCGCATCAATGGACGTGGTGCCGCCGGTTTCCGTCAGCATGATTTGATATTGCAGATGGTCACCAGTACCGGTGCGCGACAGCAGCAGGAAAGCACCGCCATCTTTGCGTAACAGCAGCGCCGGCAGCAAGGCTGAAAACAGGTGTGCGGGATGGCGCTGCACCAGTCCCGCAGACAGGCCTGCGCGTTTGAATGCCTCCATCGCGAGACTGGGAGTAAAGCTGCGTGCCTGCGCCATGCCGGAGCGCAGAGCATGTTCGCTTTGCGGCATGTCGTGATACGCGCATAACCAGGCGACGCTGGCGAGCAAACTATCATTGTTGAGTCGGGGGGGAACTTGAGATGCCGTGGTGGCAGTCGAGGCGAGGTGAGTGGTCGTCATGTCGTGAATTCAGGAGAAGGGGAGAGATTCTGTCGCAGAGCTAATGCGGCCGTTGATCTTTGCAGGGGGCTGATAGGGGGTCTGAAAGGGGGTTAATAGGGAGTTAATCGGGAGTTAATAGGGGGTTGAAAGAGGGTTGATAGGGAGTTGATAGATGGAGGATGTAGAGCTGTCGCAGTTCCATTGAGCGACGCTATGATCGGGGAATGCCGCTTCCGCAGCCATCGGAGGGGAACGAGATGAGGCTAGGATTTATTTCGGGAACAGAGGGGAGGCCTTCCCTGGGGCGGCGCAGCGATAGGGTGCCAATGTGAAAAATCCCGCAAACAGAAAATGGATGCGGGATTTTTTTCGGCGGAGGGGGCGTCCGTCGGGATTTTTTGCGGCTTACTCCGACTTACTCCGAATTATTGATGAGAGATGGTCTGACTATTCAGCGCGGATGAGTGACCGTATCAATGAAAATATGAGTGAACATATCAGTGAACTTACCAGTGAATGTATCAGTGGAGATTCAGTCGTTGCTATCTTCCTGCCTGAGCAGCTTGAAGGCAGCCACCAGTTCGACATCGTTTTTTGCCCCCAGCTTTTTCATGGCGGATTGTTTTTGTGTGCTGATGGTTTTCAGACTGCGGGTCGTCATTTGCGCTATTTCTGTGAGGGTCATGCCGCCGGCGAACAGCCTGACGACATCCATTTCCCGCAATGACAATCTGGCAATGGTCGCTTCGCCGCTGGCGTTACTCGATATCGAAAGAAAATATTCGACCATCGCTTGCGAGGTCTGCGGATCGATATAGCGCTGACCTTGCATGACATCGCGGACAATTTTTGGCAGTTCGGTAAAGTCACCGCTGCGCTTGCTGAGAAAACCGGTCACGCCCAGTCGCACCACATGATCGACCAGCATCATGTCGTCATGCGATGTCAGCAAGATAATTTTCATATCGGGATAACGCAGCCGGATACGCTTGATCATCGGTAAGCCATCCGGTTGATCTCTGCCACCGAAGGAATAGTCAGAAACCAGAATATCGTATTCGGACTGTTGTAATGCCTCCATTAATTCGGAAACAGTTTGCGCCGCTGCCAGGACATCAATGTCAGGTTGCGTTTCCAGCGCTTTGCTAATGCCGAGCAGTACGACTTGATGGTCATCAGCGACCAGTACTCGGATATTTTTTTGCGCGCCTGTTTGCGCATCGGCGTGTTTACCGTCCGGCATGATGATGGCTTTATGGATGAGTGGGTTGGCATAGACCCGAGGCGGTGGCTGCGTCAGTTTCGCGCAGTGCGTGTCGTATAAATTCAATTATTATTTCAATATAGTATCAAGCTTAGAGAGTGCTTACTATACGAATAGTGCTGCAGTTGTCATTGTTGCCACGCTTTGCTTTTCGTATGTTTTGTAGGCAGATACTGGCAATGACAGGGGATTGCCGGTAGCCAATCGACATGAGTGACTACCGTCACTGTACAGAAAACCGGTTGGCAGAAAGCAGACAGGGTCTGGTCAAAATTCTTCCCATTTGCTCTTGTCTTCGCCGTCGGCCGGCACCGATCCGGGTTGTGACGTAAGCCTGCTTGTTTTCGTGTGGTGCAGTGCCGGCTGAGGTGGAGTGATATTGGTGGCGGCTCGCATCGGCGGAACTCCCGGATTCGGGCGCTGGTCGCCTTCGATTTTGAAGACCCCGACGACACGCGACAAGTTGGTCGCCTGATCTTGCAGCGATTGCGCGGCGGCAGCGGCCTGTTCTACCAGTGCAGCATTTTGTTGCGTGGCTTCATCCATCTGCGCGACGGCGTGATTGACCTGTTCGATGCCGTCGCTTTGTTCGCCGCTGGCAGAGCTGATTTCGGCGACGATGTTCGATACCTGCTTGACGCTGTTGACTACTTCGTTCATGGTCGCGCCCGCTTGTTCTACCAGTTTGCTGCCTGCGCCGACCGTTTCAACGGAGGCATCAATCAAGGCTTTGATTTCCTTGGCGGCAGCGGCGCTGCGTTGCGCCAGACTACGCACTTCGCTGGCAACCACCGCAAAACCGCGCCCCTGTTCGCCGGCGCGTGCGGCTTCTACTGCGGCATTCAGGGCCAGGATATTTGTCTGGAAAGCGATGCCATCGATGACGCTGATGATATCGACAATTTTACGAGAAGAGGCATTGATGGCGCTCATGGTATCGACCACCTGCGTGACCACATGCCCCCCCTGAACGGCTACTGCCGAGGCCGAGACTGCCAATTGATTTGCCTTTCGTGCATTGTCGGCATTCTGTTTCACGGTGGAGGTCAACTCTTCCATCGACGAGGCGGTTTTTTCGAGAGAACCGGCTTGTTGTTCCGTGCGTCTGGAAAGGTCGAGGTTGCCGGTGGCAATTTCCGCTGAGGCAGTGGCGATGGTATCGGTACCGACGCGCACTTCGGAAACAATTTTCAGCAGGCTATCGTTCATCGTCCCCAGGGCTTGCATCAGCAGTCCGGTTTCATCTTTGGCTTGCTTGGCTTCGACATGGCTGGTCAGGTCGCCGTCAGCGACGCGTTGCGCTACTTGCAGGGCCAGCGTCAACGGACGTGAGACAGTGCCCGCCAGCCACAGTGCCAGCCACATGCCGGCTGCGACAGTGGTAATGAGCGTGACGATAATCCACACCATGGAATCGTTATAGGTAAGGTCTGCCATGTCGGATGCTTTTTCGCTACCGCTGATATTGATGGCGACTAGCTTGTCTAACTGGTCTGTCATGGCACGGTACAGGCTGGTCGATTTGCCGTGGATGAGCGTCTCGGCTTCCGCTTTCTTTCCAGCATGCAGCAGGGCAATGAGCAATTTCCCTTCCCCAATATAGGCGTTGTAATTATTGAGAAACTCCGGGTAGATCGCTTTTTCTTCCGGCTCGGAAATCAGCTTGGCATAGGTGGCATTGAGTTTTTCAAAGATGGCGATCTGATCGTTCATCCGCTTTTCGATGTCGGCATGATCGTTTTCTGTCTCTCCCAGCACATCGTATAACTCATTGATACGGATGCGCGACAGCGTCGCCTTCATTTGCGCCGTGGTATTGATACTGGGTAACCAGTTGTGGGCAATTTCCTCAAAAACGTTATACAGCTT
The DNA here is from genome assembly GCF_034313965.1 of Herbaspirillum sp. RTI4. NCBI lineage: Bacteria > Pseudomonadati > Pseudomonadota > Betaproteobacteria > Burkholderiales > Oxalobacteraceae > Herbaspirillum > Herbaspirillum sp. RTI4. The sequence goes on from NZ_JAVIWQ010000002.1 coordinate 1,404,628, forward strand.
GGTTACTTCGAGGATGGAGAACAGACCCAGTGCAATCGTCAGTATCAGCAGCCAGATAAAAGATAAAACCAGTTTTTTGGCGAGCTTCAAATTGTAAAACCAGCGCATGAAATTCCCCTGTTGAATGATTAAGAACTCGTTGATGAGGCCGCACTGCAGCCCGGGTTACGTACTACAGCGCTCTCCGGTCGGAAGAGAGGCCGATGTACGATTAAAGTTATTCTTAATCAGCTTTCTCATCGGCGGTTGCCCCCGTGGGTTTTCTGTTGTCAGCAATAGCCATAGGCTTAACTGAGACAGCAGGCTGTTTTTTTTCTGAGTGATGTGGCGCTGAATGTGGCGCTGAATGTGACGATCGGACATCAACCGCTTTCCGTGTCGTGGGCGCTTGGAATGTTGGTTGCTGGCCCGGATCGATTTTGAAGACGCCGATGATATGTGCCAGGTTAGTTGCCTGATCCTGCAAGGATTGCGCGGCGGTGGCGGCCTGTCCGACCAAGGTGGAATTTTGCTGTGTCGCTTCATCCATCTGCGTGATCGCCCGATTGACCTGTTCGATGCCATCGCTTTGTTCGCCGCTGGCAGCGCTGATTTCGGCGACGATGTCGGATACCTGCTTGACGCTGTTGACGACTTCGTCCATCGTCGCGCCCGCCTGTTCCACCAGTTTGCTGCCGGCGCCGACGGTTTCCACCGAGGAGTCAATCAGCGCTTTGATTTCCTTGGCAGCCGCCGCGCTGCGTTGCGCCAGGCTACGCACTTCGCTGGCGACCACGGCGAAACCACGGCCTTGCTCGCCGGCGCGCGCGGCTTCTACCGCGGCGTTCAAGGCCAGAATATTGGTCTGGAAAGCGATACCGTCAATCACGCTGATGATGTCGACGATTTTGCGGGACGAGGCATTGATGGCATTCATGGTGTCGACCACTTGCGTTACTACATGCCCGCCCTGAATTGCGACGGATGAGGCCGAGGCCGCCAATTGATTGGCCTGGCGGGCGTTGTCCGCATTTTGTTTCACCGTACCGGTTAACTCTTCCATGGAGGCAACCGTTTCTTCCAGTGAGCTGGCCTGCGCTTCCGTGCGCGATGACAAATCCAGATTGCCCGAGGCAATATCAGAGGACGCGGCGGTAATCGTCGCGACGCTTTGGCGCACATTGCCAACCACTTTGGATAAGCCGTCGCTAATGCCATTCATGGCCTGCATTAAGCGTCCGATTTCATCGTCCCGTTTTGCTCTTAGATGAAAGCTCAGATCTCCCCCTGCTAATTTCTCGGCCCCGATAACGGCGCTTTCCAGGCCTTCCCGAATCAATTTGAAAATTAAATAGAGGGCTGCAGATGCTGCAATGAAGGCGAAAATCAGCGCGACGATCATGATCGTGTTGGCTTGCCGGCCTCTTGCTTCCGCCTCTTGAATGGTGTGGGAGGTGCGCTGATCCAGCAGAATAAGAAATTCATTCAGCGGCTTCATGATTTTGGCTTTGCTGAGGTGGTAAGTTTTGTCGTGTGTCAGTTTTCTTGCCGCCTCCAGATCTGGCTGGCCTTGTTTGGTGAAGCCTCCTTTTCCATCTTCGTATAAGCCCTTGACGGCGTTCATGGCAATCGTTTCTGCGCGGACAAGATCATCCGAGTTTCCTTGTGCTTCTTTCAGTTTGGCAAATTCCTGATCGGTGAATCCGGCCTTTTTCATCAGGCTTTCAAGCGATGCGGTGTCGCCGTCGGGCGTGGGTTTGTCGATGCCTGCGGCAACAAAATCCCAGTAGATGCGCTCGTAGTTCTGAGGCCGGGGTTTTTTTCCGTTGCGTATATCGAGGATGGTGAAGTATTGGGTTTCGTAAGAGGGGTCTGCTGTTACGACGTAGGTGCGTGCGAGGCGCGTCAAATCATCCGAGCTCTGACGTAATTCCTGCGCTAACAAAAAAGATTGATAACGAGAATCGTTGGCGGCATTAATTTCAGACTGACTTTTCTTGACCTGATCGGAAGCTTCGTAAGTCAGTAATGACAGAAAAGCCATGAAGGACAGCAAATAAATGAGTATTTTCCCCAGCGTAAGATGACTTTTCATTTTTACATCCTCATTTCTTCATGGTCTGATTAGTGAAAACGCGACTGCCGGAGTTGTACGGTGCTGGTTTTATGGCTTCATTTACATGGTCATTCGTCGTGCGAATTTGTACGTGGATAAGAAAAAGCACATCAATCGTTGTCGCTATGGAATACGCGCGCATGAAGCGCCGACAGATCCGATACGGCGCTGGAAAAAATCAGTTTTAAAAATGAATATTAAAAAATCAGTGGATGGCGCTCTTTAATCAGATTTTTAATCGTGCCAGGCAGTGAGATTGAATATGTCAGTTATTTATTTTTAATTACCTGAAAGTAATATTTAAGATATTTTTTTATTGCGAGAAAATTAATAATTAAAAAGAGAATAACCGTAAAAACGCAGCACTGCAAAACTAGTATTTTGGCAAGCTTTCATAGGGGAAATTCAGTCATTTTTATTGCGGGAATATATATTCAGCGGAGAACTGAGTATTGCGCTGGCACCGTATGAAACGGGCAGAGTGTGCGGAGGGAGGGGGGATGCGCTGCGATCTGTTTTGATCAGATCGCAGCGGCTTCAGATGACTGCATGTCGTGCGCAGGATTTATTTTTGGTATTTAAAATTCTTCCCAATTACCTTTGTCGTCACCTGCGGGAACAGGTGATTTTTTGGCGCTGGAAATTGCAACTGGCTTGGTTGAAGGTGTCGTTGTTTTTTTTGCCGTCGCTTGCAGAGCCGGCTGCCGCTGCGGCGTTATATTTGCAGCGACAGATGATGCCGGGGGAGCGACGTATTTCTGATGCATGCCGGAATCGATTTTGAAGACGCTGACGATGCGCGACAGATTAGTGGCCTGATCTTCCAGTGATTGTGCGGCGGCGGCGGCCTCTTCGACCAGTGCGGCATTTTGCTGAGTCGCTTCATCCATGAGGGTGATTGCCTGATTGACCTGTCCTATCCCCTCGCTTTGCTCTCTGCTGGCAGCGCTGATTTCAGCGACGATGCCCGATACTCGTTTGACGCTATCGACGACTTCGCTCATGGTCGCACCTGCCTGTTCGACCAGTTTGCTGCCGGAGTCGACGGTTTCTACGGAGGCATCGATCAGTGCTTTGATTTCTTTTGCGGCAGCCGCGCTGCGTTGCGCCAGGCTGCGCACTTCGCTGGCCACTACCGCGAAGCCACGGCCTTGTTCACCCGCGCGTGCAGCTTCCACGGCCGCGTTCAGCGCCAAAATGTTGGTCTGGAAGGCAATGCCGTCAATGACGCTGATGATGTCGACGATTTTGCGGGAGGACGCGTTGATGGCGTTCATGGTGTCAACCACCTGACTGACGACTTGTCCGCCTTGTACCGCTACCGTCGAAGCGGAAGATGCCAACTGGTTTGCCTGATTTGCATTGTCAGCGTTTTGTTTGACCGTGGCGTTCAGCTCTTCCATCGAAGAAGCTGTTTCTTCGATCGCGCCGGCTTGTTGTTCGGTACGGCTAGACAGATCCAGATTGCCGCTGGCGATTTGTGCTGAAGCCGTGGCGATGGTGTCGGTTCCAGTACGGACTTCAGTGACGATTTTAAAAAGGTTGTCGTTCATGGTGCGCAGGGCGAGCATCAGTTGTCCGGTTTCATCGCGCGCTTGGTTTGCATCCACACGACTGTTCAGATCGCCTTCGGCGACACGCTGTGCAATGCCGAGCGCCAGCACCAGCGGTTTCGAGACGATGCGCGCCATCCACATCGCCATTAGCAAACCGACAGCGATAGTGATGACGATGGCGGCGATAATCCAGGAGAATGAGCTCTGATAAGTGGAAACGGCCATAGCAGTGGACTTGTCGCTCCCACCAACACTCGCAGCGACCAGCTTATCTAATTCGACGGTGAGTTCGCGGTAAAGTGTCGTCGATTTTCCTTGGATCTGAATCATCGCGTCCTCTTTTTTCCCTGCTTTTAGCAGCGCGAGGAGCGCTTTGTTTTCTGCAAGATAGGCATTGTAGTTGTTAAGAAAAGCAGGGTAGATCGCTTTTTCTTCTGGCTCTGAAATCAGGTTGGCGAAGGTGTTGTTGAACTGTTCGAGCTTGCTAATTTGCTCGTTCATCCGTTTTTCACTATCCCTGAATTCTGTTTCAGTGCTGGCGATAACAAGGTAGAGCTCATTGATGCGCATGCGAGACAATGCTGTTTTTATTTGTTCTGTGGTGTTGATTCTGGGGAGCCAGTTTTCGGCAATTTCGGTGAAATTGCCAAACAAGTTTCTCAATTCAACGATGGAGAATAGGCCGAGTGCAGTTGTAAGTGCCAGAATAGAAATTGAAGATAAAAGTAGCTTCCTGGCAATTTTTAAATTATAGAACCATCGCATCAGATTTCCTTTTATTAGATTAAAGTTGTGCTGCTCTGCGAGAAGATTATGTCTGAATGCGGGGTGTCTTTAATGATATTTTTAAAAATAATTACAGGGAATCCAACACAATTCAAAGTGATATAGATTTAATTAATTTTGCCAGAGGGTTTTGAATATAAAAGAAGAGTAAACCGGCCGATATTATCCAGTCAGGTTGACTGCCAGACGATATGGTAAGTCCGACGGTATTCACTATTTATTAAATAAAAAAATATTCCGTCGGATCGATTGAGTTGAACTTGCCTGAAATACTTACAAATAAATAATCAATAGAGCTGCGCCTAGTATCAGGCCGTATTTGAGGATGTGATAAACCCGGCGATTCCAGTTTTTCAGGCGGCGACGATATTGTCCTGCGAGCCAGACGAAACGGAACAGCTTGTTGATGCGGCCGGTCTGGTCGCCGGTTTCGTTGGGTGAGCTGGCGGCGGTCATGAGGGTCTTGCCTATCCAGCGATTGACTGCCTGAGCCCATTCATAGCGCAGCGGCCGTTCCACATCGCAGAACAGGATGATGCGGTTGGTATCGCCGCCGTTGTGCGCCCAATGGATATAGGTTTCATCAAAGATAACGCTCTTGCCATCGCGCCAGCTATAACGCTCACCATCGACTTCGATGAAGCATTTGTCGTCGTTGGGCGTGACTAATCCAAGGTGGTAACGCAAGGAACCGGCGAACGGATCGCGGTGCCGGTTGAGGGTGCCGCCCGGTGCGAGTTCGGCGAACATGGCGGCTTTGACGGAGGGAATGCGCTTGAGCAGGGCGACGGTTTGCGGGCAGTATTGTTCGGCCGAGGGATGGCTGGCGTCATACCATTTCAGATAGAAGCGCTTCCAGCCGGCTTTGAAGAAGGAATTGAAACCGGCATCGTCATTCTTTTCTGCCGCTTTGATTTTGGAAATCGATTGCAGGTTAAGTGCTTCGGCGCGGATGATTTCCCAATTTTCATCGAGCAGATGCAAACCGTCGAAACTGGTGGCAGGAGGGAAGGGCTGAGCCGGTACGCGTGAAAATGCATACATGAACAGATTGATCGGCGAGATGATCGAGGAGTGGTCGAAAAACTGCCGCAGGAACGGAAGCCTGACTTTGCCTCGGAAATGCACGTACAAAATAGAAAACAGGTAAATGGCGACGACGATCCACTTCATGGTCTGGTCCCTGGTAAAGGTTGCCGTGGGAGACGGCGAGTGATTGGAATGAGGAGCCCTCTGATGACGCTGCTGTGCGCTGCACTCTCAGGGCTGAACGGAATGCATTTTGCTCACCTGCGGGGGTATTGCTTGCGGTGACGGCGTGCCGTTCGCTACGCTTGTTCTGAGACGCCTGCGTTGGATCGCGCCCGTCTGGCTAAGGCGGTAAAGGGCAGCAGATCCCTTGCTGCCCCGCCAGACGATCCGGCAAATCTTACACCATGCCGTGGAAGGCAAAATTCACTTCTGGCTGGCGGCCGTCAATGATATCGGCAATGGCGCGACCGGAACCGCAGCCCATGGTCCAGCCCAGCGTGCCATGCCCCGTATTGAGAAACAGGTTGCCGTAGCGACTTTTGCCAACGTAGGGGATGTTGCTTGGCGTCAGCGGGCGCAGTCCGGTCCAATATTGCGGGGCGTCATAGTCGCAGGCGTTGGGGAACAGTTCCCGTGTGCGGCGCGTGATGGCTTCGCAACGGGTCTGGTTGAGTTCCCGCGTGTAGCCGTTGAGTTCGCAGGTGCCGGCGACGCGCAGACGGTCACCCAGACGCGAAATGACGAGTTTGTAGCCATCGTCGGTCAGCGACACAGACGGCGCTGTCGTAGGGTCGGTGACCTGATAAGTCGCCGAATAACCTTTGCCCGGATAAATCATCAGGTCGATTCCCAGCGGTTTCAGTAATGGTGTCGAGAAACTGCCGAGGGCGACCACGAAAGCATCGGCGTGCAGCGTCTGGTGCCGGCCTTGCTCGTCGATGACTTCGACTGCGGTGACTTTGGCTGCCGCGCCGCTGCCGACGGTCAGCAGTCGCGTGATGTTGGTATTAAAGCGGAATTCGACGCCGGCTTCGGCGCATTTGCGGGCCAGTCCGGTAGTGAACTGGTAGATGTCGCCGGACTCGTCGTTGTCGGTGAAATCGCCGCCGACTATCCGTCCGCGCATGGTTTCCAGCGCGGGTTCCAGTTCCAGCACTTTATCGGCGCTGATGGTTTCACGCGGGCATCCCAGTTCGCGCATCAGTTGGGCGGCCGGTTGCGCTTCTTCGAATTCTTTTTGATCGGTATAGAAATGCAGGATGCCGCGCGTCAGGCAATCGTATTCGATGCCGGTGTCGGCGCGCAGCCCTTGCAGTGTCTGGCGGCTGTATTCAGCCAGTGCCACGATCTGACGAATATTGTGCGCGGTACGCGCCGGGGTGCATTCCCGCAGGAAGTGCAGCGCCCATTTCCATTGCAGCCATTCGGGACGGAAGCGGTACAGCAGCGGCGCGTCTTCCTGTCCCAGCCATTTGAGGACTTTGAGCGGGGCGCTGGGATTGGCCCACGGTTCGGCATGCGATACCGAAATCTGGCAACCGTTGGCAAAGCTGGTTTCCTGCGCGGCGCCGGGTTGGCGATCAATGACAATCACTTCGTGTCCGGCCTGCCGCAAAAACCAGGCCGAGGCGGTACCGATGATGCCGGCGCCCAATACGATGACTTTCATTTGATTCTCCAGTGGTGGTGCTTCTGTTTCAGGGGTAATTCAGGGGTTATTCAGGGGTTATTCAGGTCCAATTCAGGGAGACTCGGGAGCGGGAGGCTGTGAGTGTCCGTTCCTGGCCATTTCTTGCGCCACCGCGAGCAGAACGGTTTCTTCCAGCGCCTGCTCCAGGTTTTTCTTGATTTGCTGTTTCAGATGCTGCCCCAGCACAGCGAGGGCGGCATCGAGCTGCTCTTCCAGTTTTTGTTCTATGACGCTGTCGAGCTGGGCGAGCAACGACTGCAAGACGTTTTCCGTCATTTCCTGTTGCAGTTGCTGCCGGTCGACCGGGGCAGGGGGCGCAAGAGCGACAGGTGTGTAGGCGGGGGCAACTGATGGCATCGGAGGCGAAGTCACGGCGGCTGGCGTTGCGGCGGTGTCAGTGATCCCGATGACTTCGGTCAGCAGCGGAATGCTGGCGTCAAATGAGGTGCTCATGCCGCCGCCACGATATGCGTGAGCGGATAGCCGCGTTCTTTGTAGAAGCGGTAGCGATCGCGGCCGGCGGCTTTGTCGTTTTCGTCACTGGCGACGATTTCAAACAGCCGCTCGAAGCGCGCAAAATGCTGTGGCGTAGCGGTCGTCAGATTGATCAGAATTTGATGGTGAGGCAGTTCCTGCTGATCGTCGTCGGTCAGCAGGATGGGGGTGTGCGCGGCCAGCGGATCGGTGGCCGCGACGTGCGGGAGGAAATCCGCTTCGGAAAACGTCCAGAGGGCCTTATCCAGCGCCGCCATTTGCGCCTGACCGCTCGTCAGCACCACGACCTGGCATTGCGCCTGACGCGCTTTGCGCACCAGACGGCAGGCATAGTGGAGCTTGTCGGGAATGTTGCTGTGGAAGTCGATGCGCGTCATGGGCGTCTCCGGAGCGGGCTTCAGGCGGCCATGCCGCTGTGGCGCAGCAGGGCGGTAATGCTCGGTTCGCGGCCGCGAAACGCTTTGAACGATTCCAGCGCAGGACGCGATCCACCGACGGCTAAAATTTCGCGCTGGAAGCGTTGGCCGGTTTCCTGCGAAACGATATTGCCGTTGCTGACGCCGGCTTCTTCAAAGGCGGCATAGGCATCGGCCGACAGCACTTCGGCCCACTTGTAGCTGTAATAACCGGCGGCGTAACCGCCGGTGAAAATATGTTCGAAGGAATGCTGGAAGCGATTGAATGCAGGCGGCTGGAGTACCGCGAATTGGGCGCGCACGGTATCCAGTACTTTCTCGATGGCGCCGTCGTCGTTGGGGAGGGCGTTGTGAATGTGCATGTCGAACAGGGAAAATTCGACTTGTCGCAGCATGCCCAGACCGGATTGGAAATTCTTGGCGGCGGTCATTTTGTCGAACAGGTCGCGTGGTAACGGCAGGCCCTTATCCGCATGGGCGCTCAGTTCTTGCAGCACGGCCCACTCCCAGCAGAAATTTTCCATGAATTGCGAAGGCAATTCCACGGCATCCCATTCGACGCCGGAAATGCCGGAGACATCCATTTCATCGACCTGGGTCAGCATGTGGTGCAGACCGTGGCCGAATTCATGGAACAGGGTGATGACTTCGTCGTGGGTAAACAGCGCGGCTTTCTGGACGCCGTCTACCGTTGCCGGTGCGGTGAAGTTACAGGTCAGGTAAGCGACCGGGGTTTGGATTTTTTCCCCGATAACGTGGCGCGAGCGTGCGCCGTCCATCCAGGCACCGCCGCGCTTGCCGCTGCGCGCATACAGATCCAGATAGAACTGGCCTATCAGTTTGCCGTCGCGTTCGATGCGGTAAAAACGGATATCGGGATGCCAGACCGGGGCGCTGTCAGGGCCGATGCTGACGCCGAATAACTGCTGTACCAGATGAAACAAGCCGGCAAGCACTTTCGGTTCCGGGAAGTACTGTTTCACTTCCTGTTCCGAAAACGCATAGCGTTGTTCGCGCAGTTTTTCCGAAGCGTAGGCGATGTCCCAGGCTTCCAGCGTTTCCAGTGCCAGTTGTTCGCGGGCGAAGGTGCGCAGTTCGCTCAGGTCTTGCTCAGCGAATGGGCGGGCGCGGTGGCCCAGGTCTTCCAGGAAAGCGACCACTTCTTGCGGCGACTTGGCCATCTTTGTCACTAGCGATAGTTCGGCGTAGTTGGCGTAGCCGAGCAATTGCGCTTCTTCTTCGCTCAGGCGCAGGATGTCGCGCATGTTCTGACTGTTGTCCCATTCCGGTTTGGCACCCAGGTCGGAGGCCTTGGTGGTGTTGGCGCGGTAAATGGTTTCGCGCAATGCCCGGTTGTCGGCGTATTGCAGCAGCGGGAAATAAGAAGGGAAATGCAGCGTGAATTTGAAACCGCTCAGTCCGTCTTTTTGTGCCGCTGCCTGTGCAGCTTGTTTGGCATCTTCGGGCAGGCCGGCCAGTTCGCTTTCGTCGGCGACCAGCAGGCTGTAGTCGCTGATGGCGTCGAGCACATTTTCGGAAAAGCGCGTGGTCAGTGCGGCGTGTTGCTCCTGAATGGCGGCGAAACGCTCTTTTTGCGCCTCGGGCAGTTCGGCACCGCTGAGACGGAAACCGAGCACGGCGTTGTCGATCACGCGGCGGCGGGCCGGACTCATGGCGACATAGTCGGCACTGGTGTGCAGCGCTTTGTATTTCTGGAACAGGCCCTGGTTGAGACCGACCGAGGTGGAGAACTCTACCAGCCGCGGCTCGTTTTCATTGTAGGCAGCGCGCAATTCCGGTGTATCGGCAACCGCATTCAGATGGTTGAGCACGCCCCACGCCCGTCCCAGTTTTTCCATGGTGCTACCGAGCGGCTCGACGAAATTGTCCCAGCTCACCGTGCTGGTCGGCGCTTCCAGTTCAGCGATGACGGCGGCGCTTTGCTTGAGCAGCAGATCGAGCGCAGGCGTGACGTGCTGCGGTTCGATGAGGTCAAAGCGGGTCAGGCCGGAGAAATCGAGCAGGGGATTGCTGGCGGTGTCGGGCGTCGTGTCGAGAGTCGTGTTGCTAGTCGTATCGGTAGCCATGTTCAGGGAACTTTCTTAAAGTAAGGTGCGTTCTGCCGCTTCAATAGTATTGACCAGCAGCATGGTGATCGTCATCGGGCCGACGCCGCCGGGGACGGGGGTGATGTAGCCGGCTACTTCCTTGACGTTGGCAAAGTCGACATCGCCGCACAATTTGCCGGCGTCGTCGCGGTTCATGCCGACGTCGATGACGACGGCGCCCGGTTTGACCATGTCGGCGGTGACGATGTTACGTTTGCCGGTGGCGACGACCAGAATATCGGCCATGCGCGTATGCAGACCCAGGTCCCGGGTCTTGGAATTACAGATGGTGACGGTGGCCCCTGCTTGCAATAGCAGCATCGCTTGCGGCTTGCCGACGATGTTGGACGCGCCGACGATAACGGCGTTGGCACCGCGTACCGGACAAGCAATCGATTCCAGCATTTTCATGACGCCATAGGGCGTGCAGGGACGGAACAGCGGCTGTCCGGTCATCAGCAATCCGGCATTGTTGACGTGGAAGCCGTCGACATCTTTTTCTGCGGCGATTGCTTCGATGACTTTGTGCGCGTCGATGTGCGGCGGCAGCGGCAATTGCACCAGGATGCCGTGGATGGCCGGATCGGCATTGAGCGCGGCGATGCGGGCCAGCAGGTCGGCTTCGGACAGGTCGGCGGCGTATTTTTCCAGGATCGAATGCAAGCCATTGTCGACGCAGGCTTTGACCTTGTTGCGCACGTAGACTTGCGACGCCGGGCTTTCACCGACCAGGATGACGGCCAGTCCGGGCTGGCATCCTCGTGCGGTGAGTGCGGCGGCGCGCAGGGCGACATCGGTACGCAGTTGCTGGGAGAGAAGATTGCCGTCGATTAATTGGGCTGACATGGGCGGGTCGCATAAGAAAGGGGTAACCCCGGATTATACGTTGCAAGGCAGCATCTGGTCGGTGGCCGCCGTGGCTGCCGACGCAAAGCCGGATTTTCGGTTATTCTCGGTCACTCGATTTCCAAAGGATGACCCGTGACCGATCTGCTGAACCATCGCCTTGCCTTGTTTGCCCAGCCCCAACAGAGGGCATTGCTGGCGCACGGCTTGCGCGGTATTGAACGCGAGACGCTGCGGGTGACTGATGCTGGGGAACTGGCCGCTACGCCGCATCCTGTCGCGCTCGGTTCGGCTCTGATGCACCAGCAGATCACGACCGATTACTCTGAATCCTTGCTCGAATTCATTACTCCTCCGGTAGCGGATATCGCACAGGCGCTGGAGCGGCTGGACCAGATTCACCGCTATGCCTACTCCCACCTGGGCGACGAGTTGCTGTGGAATCAGTCCATGCCCTGCCATTTGCCGCCAGAAGCGGATATTCCGCTGGCCTGGTTTGGCAATTCGCATATCGGCATGCTCAAGCATGTCTACCGGCGCGGTCTGGCGCTGCGCTATGGCAAGACCATGCAGTGCATCGCAGGAATTCACTACAATTTCTCGTTCGATGAGCGGGTATGGGAGATTTTGCGGCAGGAAGAAGGTTCTGCCTTGTCGGCCAAGGATTTTCAATCGGAAAGCTATATCGCGCTGATTCGCAATTTCCGGCGCTACAGCTGGCTGCTGATGTATCTGTTCGGCGCGTCGCCGGCGGTATCGGCCAACTTCCTGCGCGGTCAGACGCATCAGCTGGAACAGCTCGACGACGATACCCTGTTCCTGCCCTATGCCACCAGCCTGCGCATGAGCGATCTCGGCTACCGCAATAGCGCGCAAGCCGGGCTGACGCCGCACTACAACACGCTGGAAAGCTACATCAGCAGTCTGGCCAAGGCGGTGAGCCAGCCCTATCCGGCCTATGAAGCGATCGGTACCGAGCGCGACGGGGAATGGCTGCAGATCAACACCAATGTGTTGCAGATCGAGAACGAATACTATTCGACGATACGACCCAAGCGCGTGATCAATAGCGGCGAGCGGCCGATTCAGGCGCTGTCGGCGCGCGGTGTGCAATATGTGGAAGTGCGCTGCATGGATATCGATCCTTTCGATCCGCTCGGCATCAGTCTCCAGACTACGCGTTTTCTGAATGTGTTCCTGCACTTCCTCGCCTTCGTCGAGAGCCCGCTGACGTCGGAAGCGGAAGGGGATGAAAACAAGGAAAATTTCAACCGCACGGTCAAGGAAGGCCGCCGTCCGGGTTTGGCTCTTCAGCGGCGCGGCCAGCCGGTCGGCTTGCAGGCCTGGGGTCTGGAAATGCTCGATGCCATGCAGCCGGTGGCGCAATTGCTCGATGCAGAGCATGGCGGCGATGAACATAGTCAAGCGCTGGAAGTACAGCGCGCCAAGCTCCTGAATGTCGAACTGACGCCGTCGGCGCGCATGTTGTCGCTGCTGCGGGAAGAGAAAAAATCTTTTATCGATCTGGCCTTGCAGCAAAACAGAGCCGATGCGGCCTATTTCCGCGCCCGGCCCCTGAGCGCTGAGCAAATCGCCGAATTCGATGCGCTGGCCGCCACTTCGCTGGAGGAGCAAGCCCAGATCGAGGCCACCCAGACCGGGGATTTCGGTACGTTTGTGGCCGCTTATCGCGCCAGTACGCTGGGTAATTTCAGCATCTAAATAGGCGTCTACATCCGCGTGTAGAGATGCTGGCGCTCACTTGCTTCACACGGCAGGGTGCAGTTTACTGGACTAAGAGTGCCGCATGCTGTTGCTGAATCATTTCTTGCAGGGCCAATGACGCTTTGGTTTTATAGCGCGCCTTGTGCCGCAACAGATAAAACGAGCGCGGCGGCAGGTCAATGTTGATGCGGCAAAGTAAGCCCACTTGCAGATGCGAGGCGACCACCAGTTCCGATACCACTGTCGCAAACGGCCCGGACATGACGGCCGTACGTACTGCTTCGTTTGAGGGTAAGGTCAGGGCGATTTGCAGCCCGCTTGCGTCAACGCCGATGTCCTTGAGCAGTTCCTCAAACGCGGAGCGGGTGCCGGAACCCTGTTCCCGCATGATCCATTGACCGCTCAATAAATCCGCCGCAGTGCGTGGCTTACCGTTTGCCCATGGATGTCCGGGCGCGACTACGGCAACGATGTGGTCTTGGCCTACCGTTTCCGTGATTAATTCCGGTTCGTCTATTTCTCCTTCAATGAAGCCCAGGTCGGCCGCGCCGTCAGTCACTGCCTGCGCCACTTGCTGCGTATTGCCGATGGTCAGGCTGAGTGCTATCTGCGGATATCTTTGATGGAAATCTACCAGCAGGGAAGGCAGCCAGTAGCTGGCAATGGTCTGGCTCGCCTGGATGCTCAGCGAGCCGCTTCTGAGTCCGCTCAATTCCGATAACACCAGTTCTGCCGTACGTGCGCTGGCGAGTGTGGCGCGTGCTTCGGTCAGGAAAATCCGACCCGCCTCACTGATTTCGATACGTCGGCCTACCCGGTTGAACAGCGGTGTGCTGTAGCGGCTTTCCAATACGCGAATCGAGGAGCTGACCGCCGAAGGGGTCAGCGCCAGAGCGCTCGCTGCTTGGGTCAGATGCCCGCGTTCGGCCACTTCGACAAAGATGCGCAATTGTTCCAGAGTCATTCTATTGTTCGATTCTTCTTTATAAAATGTTAGAAACTGTAAGATAGACCGAACGATATGTCCAGCCGATAATCGCCTCATTGCATAAGGATATGAGGCGATGGTGTGAATACGAACGGAATGTCTGGTGTGAGGAAACTGCTCCCTGGCTTAGCGTTGTGCGGACTGGTCACCGCAGTCGCTTTTGCGCTGGAAGCGCTGGAGCGGCATCTGTTCGGGCGTGCCTGGCTGGAAAGTCTGGTGCTGGCGATTCTGCTCGGTAGTCTTGTCCGCAGTTTTTTTCCGGTCCATGGGCGTTTCGATGCTGGTATTGGTTTCTGCGCCAAGGTGGTGCTGGAGATCGCAGTGGTGTTGCTGGGCATCTCGGTGAGTGCCGGTTCGATTTTGGAAAAGGGTCCGGCGCTGATCGGAGGTATTGCGGCTGTAGTGGTGCTTGCCATCCTGGGCAGTTATTGCATCGGACGACTGGCGGGTTTGCCTCGCAAAATGGCGATATTGATTGCCTGCGGCAATTCTATCTGCGGCAATTCGGCGATTGCGGCAGTGGCAACGGTGATTGACGCCGGGAGTAAGGATATTGCCGCCTCCATCGCTTTTACCGCCGTGCTTGGGGTGCTGGTGGTGCTGGCGCTGCCCTTGCTGATTCCTTTTTTTACGCTATCGAATGCGCAGTATGGTGTGTTTGCCGGACTGACAGTCTACGCAGTGCCGCAGGTGCTGGCGGCGACGGCGGCGGTTTCGCTGACCAGCGGCAGTATCGGTACGCTGGTAAAGCTGGTGCGCGTTCTGATGCTGGGGCCGGTTGTACTGCTATTGTCTTTGTCTGGCAGCAGGAAAAACGGTCAGAGGCCTGCTTTGTTGCAGATGGTGCCGTGGTTTATTGTTGGATTTTTGACGCTCATGGCCTTGCGCTCTTTTGGTCTTGTACCTGAGCTGGCAATTAAACCTGCCGCGATGTTGACTAGTTTCTTGACCATCATGTCGATGGCTGCGCTTGGCTTGGGTGTTGATGTCCGTACGGTATGGAAGGCTGGCGCCAGAGTGACGGCAGTGGCAGTGCTTTCTTTTCTGCTGCTGGCTGCGATGAGCCTGAGTCTGATCAAACTGCTTGGTATTGCCTGAGGTTTGGTGATGTGCGGGTCGCACGCCTGTGGAGAGGGGTAAAAAGAAGGGTAAAAAGAGGGGTAAATAAGTCAGATTGCAACGCGCGGTAGAGTGAGCGACGGTCTTTTAATGCTTTTCTGCGCGTAAGAATGGGGGAAAGTGCTTGTAAAAATGCGTGGGAAAATGCGTGGACAAGTCAGCCATCTGACCGTCCACAGCGATCACTTCATCACTCCATGTAGTCTTGAATTGTCCGCATGGTTTGCGGCGGGAGTGCATTGAATCTCATTCTGGATTTGAATCCGCCATTACTGAAAATACAGTCCACCACTTTCACTTGCGCAACGATGTCGCGCAGATTGCCGTTGAGCGATATTTGAAACGCGACTTGTCCTTCGCGACCTTCCTGTATGGAATCAGTGCAATTTAAGCTGATGCCACTCGTACCGATGTCGAACGTGTGCGCCATGACGGGGGATGAGCCGCTCATTGTCAACATTGCTTTGACCCGCAAGCTTTTCCGGGTGAATGTTTTCGTTTCCATTTGATTTCCCAAGTTGCATTGGATGTGGATGCAAAACTGACGATTGCTTCGTCGAAGTCTCTTTTGGTAAAAGAGACGACCTGAAAATTCTTCCGTTGGGAAATATCTCCAGACCCATGCTGAGTAATTCTCCAATGGCAGACTGGTGTTACCTAGGTATTACACATCTGCATCTGTTATTTTACAACAATAAATTGTTCCACGTAAATTTCTTAAAAGTAGTAGATACAGTTTGTGGGTTCATGTACTTGCCTGCGATCAGCAGAAATGAGACTCTGTGACGGCAGTGCGATTTGCTGACATCATTGGAAACGCCCTATGGCAGCCGTTCTTTTGAATTTTTGATGGAATTTGCACCGGCTATCTGCATAAAAAAATCCGATTAAAATTTTGCCGTAAATGTTGTTTTTGAGTAAATTATTTTATTTGTATAAAAAATTCATAGGAAGAAATTCTTGTAAATGCGGCGTTGCAACGTGAACTGCGCAACTTTCAGCATAGGTAAATAAAATATAGATACTCACAAAGCCGCTATTTGCGCCGCTTTGCAGCAATATTTCGCATTATGAAATTCAATATCGCCATTTGAAAATATAAAAAGCCCTGTTAGAATCCACCAACTCGACGGCGATAAGACCGTAAAACTATTTTTTTGGCGAAACTACGCCGCTCATCCCGATATATCCGCGCCTTCACGCCGGAACATTTCATTCCAGAGGAGACAGTCCATGTCCGCCCAGCTCGACCAAGTTCTGACGCAAGCCGTCAATGATCCTGATGCAATGGAAACGCAAGAGTGGCTCGACGCCCTCGAAGCAGTGATTGAAGCCGAAGGCCCGGAGCGCGCCCACTATCTGATGGAGCGCATGACCGACCTGGCGCGTCGTCGCGGAGCGGCCATTCCGTTTTCCAGCAACACCGCCTACGTCAACACCATCCCCGCCGATCAGGGCGAACATTGCCCCGGCAATCTGGAATACGAAGAGCGCCTGCGTTCGTGGATGCGCTGGAACGCCATGGCCATGGTAGTCAAGGCCAATCGCGTCGATGGCGACCTGGGAGGCCACCTCGCCAGTTTTGCCTCGCTGGCGAACATGCTGGGCATAGGCTTCAACCACTTCTGGCACGCACCGACGGCCGAACACGGCGGCGATCTGCTGTATATACAAGGCCACTCCTCGCCCGGCATCTACGCCCGCGCCTTCCTCGAAGGCCGCCTGACCGAAGAGCAACTGCTGCATTTCCGTCGCGAAGTCGATGGCAAGGGCTTGTCTTCCTACCCGCATCCAAAACTGATGCCGGACTTCTGGCAATTCCCGACCGTCTCTATGGGCCTTGGCCCTCTGATGGCGATTTATCAGGCGCGCTTCCTCAAGTACCTGCACGCACGCGGCATTGCCGACACCGCCGCCCGTAAAGTCTGGGCTTTCTGCGGCGACGGCGAAATGGACGAACCGGAATCGATGGGCGCCATCGGCATGGCCGGCCGTGAAAAGCTGGACAACCTCGTGATCGTCGTCAACTGCAACCTGCAACGTCTCGACGGCCCAGTGCGCGGCAACGGCAAGATCATCCAGGAACTGGAATCGGATTTCCGCGGTGCCGGCTGGAACGTGGTCAAAGTGATCTGGGGCAGCGGCTGGGACGAATTGCTGGCCAAGGACAAAGAAGGCATCCTGCAACGCGTCATGATGGAAACCGTCGATGGCGAATACCAGAATTACAAAGCCAAGGACGGCGCATTCGTGCGCAAGAACTTCTTCGGCAAGCATCCTAAACTGCTGGAAATGGTCAGCAAAATGTCGGATGACGACATCTGGCGTCTGACCCGAGGCGGTCACGATCCGCACAAAATTTATGCCGCCTTCAAGGTCGCGCAGGAACACAAGGGGCAGCCTACCGTTCTGCTGGTCAAAAGCATCAAGGGCTACGGCCTCGGCAAATCGGGCGAAGCCCGCAACACCGCGCACAACACCAAGAAGCTCGACGACGAAGCGATCAAGGCCATGCGCGACCGCTTCCAGTTGCCGATCGCCGACGAGCAGTTGGCCGACATCCCGTTCTTCAAGCCGTCCGACGACACCCCGGAAATGCAATACCTGCACGAGCGCCGCAAAGCCCTCGGCGGTTATCTGCCACAACGCCGTCAGCAAGCCGACGAAGTCTTGCCGGTGCCAGAACTGTCCGCTTTTCAGGCCATGCTGGAACCGACCGCAGAGGGACGTGAAATCTCCACCACCGCTGCTTATGCGCGGGTCTTGACCGCACTGCTGCGCGACCCCATCCTCGGCCCGCGCGTCGTGCCTATCATGGTGGATGAATCGCGTACCTTTGGTATGGAAGGACTGTTCCGTCAGATCGGTATTTTCAGCCAGGTCGGACAGTTGTACGAGCCGGTCGATAAAGATCAGGTGATGTACTACCGCGAAGACAAAGCCGGTCAGATTTTGCAGGAAGGTATCAATGAAGCGGGCGGCATGAGTTCGTGGATCGCAGCGGCGACTTCGTACTCCAGCAACAACCGCATCATGATCCCGTTCTATACCTACTACTCGATGTTCGGCCTGCAACGCATCGGCGATCTGGCCTGGGCTGCCGGCGACATGCGTGCCCGCGGTTTCATGATTGGCGGCACCGCCGGTCGCACCACCTTGAACGGCGAAGGCTTGCAGCATGAAGACGGTCACAGCCATGTGCTGGCCTCGACCATCCCCAACTGCGTGCCTTACGATCCAACCTTCGCGCATGAAGTGGCCGTGATTCTGCATGACGGTCTGCGTCGCATGATCGGCAATCAGGAAGACGTGTTCTATTACATCACCCTGATGAATGAAAACTACAGCCATCCCGGTCTGAAAACAGGTCAGGAAGAAGGCATCCTGAAGGGCTTGTATCTGCTCAACGCCGGTGGCAAGAAAAACAAACTGCGCGTGCAATTGATGGGCTCCGGCACCATCCTGCGCGAAGTCATCGCCGCCGCCGATCTGCTGCGCGACGACTGGAAAGTGGACGCCGATGTCTGGTCCGCACCCTCGTTCACGCTGCTGGCGCGCGACGGTCAGGACGTTGAACGCTGGAACATGCTGCATCCGGCCGGTCAATCGCGCACGGCATATTTCACCGAGTGCATAGAAAAAACCGAAGGCCCTATCGTGGTTTCGACCGATTACATGCGCACCTTTGCCGAGCAGGTCCGTGCTTTCGTACCGAAAAATCGCAGCTACAAGGTATTGGGTACCGATGGTTTCGGCCGCTCCGACACCCGCGCCAAGTTGCGTGAATTCTTCGAAGTCAATCGCTACTATGTGACGGTGGCCGCGCTGAAATCCCTGGCTGACGAAGGCAAGATTGCCGCATCGGTGGTGGCGGACGCCATCGCCAAATACGGCATCGATCCTGAAAAGCCGAATCCGGTCACCCAGTAAACCATTCGCCCCCACAGTCGTTCGAACGAATAATCGGAGTGCAAGAGATGAGTCAAATCGAAGTCAAGGTGCCGGACATCGGCGATTTCAAGGAAGTCGAAGTGATTGAAGTGCTGGTCAAGGTCGGCGACACCATCAAGGCCGACCAGTCGGTACTGACGGTGGAATCGGACAAAGCCAGTATGGAAATCCCCGCCACTCACGGCGGACTGATCAAGGAAGTAAAGATCAAGGTCGGCGATAAAGTGGCCGAAGGCACGCTGATTCTGATCGTGGAAGCAGAGGCAGCCGCTGCATCAGCAGCACCGGCCCCTGCCGCAGCGGCCGCAGCGGCCGCTGTAGCACCGGCAGCAGCGACAGCATCGGTTCCTGCTCCGGCAGCACCCGCTCCAGCACCGGTAGCTGCTGCCGCCCCTGCCGCCAGTGGCTCGGTAGACATCTTCGTTCCCGATATCGGCGACTTTGCCGAAGTCGAAATTATCGAGTTGATGGTCAAGGTGGGCGATAAAGTCGCCGTCGATCAATCGCTGCTGACGGTCGAGTCGGACAAGGCCAGCATGGAAATTCCTTCCAGCCACGCCGGTGTCATCAAGGAACTCAAAGTCAAAGTGGGTGACAAGGTCGCCAAGGGTTCGCCGCTGGCGACGCTGGAAGTCAGTGGCGGTAGTGCCGCTCCGGCGGTTGCCGCCGCAGTTGCAGCACCGGCTGCGGCAGCCTCAGTGACTGCACCGGTGGCGGCGTCCGCACCGGCACCAGCAGCACCAGTACCAGCCGCCGCCAGTACTGCGCCAGCAGCGCCGGTCTCCGGTGCCAAAGCACATGCCTCACCTTCGGTGCGCAAATTTGCGCGTGAACTCGGCGTCGATCTGAGTCGCGTTCCCGGCACCGGTATCAAGGGACGCATCGTTCACGAAGATATTCAGAAATTCGTCAAGGCAGCGCTGGCCGGCGGTAGTTCCAGCGCGAGTGCAGCAGCAGCGCCTTCCGGTGGCGGTCTCGGCTTATTGGCATGGCCATCGCTGGACTTCAGCAAATTCGGCGAAACCGAACTGCAGCCGCTGTCGCGCATCCAGAAACTGAGCGGGCCGAATCTGCACCGCAACTGGGTCATGATTCCGCACGTCACGCAATTCGACGAAGCCGATGTCACCGAACTGGAAGACTTCCGCAAGACCTCCAACGACGCCTACGCCAAAGCCAAGTCGCCGGTCAAGCTGACCATGCTGGCGTTCGTCATCAAGGCCAGCGTGGCAGCGCTCAAGAAATTCCCGGCGTTCAATGCCTCGCTCGACGCCAACGGCGAAAACCTGATCCTCAAGCGTTACTACAACATCGGCTTCGCCGCCGAAACGCCGAATGGCCTGATGGTGCCGGTGATCAAGAATGTCGATAAGAAGAGCCTGTCCGAGATCGCGCAGGAAATGACCGATCTGTCCGCCCAAGCGCGTGACGGCAAACTGAAAAGCGCCGACATGCAAGGGGCCGGTTTCACGATCTCTTCGCTGGGCGGCATTGGCGGCACGGCCTTCACGCCTATCATCAATGCGCCCGAAGTGGCCATCCTTGGCTTGTCCCGAACCGCCATGAAGCCGGTATGGGACGGCAAGCAATTTGTGCCGCGCCTGTTGTTGCCGATGTCGCTGTCGTATGACCATCGGGTCGTGGACGGTGCCATGGGCGCACGCTTCTCGACCTACCTGGCCGATGTGCTGGGCGACTTGCGCAAATCCATGTTGTAAGGAAACCGGCGGGCGTTCTGTGTGAGCGCCTGCCGATGGCCGCATTCCGTACACATTAGCCCACACGCATTAAGCCACCGCATCTACCCACCCGCATCAACCCACCGCATGGATGGAGCAAGCATGAGTCTGATCGAAGTCAAAGTCCCGGATATCGGGGACTTCAAGGAAGTGGAAATCATTGAAGTGATGGTCAAGGTCGGCGACACGATCAAAGTTGACCAATCGCTGATCACGGTCGAGTCCGACAAGGCCAGCATGGAAATACCCTCCACACACGCTGGCGTGGTCAAGGAATTGAAAATCAAGGTCGGCGACAAAATCGCTGAAGGTTCGCTGCTGCTGACGGTGGAAGCGGACGCTGCTGCACATGCACCTGCACCGGCGGCAACTTCTGCTCCTGCTGCTGCTCCTGCCGCTTCAGCACCCGCGCCAGCTGCTGCATCAGCCCCGGTCGCCGCTGCGCCGGCCGCCGCCAGTTTCTCCGGCACCGCCGATATCGAATGCGACACGCTGGTGCTGGGTGCTGGTCCCGGCGGCTATACCGCTGCCTTCCGCGCCGCCGACCTCGGTCAAAAAGTGGTGCTGGTGGAGCGTTACGCCTCGCTGGGCGGCGTCTGTCTCAATGTCGGTTGCATCCCTTCCAAGGCCCTGCTGCACGCGGCCAAGGTGATTACCGAAGCGGAAGAAATGGCGCATTTCGGCGTCAAACTGTCCGCGCCGGAAATCGACGTCGACAAGTTGCGCGGCTGGAAAGAAAGCATCATCAAGAAGCTGACCGGCGGTCTGACCGGACTGGCCAAGGCGCGCAAGGTGCAAGTCGTGACCGGCAAGGGTGCATTCAGCTCTGCCAATACGCTGACGGTTGAAACCGCCGACGGCCCGCGTGTGGTGGCGTTCAAGCACGCCATCATCGCCGCCGGTTCCTCGGTCGCCAAAATTCCCGGTTTCCCGTATGACGACCCGCGCCTGATTGATTCCACCGGCGCGCTGGCGCTGACCCACATTCCCAAGACGCTGCTGGTCATTGGCGGCGGCATCATCGGTCTGGAAATGGCCTGCGTCTACGATGCCCTCGGCACCAAAGTCACGGTAGTCGAATTTGCTGATGGCCTCATCCCTGCCGCCGATCGCGACGTCGTCAAGCCGCTGCAAAAACGCATCGAAAAACGCTACGCCGCCATTTACCTGAAAACCAAGGTCACCAAACTGGAAGCCTTGCCGGAAGGTTTGCGCGCCACGTTTGAAGCGGCGTCGGGCGACTCTGCCGCACCGAAAGAACCGCAACTCTACGACGCCGTACTGGTCGCGGTCGGCCGCCGTCCTAATGGCAATCTGATCGGTGCGGAGAAAGCCGGTGTGCTGGTCGATGCCCGCGGCTTCATTCCTTCCGATTTGCAGAAGCGTACCAATGTGCCGCACATCTTCGCTATCGGCGATATCTGCTCCGACCCGATGCTGGCGCACAAGGCCACCAATGAAGCCAAGGTGGCTGCGGAAACCATCGCCGGACACAAGGTGGCGTTCGAGCCGATGACGATCCCTTCGGTGGCCTACACCGATCCGGAAATCGCCTGGATGGGGCTGACCGAAAACGATGCCAAAGCCAAGGGTATCGCTTACGAAAAAGCCAGCTTCCCTTGGGCCGCCAGCGGTCGTGCCTTGGCCATGGGCCGTGAAGACGGT
The DNA here is from genome assembly GCF_034313965.1 of Herbaspirillum sp. RTI4. Classification (NCBI taxonomy): domain Bacteria; kingdom Pseudomonadati; phylum Pseudomonadota; class Betaproteobacteria; order Burkholderiales; family Oxalobacteraceae; genus Herbaspirillum; species Herbaspirillum sp. RTI4. The sequence goes on from NZ_JAVIWQ010000002.1 coordinate 1,426,839, forward strand.
CTGACCAAGCTGCTGTATGACCCGCAAACCAAGCGCATTCTGGGCGCGGGCATCGTCGGCGTGAATGCCGGTGAGTTACTGGCCGAAACCGTATTGGCGCTGGAAATGGGCGCTGACCTGGAAGATTTGGCGCTGACCATCCATGCGCATCCGACCTTGTCGGAAACGCCGATGTTCGCCGCCGAGATGGCGCTGGGTGTGATTACGGATTTGTATATTCCGAAGAAGTAATCGGGCGATAGGGGGCTTGCTGTCTCTGTTGCCACAAGAAAAAAGCCTGTCACGCAATGATCGCGTGACAGGCTTTTTTTATTCGGAGACGCTCAATCGAAATAAGCACGCGCCATTTCAAAACGGGCAGAAAAATACTTGTTATCCATACGATCAATGCGGATTTTGCCATTGGTGGACGGTGCATGCACGAAGCGGCCGCTGCCGATGTAGATGCCGACGTGCGAAAAAGAACGGTGTTGCGTATTGAAGAACACCAGATCACCGGCGCGCAGATCGCTCTTGTCGATTTCCTTGCCTTGGCGGGCGATGTCGGCGGCGCTGCCGGTGACGCGCGCGCCGGTGGCTTCGCGGAAAACATAGGTCACCATGCCGCTGCAATCGAGACCCGCGTCAGGATTTTTTCCGCCGAAGCGGTAACCGATATCGAGCAGACCCAGCGCATAGATGACGACATCGCTGGCTTTGTCGTTGAAGGCGGCGTTGCGTGATGATGGCGGTGTGTTGGCAGCGCGTGCCGGCGTGGATGCCTGCGGGGCTTTATTCGTCGGCGTATTCAGCGCTATGCCCCCGCAGCCGCTCAGTAAAAGCGTGGCCATAAAAACTGCCCGCCCTGCCTGTGTGAACAGGGCAGGGCGGGCGAGGGGCGCAGTCACGCTGGACATGGCCGGGCGATCAGGCATCCAGGCTGGAAATAACCGAGGACAGCATGGCGATCATCTGGTCGATTTCAGCGTGGGTGATGGTGAGCGCCGGCATGAAACGCAGCAGGTCGGGACGCGGCGAGTTGAGCAGCAAACCGACCGGCCCCATATCGCGCGCGGCGTTGACGATCTGCGGGCCGATGTCGCGGCCCAGTTCCAGTGCGCGCAGCAAGCCTTCCCCGCGTTCGCCCTTGAGTCCGTGCTTGGCGCAGAGCTTGAGCGAGGCGGCACGCAGGTATTCGCCTTTTTCCAGCACCGAAGGCAGAAAGCCCGGCTTCAGCAATTCCTTGATGACGGCACAACCAACCGCCGTCATGAGCGGGTTGCCGTTATAGGTGCCGCCCTGGTCGCCCGGTTCGAAACAGGCGATGGCTTCCTTCGCCAGCAGTGCCGCCAGCGGTACGCCGCCGCCTATGCCCTTGCCTAGCGTCATGATGTCGGGTTCGATGCCGGACAACTGGTAAGCGAACAATTCACCGCAGCGGCCGCAGCCGGTCTGGACTTCATCGACGATCAGCAGCAGATTGCGTTCTTTCGTCAAACGGCGCAGCGCCTGCATGAATTCGCGGGTGGCGGGAATCACGCCGCCTTCGCCTTGCACCGGTTCCAGCATCACGGCCACGGTGGTGGGCGTGATCAGGTGCTCGACGCTGGCGATGTCGTTCAGGTCGGCTTTAGGGAAGCCCGGTACTTGCGGTGCGAACAGCGTATCCCAGCCCGGTTTGCCGCTGGCCGACATGGTCGCCAGAGTGCGGCCGTGGAAGCTGTGATCGAAGGTGATGATTTCATAACGATGGCTGCCATCGGCGGCGGGATTCATGCGTCCCCATTTGCGCGCCAGCTTGATGGCCCCTTCGTTGGCTTCTGCGCCGCTGCTGGCGAAAAACACGCGGTCGAAGGTGGAGTTGTCGGTCAGCAGCGTAGCCAGTTCAATCGACGGGACGTTGTAAAACGCCGGTGACGGGTTGATCAGTTTGCCGGCTTGCGCGACCAGTGCGTCCGCGATGCATTGCGGTGCATGGCCCAGTGCATTGACCGCCCAGCCTTGCAGGAAGTCCAGGTACTGCTTGCCGGCGTGGTCGGTCATGAACATGCCCTTGCCTTCGACGAAAATCAGCGGCGGGCGGTTGGTGATGAACATCAGATGATCGACTGCGGATTGCTTGAATTCCATGTGCGGCTCCTGCCGGGCAAAAGGTAAAAAAAATGAATTGAATTGAATCGGTAAAACAGCGATGTTGGCGAAACTGCTGTTGAAGCTACTGCATGATGCATTCTCAGTGCGGTGTTTATTGCACTGAGCTTACGTGGATTACCGCATTTCAGCAGAAATTCCGCCATTTCGCGCTATTAGCCCTGCAGGTCGGCTTCCGAGGTGAACGAGTCGGCGTAAAACTCTTCTTCGGGCAAGTGGCAGCGGGCGACAAAATCGCGTTGCGCGGCAGCGACCATCAAGGGCGCGCCGCAGGCATACACCTGATAGCCGGACAGGTCGGGGAAATCTTCGATCACGGCGGCATGCACGAAGCCTTCGCGGCCGCTCCAGGCGTCATCTGCTGCGGCGTTCGAGACGACGGGGACATAGCGGAAATGCGGTAGCGTACGCGCCCATTCTTCGCACAGCGCATGCATGTAGAGGTCGGCCGGACGGCGGCCACCCCAGTACAGCGTCATCGGCCGTTCGGTTTCGGAATGGATAGCTTGCTCGATGATGGCCTTGATCGGTGCGAAGCCGGTGCCGGACGCCAGCAAGAGCATCGGTTTGTCGCTGTCTTCGCGCAGGAAGAAAGTACCCAGCGGGCCTTCGATACGCAGGATGTCGCGCTCTTTCATGGTGCTGAAGACCTGATCGGTGAACAGCCCGCCGGGCATGTGGCGGATGTGCAGCGACAGCGGTTGATCCAGATGCGGCGCATTGGCCATGCTGTAGCTGCGGCGCTTGCCGTCGCGCAGCAGGAATTCGACATACTGACCGGCCTTGTACTGCAGGCGGTCACTGCCAGGCAATTGCAACGACAGCACGATGACGTCGTCGGCCACTTTTTCCAGCCCGGCGACGCGCACCGGTAATTTTTTGATCGGGATATCGCCGACACCGGCGACTTCGCGCGCTTCGATGACGATATCCGAGTCCGGCCGGGCGCAGCAGAACAGGGCAAATCCGAGTGCCTCATCTGCGGACGGCAGCGCTTTTTCCTGATGCTCTCCGTGGGTCAGATTGCCCGTCAGCAGTTTGCCCTTGCAGGAGCCGCAAGCGCCGTTTTTGCAGCCGTAAGGCAGGCCGATGCCGTTGCGAATGGCGGCGCTGAGGACGGTTTCGCCCGTCTCGCAAACGAATTGATGGCCGCTTGGCTGTACCGTGACTTGAAAACTCATACAATCCTGTTTATGAAAAATATTGTTGGAAAAATTGGAAAACCGCGTTTGTTGATCCTTGGTTGCGGCGACGTCGGTATGCGTTTGTTGCCACTGGTGCGGGATCGCTTTCGCGTCATCGCCGTGACCAGTTCGCCCGATCGCTGCGCCGCTTTGCGCGCTGCCGGAGCGCTGCCGCTGGTGGCGAACCTCGATCAGCCGGCCACGCTGGCGCGATTGGCGCGGCTGGCTAGTTACATCGTGCATCTGGCGCCGCCGCAGTCCAGTGGCGACACCGACCGCCGCACCCGTAACCTGGCCGCCATTTTACCCGACCGCGCCACTCTCGTTTATATCAGTACTACCGGCGTCTACGGTGATTGCGGTGGGGCCTGGGTCGATGAAACGCGTCCTGTGCAGCCACACAATCTGCGTGCGCGTCGCCGCGTCGATGCCGAAAATGTTTTACGCGCCTGGGCGCGCAGGGCAGGGGGGCGGCTGTCGATACTGCGCGCACCCGGTATTTATGCCGCCGACCGCTTGCCGCTGGAGCGTTTGCGCCGTGGCACACCGGCGCTTCTTGCTGTCGACGATGTGTATACCAACCATATTCATGCCGACGATTTGGCGCGGATGACGGCAGCGGCCCTGTTCCATGCGCAGCCCTTGCGAATCTATCATGCAGTGGACGATTCAGCGCTCAAGATGGCCGATTATTTTGATGCGGTCGCACAGGCGTTCGCGCTGCCGCCGCCGCCGCGTTTGCCGCGTGCCGAATTAGCAGGAGTGGTGTCGCCGATGTTGTTGTCGTTCATGTCGGAATCGCGCCGTCTGAGTAATCGACGCCTGAAACAGGAGCTGGGGCTGCGTCTGCGCTATCCCACGGTGCAGACTTTGCTGGAGCAAATGCGGATGGAAATAGCCCTCTCATTGCTCGACTAGACGGTATGCATTGACCTGCCCAATCCCAGGCGGCGTGGATCAAATTGGGTGTGAATCGCTGTCTTGGCAGACTGGCAATGTGTGGCGTGAATGCCGCAAGAAATGTCGCAATAAGGTCGTGTTCGAAGTTTATAGCGGCAGTAAGGTGTCAGATTGCTATTTAAATGTTCCCCCGCCGCAACATTTTAAGTCTGGTATTGAATTATTTCTAAATTTGAGTGTAGGATGTGACTCTGAAGTTCAATTTCGGAGGCCTCCATGGCTATCAGCTCAATTTCATCTATTTCCAGTAATGCTGCCGCCGCAGCTACGGCTGCCTCTAGCGCCAACAAGGCGAGCGCACAGGCGCAGCAATTTTCTTCCGTCAGTCGTTCCGATCAGGCCAAGTCAGATCAGGCGCGGACGGATGTTGCAAAACAGGAGCAGGATGTAGCGGCTCAAAAGGCGCAGCAGACTCAACAGACGCAGAAAACGCTGCAAGTGCAGCAGGCAGAGCAGACCAAGCAAGCGGAAAAGGCACAGCAAGCGCAACAGCAGCAGCAAGCCCAGCAGCAAACTCGTCCGAGCTATAACTTCAATGGGCAGCTTACCGGCACGACGATCAGCACCACTGCCTGAGTACATCTGCCTGTATGACCACAACCCGCTACGGCGGGTTTTTTTATGGCTGTGCTGCGGGCGATTTCAAGGTGGGCCGCACATAGCCATCGGTCAGCGTATTCATGAACACGATGACATCCCGAATCTCCGCAGCCGACAGCGCCGGTTGATCGCCGGGCTGACGGTCGAAGGGAGCCTCCAGATTCACATTGCCCTGCATCGAGGCGGGCAAGTCGTCGAACTTGCGGATACTGCCGTCACGCTGGCGCGGATACCATTTCTCAGGATGCGTATCGCGTTGCACGTAAAACTCCATCACTTGTTGCAGGCTGTGAAAAACGCCGTTGTGGAAAAACGTCTGGCGCAGCGCCACGTTGCGCAGAGTCGGCGTTTTGAAGCGGCCACAGTATTCGGGGTGGTCGCGCAAATCGGTGCGATCGGGACCGCATAAGCCCTTATCGGCATACGCGGCATGGCGATTGACCGCCAGCCGTCGGTTGCGCGGCACACCAATGGCGATCAGGCCGTAATCGGTAAATTGCGGAAAACCGCCGTTGGGCGTAATGGCGCTGATGTGGCAGGAAGCGCAATTGCCCTTGTCCGCCGCGTTGAACAGCGCCAGTCCGCGCGATTCCTGTGCGCTGAGTGTGGTCTGCCCGCGCAGGAACGCATCGTACTTGCTGGTGTAGGGATAAAAATCTTCTGGGTTTTCCTGAAATACTTCCAGCGCCATCAATGCTGCCGAAAATGCCTGTTCCGGTTGTTCGAAAATAGCCGCGCCAAATAACTGCCGGAATTGCGCCGCATACGGAGCTTTTTGCAGTTTTTTCACGACTGCCGCCGGAGTGGCGTTGCCCATTTCATGCGCTGACAGCAAGGGCATACGCGCCTGATCGTGCGTCGAATCGGCGCGACCGTCCCAGGTGCGGCCACCAGTCGGGCCGGCGTCGATGCTGTCGTCGCCATCATCGTCGTGATAGTGCTCGCTGAACGGCGGGGAGGTTTGCAGATAGCGCAAGGACGGCGTGGCGCGCGTGCCTTGCGTGCGCAGGTGCTTGCCGCCCAGTTGCACATCCAGATTGTTGGGCGGCCCGAAAGCGTGTGCAGGACTATGGCAACTGGCGCAGGATTGCTTGCCCGAGGCAGACAGCGAGGCATCGAAAAACAGTGTCCGCCCCATTGCAGTTAGTTCCTTGACGCTGGGTTGGGAGGCTAAGGGCAGATAAGTCGCTTGCAGATAGGCGGGCCTTGCGGGGGCGGGAGTATTTCCCTCTCGCGTCGAAGCTGCCAGTGCGGTGGTGCAGGCAAGCAGGCCGAACAAAACAGTTTTCATGGGCTAAAAAAAGTGGCAATAAAGGTGATTCGGGCGAGAGCCTAGCAGGGCGGTATGACTCAAGCATGACGGACTATCCGGCTCGATTCGCAGCGACCCATTGTTGGTCACGCACTTGTCATTCGATGGTTATATTTCGCGCATAGAATGAGGCACATTCTATACAGGAGGTGAAATGCATACGATTTTTCGCGTAACGATAGGGACGGCCGCACTGGCCGCGGGCTTGAGTGGTTGCAGCACGAATTCCAGCATGGTGAACGCTGACGACGGTCTCAAGCAAATCGACACCGTGGTGGTGATCTACGCGGAGAACCGCGGTTTCGACACCCTGTACGGTTTGTATCCCGGTGCCGATGGCGTGCCCGGCGTGAATCCTTCCTCCAAAACAGCCTACATTGCGCAAAAAGATTTTGATGGCGCCACGCTACCGGTATTGCCACCGACCTGGGGCGGTGTGACCCTGCCGGGACAAACCCGCGTCATGACGCAAGCGCAGTCCGCGAACATGCCCAACCGTCCGTTCCGCATCGACGACGCCAGCGGCATGAATCTCGAAGAAACCGTCATCACGCGCGATCTGGTGCATCGTTTCTACAATAATCAGATGCAAATCAACGGCGGCAAGAACGACCTGTTCGCCACTTACTCCGACGCCGGCGGCCTGAGCATGGGCTATTACGACGGCAGCAAAATGGCCATGTGGAAAGTCGCGCACGATTACACGCTGGCCGATAATTTTTATATGGGCGCTTTCGGCGGCTCTTTCCTGAACCACCAATTTCTGATCTGCGCCTGCGCGCCGCAATATCCGAATGCAGAAAAATCAGTGGCTGCCGGCTCGATTTCAAAAATCGATGTCGATGCCAACGGCAAGTTCATTCGCCTGACACCGGCAGCGGGCGCGCCCGCCTCGGCGCTCAGCGGCCCAGCCAAATATCTGAACGACAGCACACTGACACCGAAAGATACGCAAGGCCGCTTCTTCGCCGTCAATACGATGCAACCGGCGTATCAGCCGAGTAATGTCGCCCCGGCCGCCAGCGACGCCACGCATCTCTACGCCGATGTCTCTAGCCCTTCCACGCTGCCGCCGCAAACGCAAACCAATATCGGTGACCTCTTGTCCGCCAAGGGAGTTGACTGGGCCTGGTATGCCGGTGCCTGGAATAGCACTTTGGGTACGGCCACAGGCGCACGCAAATTTACCTCCCCGACGCCGAACTTCCAGTTCCACCATCAGCCATTCAATTACTTTGCCAACATGGACCCGGTCACGCATGCTGACAATCGCGCCCGCCATCTGCTCGATTTTGACCAGCGCTTCCTGCAAGATGCCGCCGCCGGAAAACTGCCGGCAGTGGCGTTCTACAAGCCACAAGGCAATCTGAATCAGCACGCCGGTTATGCGGATGTTGCTTCAGGCGACGCCCACATTGCCGAGGTCATTGCCAAACTCAAGCAGAGTCCGCAATGGGCGCACATGCTGATTGTTGTGACCTACGATGAAAACGGTGGCTTCTGGGATCATGCCGCACCGCCGAAGGCCGACATCTGGGGCCCTGGCTCACGCGTACCGGCCATCATCGTCTCGCCGTTTGCCAAACATGGCTACGTTGATTCCACGCCTTACGACACGACATCGGTGCTGCGCTTCATTACACGCCGCTGGTCCTTGCCCGTGCTCGACGGCATTGCCGAACGCGACCGCGCACTCATCGCCAACGGCCAAAAACCGATTGGCGACCTGACCGGCGCTTTGCAAATCAAGACGAACTAATCGCTGCTCCGACTGGCGCCGCACTCACCTGCGGCGTCAGCATACGGGCCTTGCGCCAGCCGCCGTAACGGTAATAAGACACCGCCAGGACCAGCGCCACCAGCGTGCCAAACGGAAAACTCCACCAGATCGATTCCACCCCCAAGCGCGGTGCCATGAAGTAGGCAAACGGCAAACGCACCAGCCACATCGACACGCACAACATCAGCAAGGGTGCCATCACCGCCCCCGTCGCACGTACCACACCGAACAACACCATCGTCACCCCGAAAAAGATGAACGACCAGCTCACCACGTTGTTGATGTGCTGCGCAATGGCGATCGCATTTCCGGTGGCAGGCAAAAACAAACTGAGCGCCGCATGGTCGGCCAGATACAACAGCCCCACCAGCGCCCCCGTCAGCAGAAAATTGTAAGCCACGCCCACCAGCGCAATACGGTCTACCCGATCCCAGCGACCTGCGCCGACGTTCTGCGCCGCCATACTTGAGACGCTGGCACCGATGGCCAGTGCCGGCATCTGCACATACGTCCACAACTGCGCCGTAATGCCGTAGCTGGCCGTGATTTGCGAACCGTAGCCGTTGACCATACTGAGCATGATCAACGCGGACGACGACACCACCATCATTTGCAGGCCCATAGGCAAACCCTTGGTCAGTAGCGCGCGCAGGATGGCAGGATCGGGACGCAGAAAGCGCAAGGCATCGGCACGCAACACCAGGAAATGCTTGCGTCGGTACAAGTGCGCGATCATCAACCCCAAACTCAAGGTCTGCGCCACCAGCGTCGCCGCCGCCGAGCCAGCGATCCCCATGGCCGGAATCGGCCCCGCGCCGAAAATCAGCAAAGGGTTGAGGGCGATATCGAGCACCACCGACAGCAACATGAAATAAAACGGCGTGCGCGAATCGCCGCCGCCGCGCAGCGCCATCATCAGAAAATTATAAAAATACATGAACGGCAGCGCGATGAAAATAATGCGCAGATACGCCACCGCATACGGCTGCGCATTGGCGGGCGTGTGCATGGCATGCAGGATAGTTGGAGTCAACACATAACCGGCCAGCGCCACCAGAACAGAGAGCGCGGCAAAGAAGCTGGCACCGGTGCCGACCACACGTCGCGCTTGCGCCAGATTGCCGGAACCGACCGACTGGCCCACCAGAATCGCGGTCGCCATGCTGATACCGAACACCACGCCCAGCAGGAAAAACAAAATGGTATTGGCATTGGAGGCGGCGGTGAGTGCCGCTTCGCCCAGATAATGGCCGATCCAGATCGCGTTGACCGAGGCATTGAGCGATTGCAGAATATTGCCGCCCAGCACCGGCAGCGAAAACATCAGCAGCGTACGGGCAATAGGCCCGCTAATCAGGTCGGGAGCGAGCTTGGGAGTGGTGCTGCGTGGTCGGGCGATATCGCCCGGAGGGGGAATCAGGTCGGACATGGGCGGAAGGAAAAATGCTCATGCTAGCGCAGTTTGCAGGCAGCCGTCAGGCACAGTCGTCCTTGTAATGCAGGGATAGTCTCAAATAAGCGCTTCCTTAAATCCTTTCCTTAACTTGGCCGTTAGGCTCCAAGCCTTTTGGCCACTGGCAAGTTACATCCAGTTGAGTCGCCACGCAGCCCTCGCTATCTCAATGCGAAAGGAATCCCCATGAGTACTCCCGAGAAAAAACGCATCAACCTCGTGGTCAAAGGCCACGAAATGCAATGGCTACTACCGGGTGGTGGAAACGTATTCATTCCGCTGACCCGGCCAACCGCCGGCATCGTTATTTTGATCCACGGCGTCAACGATGTCGGCGAAGCCTATCCGTTTCAGGAGCAAGGCATTTGTAAGGGGCTCAACGAAAGGATGTTTCGTGGCGACGACATGGAAAGCGCCCACTACACTCTGCCGCCCACATTAAAAAATGGCGAAACCGTCCTCCCGGAAAACGTCCACCCCGACCCGGATAAAGTGTATTTCGCACGGGCCGCCAACAGTCTGAATTCTCCGGTCATTCCTTTTTACTGGGGGTTTCGTGAAGTGACCACGGAGTCCAGTAACAAAGCTAAACATGGTCAGCAGATTGATCGCTACGGCAACCGCCTCGACAAACGCTACGCCAAAAACGGCGGCCCGCTCGCCAACGCCACCACCAACATTCCCGATATGTTCGGGCCAGGCTTCGACCGCGACGGGTGGGTGAAATTGGGCGATAAACAAGAACCGACGCACAACCTGTGCAGTGGCCCGCCACGCCATTACATGGTATTGGCGGCCCAGCGTCTGGCGAGCCTGCTACGCATCATCCGCAAAAAATCGCCGCACGAACCGATCAGCATCGTTGCCCACAGTCAGGGCTGCCTGATCAGCTTGCTGGCGCACGCCATGCTCGCCAAGGACGGCAAGGACATCAAAGCCGATACGCTGATCATGAACAATCCCCCCTATAGCACCAATGAACCTGTCATCGAAGCCATCCTGCAGGGCAACCGGCAACAAACCCGGGCCGCGCGCGAAGAAACCTTGCGCATGCTGATCAAGGAATACCTCACGACCCAACCCGCCAACACACCAGCCTTTGCCGATTTCAAAAAAATTCAGTGCGGCATCACCGGCCCGGAATGGGAACACAACCGCAACAAAGAACGCGACAACAGGGGCAAGGTTTACCTGTACTTCAGCCCGGACGATACGACCGTGAGCTTATGGGGAATCATCGAAGGCATAGGCGCATTCGGCGTAGAAAACCCCTTGATCAAACAACTGGGAGAACGCTTTTATCAACGTCTGTTTAAGTCACCGGTGGGACAAGTTAAAAACCCCCCTATGGTTGGAAGTCCGCCACAGCAATGGGAGAAGTACCACTTTACGGGAGAAGAACTGCCGGAACCTTTCTTCCCCACCATGGGGCCGCCGACCTTGAAGTACTCGCCCATCGACGCCGCCATCGCCACCACCAATCCCTACAACAAGAAAGGGAAAGAAGGCATGCGTCCAGGTGAAACACCGGAACAAGCGCAGGCGCGCTGGATGGGCGAAAGCGAGAAAAACTCCTATCACTCCAGCATCGTCAGCAACCCTATGCATTCAGAAAAAGCCACGGCCTATGACGTATGTCTGGGCCTGAGCGACATCCTGAAAGACGGTGACCTGACCTGGATTGATTTCTTGCGGGCGGTGGCGGATTGGCGGACGAATTGGTTTGGCAGATTGAATACAGAAGACAGTAAAACAAATCCTTCCTATCCTCCGCCCTCTCAGGAGCTGCTCGATATGCTTAACGATGCCAGTCAGCTTGATCCTGCCGAGAGAGAAATTATTAAAGGCAACTTCGATTATTACTGCATGGATGGCGAGCACCCTGGCACGCTGCCGCAATTCACCACGGATTTCGTTTTAGCCAGTTTGGCACCGTATGTGATTTCGGAAACCATCGAGGAGCGAAGGAAAAAAACACCTTTTCTTGGCCCATAAAATCTCTATGTCTTCAGCTTTTAATCACAGCGGCTGGCCATTTCAAACGGCCACTATCGACTTCTACTCAAAATCAAACAAATGAAAAAACTTCTTCTACATCGTCGTCAGCTCTGTATTTTTCTGGCAAGTGCATTACTGACGTCCCTGGCGCACACCCAGCCCATTTCCCTCACCAATGACGATATTGATTTCCCCATGACACCGACTACCGAAAATGAACATCCTCCCATCGACTCTCTCGAAATCGTCGGCGTCGGCGTCAGCCTGGAAACGTGGCGCAACCATCCTAATTATCCCAAGAACAATTTGTGGACAGCCGTTGAAGAAAGCAACGGACGCTACATCATTTCGCAAGATCCATTGCAATACCCTAAAGATCTCCGTGCCTTACAAATGATGGGGTCGAAGCGCAGAGAAGATACCGTGGAGGCGGCCATGCGCGAATTCATGGATCGTTATCCTCTGCCTATTTCCGTAGTGGGGGCAACTACGCATGATGCCAACAAACCGGAAAGAATCGAAGCGCGGCGAGATTCGAATGCGGGTAGCTTCCTTGTTACAAAATACAACGAATCCTACAAAGCTCGGGGCGCATTTGATGGACTGCTGTTTCAAAGCGGGCAAGTCATCAATTCCTATCTACACGACAACCCCGACAAATTGTTCAACACGGTATTTAAAACCTTCGATCACTATCGCGACTTACCCGCAATGGCGATCGCTGCCAAAGACGGTGTGCTTCAGCGTGCGACCGAGTTTCCGCTTAAAACACCACAATTCGAGGAAAGTGTTGATGTCGCCTATCACCCCAAGCAAGCCCGCATCTATAGTGACAGCTTTACGTTCCTCACCCTGGTCCGGCGCGGCCGCATCGACTGGCTGCGCTCTTTTGCGCCGCTGGTTAAAGATACGATGGTGGTAAAAATCTTCAGCAAAGGCGATACTCCCGCCCGCAACTGGTCAGAATTCGCCGGTTGGAAACGTACGCCACCACAAGCTTTTGTGCCGACAAAATTCATCGATGCACCGTGGACGGAGTTTCAGATCGACCAGTTCGACCATCTGGAAAACCGCGGCACCTTACACCGGCCACAGGTGATTTCCTATCTGGACGAACATCGCAAACCGGTCAAAGCCGCAGAACGACAAAGCCGCACCGAAGTCGCCTTGCGCACCGCGCTGGCTCCGCTCGGCGGCAAAATGCCCGCCCGTATCTTTTACGATTACGGCAGCGTCTGGGAAGACCGCACCAGCTACACGCGCTATCTGCCCTTCGTGCAAAGCGTGCACAACATCGATGAAGAATTCGATTTATTCGACCGCAAAAAATCCTTCGATCTGGCGCAAATTCTGGGCGATACCGGCGCGGGCAGCCCCTTCGTTGCGGTCGCGTTAGCCAGCATGGCAGCCATGCAATCGGGCGGGGCGACTTTAATCGCCAACCTGCGCCGCAATGATGGCGCGACATTCATTCTCGTCACGCCACCCAGCGCGGAGCAAGTCAAAAAAGATGCGGACATCGACCGTCCCTTCTGGCCGAGAGAAAAAATGTATCCAGTCAAAATCGAGAACAGGTACTGAGCCGCTTTTTCTTCCTTAGGGACGTTACGGACGTTCCCGAAGTTGCTGAAGCGATTCAGTACCGCGACTTATCCGCCTCCGTCGCTCGGACTAGGACGCTGTGCCAAACCCGCCGCCACCCGGGGTTTCAATGACGAAGATGTCGCCGGCTTCCATCTCGGTGCTGGCGACAAAGCTGACAGCTTCTTCGCTGCCATCATTGCGCAGCACATAGTTTTTGCCGCACTGGCCGGGCGCGCCGCCGTCCATGCCGAACGGTGGAATGATGCGGTTGTTGGACAAAATCGACGCCGTCATTTTTTCCAGGAAGCGAACTTTGCGGATGCCGCCGTTGCCGCCGTGCCATTGTCCTGCGCCACCTGAGCCGGGACGGATTTCGTAACTTTCCAGCCGAACCGGGTAACGCCATTCCAGTATTTCAGGATCGGTCAGGCGCGAGTTGGTCATGTGCGTCTGCACGACGTCGGTGCCGTCGAATCCGCGTCCTGCGCCGGAACCGCCGGAAATGGTTTCGTAATATTGATACTGCTTGTTGCCGAACGTGAAATTGTTCATCGTGCCCGGCGCCGACGCCAGCACACCCAGCGCGCCATACAAGGCGTTGGTGATGCAGCTGGAGGTTTCCACATTGCCGGAAACTACCGCTGCCGGGTAGTGCGGATTGAGCATGGAACCGGGAGGAATGATGACGTTAAGCGGTTTCAGGCAGCCAGCATTGAGCGGGATTTCATCGTCCACCAGCGTGCGGAATACATACAGCACTGCGGCCATGCAAATGGCGCTGGGGGCGTTGAAGTTATTGCTCAGTTGCGGCGAGGTACCGGTGAAGTCGATGTCGGCGGTTCGCGCTGCGTGGTCGATGCGCAGGGCAACCTGAATCACTGCGCCGTTATCCAGCTTGTATTCGTAATGGCAATCCTTGAGCGTGCTGATGACGCGGCGCACGGCTTCTTCGGCGTTGTCCTGCACATGGCCCATGTAGGCTTGCACCACGTCCAGACCATAATGCGCGACCATTTTCAGCAGCTCTTCCACGCCCTTTTGGTTAGCCGCAATCTGCGCCTGCAAATCGGCCAGATTGTGCGGGATATTGCGTGCCGGATACGGGCCGGAGGACAAGAGCGCAATCGTTTCGGCTTCCAGGAAGCGACCACCGCGCACTAGCTGGAAGTTATTGATCAGAATGCCTTCTTCTTCCACGGTGGTGCTGTTGGCAGGCATTGATCCTGGTGTGATGCCGCCGATATCGGCGTGGTGGCCGCGTGAGCCGACGTAGAACAGGATGTCGCGCCCGCTGGCCTCGAAGACGGGCGTAATGACCGTAATGTCGGGCAAGTGCGTGCCGCCGTGATACGGATCGTTGAGCATGAACACATCGCCGCGCGTCATCTTGCCGGCATTGTCGCGGATGATGGTTTTGATGCTGTCGCCCATTGAACCCAGATGCACTGGGATATGCGGTGCGTTGGCGATCAGGTTACCGTCGGCATCGAACAGGGCGCAGGAGAAGTCCAGCCTTTCCTTGATGTTGACGGAAATGGCCGTGTTTTGCAGTCGCAAGCCCATTTGTTCCGCAATGCTCATGAAGAGATTGTTAAACACTTCCAGCATGACCGGATCGGCCGTGGTGCCCATGGCCTTGCGTTGCTGGCGCACTTCGTAGCGGGTCAGGAGCAAGTGATTGAGTTCGGTCACTTCGGCCATCCAGCCCGGTTCGACGATGTTGGTGGCATTCTTTTCCGCGATGATGGCAGGGCCGCGCACGATGTCGCCGGGACGCATGTCCTCACGTTTGTAGAGCGCGGTGGTGTGCCATTTTCCAGCCGAAAACAGTTGCACCGATTCTGCCGAGGGCAATGCGCCGTCGCGTGCGGGCAGCACTTCCACGGTTTCATTTTTGTCGGTCGACACGCCGATGGCTTCGACCGAAACGGCTTCGACCATCATCGGTTTGTCGTGCATCAGGAAGGAGTAGCGTTTCTGATAGGCGCTCTCGAATTGCCCGATCATCGCGGGCAGGGTATCGAACGGCACGACGATGACGGAATCAGTGCCGTCGTAGCGCAGGTGGACGCGCTGGACGATATCAATCCGGGCGGCTGCCACGCCTTGCGCCAGCAGATCGCTACGGGCGTCGTCGGCCAGCGTGATGAATTGTTGTTGCAGGGTTTCTACGGCGGCGGGCGATAACTGGATTTCCACGGCCTGTTCCCGCATGGCAGTCTGATCTGCCAGACCCATGCCGTAGGCCGACAGGACACCCGCCAGAGGATGGGCAAAGACGCGTGTCATGCCCAGAGCATCGGCGACCAGACAGGCATGCTGCCCGCCTGCGCCGCCGAAGGTGGTCAGGGTGTAGTCGCTGACATCGTGGCCGCGCTGCACCGAAATGAATTTGATGGCGTTGGCCATGTTGCCGACGGCAATGTCGATGAAGCCTTCTGCCACTTCTTCTGGTGTGCGTCGGTTACCGGTGCCCTGGAATATTTCTTCCGCCAGCAGCGTGAACTTGGCGACGACGGCGTCGCGGTCCAGCGGCTGGTCGGCGTTCGGGCCGAACAGGGAGGGGAAGTGTTGCGGCTGGATTTTCCCGAGCATGACGTTGCAGTCGGTCACGGCCAGTGCGCCGCCGCGTCGGTAGCTGGTGGGCCCCGGATTGGCACCGGCGCTGTCCGGGCCGACGCGGTAACGGGCGCCGTCGAAATGCAGAATTGAGCCGCCGCCAGCGGCGACGGTATGGATACTCATCATCGGCGCGCGCATGCGCACACCGGCGACCTGGGTTTCAAATTCGCGTTCGAATTCACCGGCGTAATGCGAGACATCGGTAGAGGTGCCGCCCATGTCGAAGCCGATGATTTTGTCGAAGCCCGCCGTCTGCGCGGTACGTACCATGCCGACGATGCCGCCGGCCGGGCCGGACAGGATAGAGTCTTTGCCCTGGAAGCGGTGGGCGTCGGTCAGGCCGCCGTTGCTTTGCATGAACAGCAGTTGCACGCCGTCCATCTGGCTGGACACTTGTTCCACATAGCGGCGCAGGATGGGGGAGAGGTAGGCGTCGACCACGGCGGTGTCGCCGCGCGAGACCAGCTTCATCATAGGGCTGACTTTATGCGAGACGGAAATTTGCGGGAAGCCGATTTCCTGCGCAATTCTGGCTACGGCTTCTTCGTGCGCGGTGAAGCGATAGCCGTGCATGAGCACGATGGCGACGGTGCGGAAGCCTTCGTCGTAGAGCTTGCTCAGTTCGGTTCTGACGTGGGCTTCATCGAGCGGCGTGATGATGTCGCCGCGCGCGCCGACGCGCTCGGTCACTTCGATGACTTTGGAATACAGCAATTCAGGCAGGATCAGGTGACGGTCAAACAGGCGCGGCCGGTTTTGATAGGCAATGCGCAAAGCGTCGCGGAATCCCTTGGTAATGAGCAGGACGGTGGGGTCGCCCTTGCGTTCCAGCAAGGCATTGGTCGCCACGGTAGTCCCCATTTTGACGGCTTCCACCAGATCGGGAGAGATGGCTTGATCCTGGGCAATCCCTAATAAGGACTTGATGCCGGCGACGGCGGCGTCTTTGTATTGCTCGGGGTTTTCGGAGAGCAGTTTATGCGTCAGCAGATGACCATCCGGGTGGCGCGCCACGATATCGGTGAAGGTGCCGCCCCGGTCAATCCAGAATTGCCAGCGTTTGTCTTTTTCACCGTGGGATGTCTGTTGCGGTTGGTTCATGTTGTTGACCTTTCGTTTTGGTGCGCTCAGGTGCGCTCAGGTGCGCTTAAGTGCGTCTGGTGTCACCGATCGCACCACTATTCCTATCATCTTGCACGCAAGTCGTGCAGCTCTTGGTATCTGTCGATCAATTTGCCGCGCCCGTCGGAGCCTAAATCTGCCCGGAATAATAATTTCTATAGGAGCGCGGTGGTTTTATCATCTATTCCCGATAATGTGGCACAGGAATTGCTAATGTTTTAATCTGCTAAATATCGATGAATTGTTTGATGAAACGATGATTATTTGTTGACATAGTATATTCACAAAAGATAGGATTCAACAAAAATTTGAACTAAATACGGCAGGAGATCTTCTTTATTCTTTCTTGGAACGGCATCAAAAAAATCATTTTTTCTGGGATTTTTTTGGCTTCCTTGCGCCTTCGATTAAGCGGTCTGCATGGCGCACTTCAAATGATCGGAGGTCTTATCGCCTCTGCTCAACGAAAGAATGGCAATAGACGAAGAACGGTGCGATCCTGTCTGCCGTCGGAATGGTTTTGCGGGCAGCGCAGGACGCATAAAAGAACTGTCCGGTAAGTAAGAGTAAGGCAGCAACTATTAATAGCGGTGAAATATCTCTGGCAATAATGGAGAGGCGCAGGATGAATGCAGATGGATGGGAGTATCTGTCGGATCATTAACCACAACAGAACAACAACAGGAGTGTCACACCATGCTTAAACAACTGTACAAGAAAACGCTGCAAGTCGGAGTGGTGATGTCGATTTGTCTGACTGCGCACGCGCAGCAGGAAGTCAAAATTGGGGTGATTTATCCCTTGAGCGG
Source organism: Herbaspirillum sp. RTI4 (assembly GCF_034313965.1). Taxonomy (NCBI): domain Bacteria; kingdom Pseudomonadati; phylum Pseudomonadota; class Betaproteobacteria; order Burkholderiales; family Oxalobacteraceae; genus Herbaspirillum; species Herbaspirillum sp. RTI4. Next base: position 1,444,393 of record NZ_JAVIWQ010000002.1, read on the forward strand.
TGCGGCAGCCTCCAGCGGCGCAGAAATGAAAAATGCGCTGGAACTGGCAACTGACATTATCAATAACGGTGCCAAGGGCATTCCTAACCTCCCATTTTCAGCCGGCGGCGGTTTGCCCCGACTGAAAGGCGCGAAGATCAAACTGGTTTTCGCCGATTCGCAAGGCAATCCGCAAGTGGGTGCGACCGAAGCCGAACGCCTGATCACGCAAGAAAAAGTGGTCGCCATCGTCGGCAGCTATTTCAGCAACGTCACCGCGACCACCAGCCAGGTCGCCGAACGCTACAAGATTCCGTACATGAATCCTGAATCGTCCTCTGCTTCGCTCACGCAACGCGGCTTCAAATGGTTCTTCCGCACGACCGCGCACGATGATTTGTTCGTTTCCAATTTCTATGAATTCTTCAAGGACCTGGAAGCCAAAAAAGGCATCAAGATCAAACGCCTCGCTGCTTTCAATGAAAACACCTTGTGGGGCAATGAAACCACCAAGCTGGAAACCAAGCTGTCGCAGGAAAAGGGCTATGAGCTGACCAAGACCATTGTCTATCCCGCCAAAAGCACGCAGCTGACATCGGAAGTGCAGTTGCTGAAGGCCGCCAATCCACAAGTGATCATGCAATCGTCCTATCTGGGCGACGCCATTCTGGCGATGAAAACCTATAAGGAACTGGGATATACGCCTGACATGATATTGGCCAATGACGCCGGTTTCATCGACACCGAGTTCGTCAAGACTTTGGGCAAGGATGCCGATTACATCATTACCCGCGATGTCTGGTCGCTCGATCTGGCCAGCAAGAATCCGCTGATCAAGCAGGTCAACGATTTGTTCTTTGCCCGCTACAAAGCCAATTTCACCGGCAATTCCTCGCGCACCTTTACCGGTCTGATGACACTGGCTGATGCGATCAACCGCGCCGGTTCCACCGAACCGGAAGCGATCCGCAAGGCGCTGGCAGAAACCGACATTCCCGGCAACAAGCTGATCATGCCGTGGAAGGGCGTCAAATTCGACGACCATGGTCAGAACGTCTACGGCGCTGGGATTTTGCTGCAAATCATCAATGGCACTTACCACACCGTATGGCCGTTCGATGTCGCAACGACAGAGCTGGTCTGGCCTATGCCTAAATGGGATCAGCGTAAATAGTCCCTTGGTCTGAGTGAGTTGTAGTGAGTTGCAGCAAGCCGTCTGCCGCAGGCAGACGGTGCAGGATGCTGGCCGACGTGAATCCCCCGTATGCAGTGGGATTCATCGGCGGCAGCCGCGCCACCCTCAAGAGGAAACCATGACCTTCGATATTCTTTTGCAAACTTTCATTTCCGGCCTGTTGATTGGCCTGATTTACGCCCTGGTCGCCATCGGGCTGACGCTGATTTTCGGCGTCATGGATATCGTCAATTTTTCGCATGGCGAATTTATGATGTTCGGTATGTACTCCAGTTTCTGGCTGTTTTCGCTTTATGCGCTGGACCCTATATTTACCTTGCCGCTCACTGCTCTGTTCTTGTTTGCGCTGGGTGTCATTCTGTACAAGTTAGTCATCCGAAAAATCACGGATGCGCCTATGGTGTCGCAAATTTTCACGACCTTCGGACTGATGATTTTGTTTCGCGGCATCGCGCAGTTTTTCTGGAAGCCGGATTTCAGAACCATCGAGAATTCGCTCGTCAGCGGCCACGTCTCGTTCGGTGGGCTGTATCTCGGTTTGCCGCAACTGACTGCCGGTGTGGGCGCGCTGGTCGTCACTGCCGCGATTTATTTTTTCCTCACCAAAACCAAGCTGGGTGCGGCATTGGAAGCGACGGCCGCCGATAAGGAAGCTGCGCAACTGATGGGCATCGATTCGCAAAAAATGTTTGCGCTGGCCTGGGGACTGGGTGCGGCCTGCGCCGGCGTTGCCGGTGTGCTGCTATCGACCTTCTTTCCTATCTTCCCTGAAGTCGGTGCCAATTTCATCCTGATTGCTTTTGTGGTGGTTAACCTCGGCGGCTTCGGTAGCGTGGTCGGGGCGCTGATTGCCGGCATTCTGGTCGGCGTGATCGAAGTCATGGGCGGCTTGCTGCTCGGACCGCAATACAAACTGGCGATTGTGCTGGTGCTGTTTCTGGGTGTGCTGATGTTCCGCCCTCAGGGTTTGCTGGGCAAGGCTCAGTAAATTTTTCCAGTGCTTAGTTGCGGTGGTAAATCCAATTGATCAGCGGTTCTTAGTAAAAGGTTTTCCATGAACATGCATTCCAACCTCCTGCCTGCCGCAGAAGCGCCGCGCCGGCAGGTCTTCAGTAAAAGCGTACTGGCATTGATTGCGCTGCTGGCGATCGCATTGCTGCTGCCCTTGTTCGTCACCAATCCGTCGCACCAGAATCTGGCCATCCTGATTCTCATGGCGGCGCAGATGGGTGTGGCGTGGAATATCGTCGGCGGCTATGCCGGGCAGATCTCGCTGGGGAATGCGGCGTTTTACGGCATCGGCGCGTATTCCTCCTCGATCCTGTTCACGCTGCTGGGGGTCAATCCCTGGCTGGCGATGCTGGCCGGCGGTGTGCTTGCTGCATTACTCAGTCTGGTGATCGGCTTCTCCTGCTTCCGTCTCAAAGGCCATTATTTCGCGATGGCCACTATCGCCGTGGCCGAGATCATTCAGATCGTTTTTACCAACTGGGATTTCGCCGGTGCCGCAGTCGGACTGACCATTCCTATGGACAAGGACGGTTGGAGCGTCATGATTTTTTCCTCCAAGGAGCCGTACTACTACATTGCTCTGGGACTGTTATTGCTGACGCTGCTGGCCAATTTTCTGATCGAAAAAAGTTTCCTCGGTTATTACTTCCGCGCCATTAAAGATGAGCCGGATGCGGCGCGCAGTCTGGGCATCAGTCTGAGTCGCTACAAGCAAATGGCCTTTGCGGTCAGCAGTTTCTTTACCGCGCTGGGCGGCAGCCTGTACGCGCAAAAAGAACTGTATATCGACCCTGCCTCAGTATTTGGAACCGGACTGTCGATCAAGATGGCGCTGGTGTCTATCCTCGGCGGCTTGGGGACGCTGTTCGGCCCGGTGCTGGGCGCGGGAATTCTGACTGCCATCGAAGAAGGTACCCGCATGTTGTTCGGCGGTTCCGGGCGCGGCACCGATCTGATTATTTACGCCGCCATCATCATCGTCATTGCCGTGTATTACCCCAATGGCGTGATCGGCTGGGTGCGGGCATGGCTGTCCAAACGCAGGGCGGTGCGGCTGCAAGCTGCAGCAGGAGAAAACCAATGAGTTTATTGCGCGTAGAAAACGTCACCAAAAAATTCGGCGGCGTAACGGCCAATCAGGATATTTCTTTTACTGTCGGCGCGGCGCAAATTGTCGGTCTGATCGGGCCTAATGGCGCGGGCAAGACCACCATGTTCAATTGCATCGCCGGTTATGCGCCGCCCACCAGCGGCGCAGTATGGCTGGGCGACCGCAAAATCTCCGGCCTCAATCCCGAACAATGCGCTGCGGCGGGCATTGCCCGTACTTTTCAGGTGGCGCGCACTTTCACCAGCATGACGGCGCTGGAAAACGTGATGGTCGGCGCATTCCTCTCCAATCGTTCGGTAGCGGCAGCGCGCAAGGCGGCGCTGGAGTTGCTGCATTTCGTCAACCTCGGTCGTTTTAGCGACAAGCCCTCCGGCAGCATGACGATCAGCGAACAACGTCGTCTGGCCGTGGCCCGTGCGCTGGCGGTCAAGCCGAAATTGCTGCTGATGGATGAAGTCATGGCCGGTCTCAATCCGACCGAAGTGCGCGAAACCGTCGAGGTCGTGTTGAAAATACGCGAGCAGGGGATTGCTTGTCTGATCGTCGAGCATGTATTGGAAGGCATCATGCCGATCGCCGATGCGATTGTGGTGCTCGATTACGGCAAAAAGCTGGCGGAAGGCACGCCGCAAGAGGTGGCCAACGATCCGCGTGTGATCGCCGCCTACCTGGGGGATGAGTAATGTTAAAAATTCGTAATTTGCGGGTCAGCTATGACGGCGTGCTGGCGCTTTCCAAGGTCGATATCGATGTTAAGCCGGGACAGATCGTGGCGCTGGTCGGTGGCAACGGCAACGGCAAATCGACCACCTTGCGCGCCGTGGCGGGTCTGAACCGGGCGGATGCCGGGACGGTGGCTTTCGACGGCAAGGAAATTCAGCAGATTCCGGCGCACGACCGTGTCGGCCTGGGCTTGTCGCTGGTGCCGGAAGGGCGACGCATTTTTGCCCGGCTGACGGTGCAGCGCAATCTGGAACTCGGCGCTTACACGCGCCACGATGCGGCCGAAGTGCAGCAATCGCTGGAGGAAATGTACGACATTTTCCCCATCCTGAAAGATCGTAGAACTCAGCTCGCCGGCACCATGAGCGGCGGCGAGCAGCAGATGCTGGCGATTGCGCGCGGATTGATGGCCAAGCCAAAAATGCTGTTGCTGGATGAGCCGTCGTGGGGCATTGCACCCAAATTCGTGACCAAGGTGATGGACACGATTCAAGAGGTGAATCAGCGCGGCGTGTCGATTCTGCTGGTAGAGCAAAACCTGCATAAGGCGCTGGCCATTGCGCATTACGGCTATGTGATCCAGACCGGCCGCATCGTCATGCAAGGACAGGGGCAGGAATTACTGCATAACGACGATATTAAAAAAGCTTATCTGGGAGGTTTGTGACATGAGTGCATCTCCACGCAATTCAAGTAATTTAAGCGCAGCGGCCATTCGCGGCATGTGTCGTTCCGGTGAACTGACCGGGCCGACCAGCGGACTGGCGGACGACCATGTGCAAGCCAATCTGATGATCGTGCCGCGCGAATACGCCTTCGATTTCCTGCTGTTTTGTCAGCGCAACCCCAAGCCCTGTCCACTGGTTGAGGTGCTGGAGCCGGGCCAGTTCATGCCGTCTTGCGCTCCCGGTGCCGATATCCGCACCGATTTGCCCGGTTATCGCGTGTACCGCGACGGTGTGCTGACGCAAGAGCCGACAGATATTCTCGACTTATGGCAAAACGATTTCGTCAGCTTCCTCATCGGTTGCAGCTTCTCATTTGAGAGCGCGCTCACCGACGGCGGCATCCGATTGCGCCATATCGAGCAGCAGCGCAATGTCGCGATGTACAAGACGAATATGCCTTGCCAGCCGGCAGGTCGCTTTCAGGGTAATGCCGTAGTCAGCATGCGGCCGATCAAGAGTCGCGATGTGGCGCGGGCGGTGGAAATTACGGCCAGACTGCCGCAGGTGCATGGCGCGCCGGTGCATATCGGGCACCCTCAGGTCATCGGGATTGAGGATCTGGCGCTGCCCGATTTTGGCGATGCGGTCGAGATACTCGACGACGAATTACCCGTCTTCTGGGCCTGCGGAGTAACGCCGCAATATATCGCTGAAATGAGCCGGATTCCCCTGTGCATTACCCATGCGCCGGGACGGATGTTTGTGAGCGACAAAAGAAATTAATCTGTCCTGTAGTGGGCGTTTCCTCCACACAGACGTGGCTCGACGTGCTGATCTGGCCGGCGGCGCTGTTCAGGTTCGTCAGTGCATAGTGAACCTGCGCCCGGACTAATCGCCAGCCTGACTGCACGATAGTCGCGTGGAAGTAAAATAGCCCTCAATTGACTACCGACCCATTTAGCCTGGAGTGCCACATGGCCGTTCCCAAAGACCAAAAACAAAGCACTGTCGCCGCCCCCGAGTCTCCCAAACCCAAGCAGCCTATCGTGTCGTCGCTGCATCTGGCCTCCGGCCGCAGCGTGGAGCTGAGTGAATTCGAATTCGGCCTGATCATTGCCACCAATGCCTTCAATCGCTGGGCGGTACGCTGCATGGCGGCCGCTGGCGTGAAAGACATGACGATTACCGACGTTCTGGTCTTGCATCACATCAATCATCGCGCCCGTGAAAAGAAGCTGGCCGACATTGCGTTCATCCTCAATATCGAAGACACGCATGTAGTCAATTATTCCCTGAAAAAACTGCACGGATTGGGACTGGTCAGCACCGAGCGCAAAGGCAAGGAAGTCTTGTATTCCACCAATGACGCAGGGCAAAGCCTGTGCAAAAAATATTTCGAAATCCGCGAGCAAGTGCTGGTGTCCGGCTTGTCCGGCGACGGCACCGAAAGCTTTGAACTGGCCGAGCTGGCGCGTTTCCTGCGGCAGTTGTCCGGCTTGTATGAGCAGGCGGCCCGTTCCGCTACCTCCATGTAGGGATTTGGCACAGTGCTGGAATAAAAACAAAAACCACTGTTTATTTGTACAGTGTTTGTGCTAAAGTACAAACTCTTACAACGACAGGAACTACTGCCATGACACAATTCGAACTCGCTTCGGCTACTCGCTTCGGTCTGCAAACCAGTCCTTCCACTTTCTATATGCGTCTTGGCCGGCGCGAATTGTTCATTTGCCGCGACACCTATGTGCGCCGCTATCGTGTCAACCCGCTCATCGAATGCAGCGCCGGCGTTGAAGCCGGACATCTGCAGATTCTGCTGCTGCGCCGCTGGTTGCTCGTACTCTCTCGCGCCCCCGGCTGAGGAACCACTGATTAAGCTACTGCGCGACGCAATCTCAGGGCTGCGATGCTCGTCGTACTTGAGTACGACTGCGCTTCTTACCCTGAGCTTGCGGCGCTCGCTACGCTTACTCAGCGGTTCCTGTGCAGTGCGGAGGGAATGCTGCTGCGGGCGTAATCATAGGGGTGTGATGCTCGTCGTACTCAAAGTACGACTGCGTTTCTTATCCTGACCTTGCGGCGCTCGCCACGCTTACTCAGGGGTTCCTGTGCAGTGTGTGGATTAGGGAAAAGCTGCTTCCGGTGATGACGGGGGTCTTTCTCCTCACTGAATCATCAGATGCTTATTTCTGAACCAACCGCGCTGAATCTGTTTATCGCGTAGGATGCCTGCAACAGTCTTTGCCATCATTAGCGTGACTTCTTTGCCCCAGCCGGGTGAGAGTGTGTGGCAAGACGTACCGGCATTCAACAGCTTCAACACATTCAAGGCGCGAGATTCATTTCATGAGTACATACGATTACGATTTATTGACGATAGGCGCGGGTTCCGGTGGCGTACGCGCCAGTCGCTTTGCGGCGCAATACGGTGCAAAAGTCGGTATTGTGGAGCAGCAATATCTGGGCGGTACCTGCGTCAACGTTGGCTGCATTCCCAAAAAACTGATGGCGTACGCGGCGCATTTTCATGGTGAAGTCGAGGATGCGCGCGGCTTCGGCTGGCAGGTAGAGAAGGCCGTTTTCGATTGGGCTACGCTGATTGCCAACAAGGACGTGGAAATCGCCCGGCTCAATAGCGTTTATCGCCGTCTGCTGGACGGGTCGGGGGTGGACATTCTGGATGGTCATGCTGTCATCGAAGATGCGCATACGGTATTGGTCGGTGATCGTCGATTGACCAGTGCGCATATCCTGATTGCCACCGGTGGCAAACCAACGGCTGCGGAATTTCCCGGCAGCGAGTACGCCATTAGTTCCGACGAATTTTTCCATCTTGATGCCTTGCCGGCGCGCAGTGTTGTGTATGGCGGCGGTTATATCGCCGTCGAGCTGGCGTCCATTCTTAACGGACTGGGTAGCGAGGTCACGCTGATTTATCGCGGGGCGCAATTGCTGCGCACGATGGATGCTGACCTGGGTGTTTTTCTGGTCGAGGAAATGCGCAAGAAGGGCATGCGCGTTTTGCTCGATACCCGTATCGAGGCCATCGATGCCGGCGAACAAGACAGCGCCGGATGCGCCGTGCGACAAGTGCGACTGAGCGGCGGCGCGAGCCTCGATGCCGACTGCGTGCTGCTGGCCACGGGCCGTGCGCCGAATACCTATGGACTGGGTCTGGAAGCCGCAGGCGTCACGCTCAAGCCGAATGGCGCGGTCATCGTGGACGATCAGTTCCAGACCAGTGTGCCGTCGATTCATGCCATCGGCGACGTTATCGACCGTATCGCACTGACGCCTGTGGCGCTGGCGGAGGGGATGGTCGTGGCCTCACGCCTGTTCAAAAAGGGCGCGGATAGTGCGCGTGAAATGTCGTATGACAATGTGCCGACAGCGGTCTTCAGCGATCCGAATATCGCTACCGTCGGCCTCACGGAACAGCAGGCCCGGGAACGCTTTGATGATATCCGGGTGTTCAAGTCGAGTTTCAAGGCACTCAGGCACACCCTGAGCGGCCGCGATGAAAAAACACTGATGAAATTGCTGGTTGATGCGAAAACCGACCGTGTTCTTGGCGTCCACATGGTGGGTGCTGACGCCGGAGAAATCGTGCAGGGCTTTGCGGTTGCCTTGCAGTGCGGCGCGACCAAGGCGCAGTTCGACGCCACGATAGGGATTCATCCGACTTCCGCAGAGGAATTCGTCACCATGCGTACGCCTATCGACTGACGCAATTTCCATCCTGATTGCAGAGCCTTACCCGCCCTCCGTGTGCAGTCAATCGTGCGCGTAGGGCGTGTAGCCGATTCTGGTTTCACGACCCCTTGGCATCATTGCCTCCCTGCTTGGGCCTATCTACTTCACATCAAAAATGTCAGCGCGACAAAGCGTAGCCGATGCGAAATTGCGACGTCTGCTTTTGGTTATAGGTCAGCAGACTTTCGCCGTAGCCAGAAAAATAACTTGCCATCAGATAGCCAGCGGTACCCGGAATCAGCTCGGCCATGGGATACGTGAATTGGGTCTCGATGCTGCCGGTACTGCTTTTACTTCCCTTGCGTAAGGTCGTGGCAAGACCGAATCCGTTCGGTTGTTGCAACAGGATGCGCAAATCCATGTGGCCGCGGTACTGGGCGATATCAGGATTGTCGGATGTGGGGCCGACATAGGCATACAGCTTAGGCTGCACTGTCAGGTGGTAATCGTTGAGTTTGCCGAAAGTGATCGAAGGCTGGATAAAGGCATCATTCATGCTGCGTGAATCAGCGCCGTCGCGGCCGTTCGATTCATGTTCCAGCCCGGCGCGAAAACTGAGTCGGGTGAGGGGGCCATACGAAACGCCGAGGTCGGGCAGGTCATAAAACACAGCGGGATGATAATTGGTGTCGCGGAAAGGAGCCGATTGGCTGTGCAAATCCCACAGCGAAAACTGGGTGTAGCTGATGTAAAGATTATCCAAGAGTGTTCTGGAGCGCGGATCATCTGGCTGAAATAAGCGGTACTTGAAACTTAATTGGAATTTGGCATTGCGGCCACCGTTGCTGCCGCCGACAAAATACATGGGATCGTGAGCGGAAAGTCGCCGCAGATAACTCAGGTCCATATCGGCCGTCGTCGTGGCGCTACCGACCGGGGAGGGGGATGAATTCGTCGCGATGGTGGCATCTTTATCGCCGGCATTATCCAGCAGCGCTAAGTCGATGGGTGCCGGTGCGGGAAGCGGTCCATAAGCTGGATTGGGGCGTACCAGAGACGCCAACATGGGCGCGGCGTCCATGCCGACAGGCTCGATGCGCACCACACCGCGCAGCGTCGGCGGAATCTCGCCACTGAAACTGACTTTGCGGAATTCCCCTTGGTGCAGCCTGAATTCGGCAGGCGCGTCCTTTTCTTTACGCAAGCGCAACTGAATGGGCGGAATCATATCGCCCGAAACAGCGATCACTAAATTAGCAGGAATCTTCAACACGTCCTCGTCGCCATCGTTACTGATCAGTAAGGTGAGGGTCAGTGGCGCAGTGGCGTCGATGCGTTTGGGAATTTGCAGCAGCGACACGCCAGCCAGCGCAGGGTGAGCGGTCAGAAAGAGTAAAAGACTGGTCATCGCGGGCAAGAAGCTGCGGGGACGGAGAGGGGCTGGAGTCGGTGAAGTGGGCATGAACGATCCAGGGAAAGAGGCGGAGAAGCAATAGAAACAATGGAAAAAATAGAAACAGCATCTGCCGACGCAATTTACAGTACTTTCCCCGGATTCATCAGATTCAATGGATCGAGCGCCTGCTTGATCGTGGCCATCAGTTGCAGTTCGGCTGCCGGTTTGTAACGCCGGATTTCCTCGCGTTTGAGCGCGCCCAGGCCGTGTTCGGCGGAAATCGACCCGCCAAAGCGGTCGACGCTGTCATAGACGATACGGTTGATTTGCGGCTGGCTGTCGAGCAGGGCGTCGCCGGGCAAGTCGGCAGAGGGAGACACGTTGTAATGCAGGTTGCCGTCGCCCAGATGGCCGAAAGTCACCATGGCGCAGCCCGGGAAATGTTGTTGCAGCAACGCATCAGTGTCGCGCATGAACTCAGGAATCGACGAGATCGGCATCGAGATGTCGTGCTTGATATTTTTTCCTTCGCGCGCCTGCGCGTCGGAAATATGTTCCCGCAGCGCCCACAGCGCGGCGGATTGGGCGATGGAAGAGGCAATCGCGGCATCTGCCGCCAGTCCCTGATCCAGTGCTGCGCCGATCACCTGTTCCAGCAAACCGTTGGCATGTTCTGTTGATTCGTTATCGGAAATTTCCAGCAGGACCAAGTAGGGATAGCGCGTCTGGAATGGGGAGTGCAGCGCAGGAAAATGGCGCTCGACCAATTGCAGGCAATAGTCGGAAATCAGCTCGAAGGCAGTCAGTGAGGCATCGCAGGCCTGCTGCGCTTGCCCCAGCAGTTGCAACGCTGCCTCCGGTGTAGCGACCGCCACCAGCGCCGTGACTTGCGCCTTCGGTTGCGGAAACAGTTTCAGCACTGCTGCACTGATCACGCCCAGCGTACCTTCGGCACCGATGAACAGGTGACGCAGATCGTAGCCGGTATTGTCCTTGCGCAAGCCGCGCAAATTGCTGATGAGCGTGCCTTGCGCGGTAATGATTTCCAGGCCCAGACAGAGTTCGCGCGTGTTGCCATAGCGCAGCACGCCGGTGCCGCCGGCATTGGTCGCCAGATTGCCGCCTATGGTACAACTGCCCTGCGCTGCCAGCGCCAGCGGGAAGAGCAGGCCAGCCTCGGCGGCGGCTTGCTGAATATGTTGCAGAATGCAGCCGGCTTCCACTGTCATGGTGTGGTTGATGGTGTCGATGGCGCGGATGCGGTTGAGGCGCATGAGTGACAGCACGATGGCTGTGCCGCTGGTATCAGGCACGCTGCCCAGTACCAGACCGGTATTGCCGCCTTGCGGCACGAGTGGTACGCGGAACTGGTGGCACAGGGCGACGATGGCGGCCGTTTCTTCCGCACTGCCGGGCCGCACGACGGCCAGCGCCGCGCCGGTAAAACGGCCGCGTCGGTCAGCCAGATACGAGGCCATGTCGGCGGGGGAGGTCAGTACATACTGTGCGCCGATGGCTGCCGCACATGCCTGGAGGAATTCTTGCATGACAGGCATACGCCGGGGCCGCTAGCGCGACGCCTTCTGGATGGCCTGACGCGCGACTTCCTTGGCGACTTTTTTATACGGCCGCAGATACATCACGGCGCAGAAAAAGTAGATGCAGGTCAGCGCCACTTCGGTCCAGCCCAGCGGGATCGATAAAGCCACGCGGTCGCTGGTGGCGCGGACGATGCCTTCAGCAAAAAAGAGCAGGATCAGCATGGACGACCATTGCATCGTATAAAGATCGCGTTTGAGTACGCCGCGCAAGGGCAGTAGCAAGAAGATCACTTTGAGCACCAGCCAGGAGCCGCCCGGACGCAGGGGCGATAGCACCAGTTCCCAGGCCACGCCGAGCAGGATCAGCGTAATCAGGCTGGATGCCGCGCCGTAATAGTAAAGGTCGGCAGACGTGCGCTTCATGGCTGTTCCTGGAGTTTGAGGGCGGTTTCCGCCAGACGACGGCCGAGCGCGATGGCCAATGTGCGGCTGTCTTCGGTGAACGGCTGCTTGCCGTCGGCACCGGCCCAGTGGCTCGCGCCGTAGGGTGTGCCGCCGCTGGCGGTAGTCATCAGGCGCGGTTCGGTATAGGGCACGCCTAGCAGCAGCATGCCATGGTGCAGCAGCGGCAGCATCATGGTTAGTAGCGTGGATTCCTGACCGCCATGCAGACTGCCGGTAGAGGTGAACACGCAGGCAGGTTTGCCGGCCAATGTGCCGGATACCCATTGTGCGGCGCTGCCATCCCAGAAATATTTCATGGCGGCGGCCATGTTGCCGAAGCGGGTCGGCGAACCGAGCGCCAGTCCGGCGCATTGTTCGAGGTCTTGCATTTCCACATAAGGGGCGCCATCGGATGGCACCTCTGCGGCGGTCGCTTCGGTCACGGTCGAGACGGCCGGTACCGTGCGCAGTCGCGCATCGCAGCCGGCGACGCTTTCCACGCCCTGGGCGATGCATTCAGCCAGTTTGCGCGTGGCGCCATGCCGGGAATAATACAAAATCAATATGGTGATGGGAGAAGGACTTATCATCTTGGTATTATAGAAGGCTTGTTGCTTGCCTGGTGAATGCGATAGGAAAAACCTAAGGTGCTGTTTCGGCCTAATGCCCTTGAATACCCCGCTATACCCTGTTACACCCCGACCTTATCACCCCCTTGTTGAGATGGCTTGCCGATGGTGCTTTTCCGCTTACCGCATTTGCATGGACTGACCTGGCCCAAGGCCAGATTGTTTGCGCGCTTCATCCTCCAGCGTTTGAATGAAGACCGCCTGCCGCAAGTGGCGGGCAGCCTGACGTTTACGACCATTCTGTCGCTGGTACCGGTCCTGACAATTGCTTTGGCCTTGTTCACTGCGTTCCCGCTGTTCGGCACGTTCCGCGCCACGCTGGAAGCCTATTTTGCGCAGAGTTCCATCCCGCAGGGCATGGCGTCCACCATTCTTGGTTATCTCAATCAGTTCGCTTCGAAATCGGCGCGGCTGTCGGCGCTGGGCGGCGTGGCGCTGATTTTCACCACGTATATGACGATGGCGACCATCGATCGCATCTTCAACCAGATCTGGCGCGTCAAACAATCGCGGCCGCTGATGCGGCGGGTATTGGTGTACTGGGCCATCATTACACTCGGGCCTTTATTGATAGGCTTGTCGGTATCGGTGACGTCGCACTTGTATGCCGCCACCAACGGGGTGGTGGCGAGTCTGCCTCTGGGCGGTGCTGGTTTATATACGCTGGTGTCGATTTTGCTGACCACCGCCGCGTACACCTTGCTTTACAGTACCGTTCCCCATCAGCAAGTCGAATGGCGCGATGCGCTGTGGGGCGGGCTGCTGGCGGGTATCTGTGTGGAAGGGGCCAAGCGCCTGTTCGCTGTCTACGTTCTCCAGTTTCCGACTTACACCATGATCTACGGAGCGGTTGCCGCGCTGCCGATTTTTCTGATCTGGATTTACATGCTGTGGCTCATTACGCTGATGGGTGCATTGCTGACCGCGATTTTGCCCGTCATCCGTTATGAACGCTGGTGGCATGTGCCGCGTCCTGGCAGTGAATTCGTCGATGCAATGACGCTGCTGCGCGTGCTGCACGAGGCGCGTAGCAAGGGGACCTCGGCGCTGGCCGATGCGCGTACGCTGCGCCGGAAGACGCGCATCGGGTATTCCGAAATCCGCTTGCTACTGGGAAAAATGGTTGCCGCCGGTTGGGTCGGCACCATTAACACTGAGATTAGCCCCGACGCCAATGGCGGGCGCTGGAACCGGCATGCCGCTGATCGCATGGGGTACTGGATGCTACTGGCCCATCCGGATCAACTGACGCTGGCCGATGTATATCGCTTGTTTGTTTTTAATGCGGCCGCTCATGCATCGGGCGACCGGCGACTGATCCGGCAAGTCGGGGTGGCGGTGGAAGATGCCTTGGGGCAAACCCTGACAACGTATTTTTCCGGCTCGGCAGACGCGTCGACGGCGACAGCGGCGACGAGCAGCGCAGGCTATCCGGTGTGAATGCGGCCTGATTTTGCCTGCGTCTGGATTTTTCGCTCCGCTTGGGCTACAGTCAGACACCATATCCAATAAACAGATAAAAAGAGACAAGCACACTGGCGCCGGACAACACAGGCCGGGCCATTCCACAGCAGACGGTCGTCGCCGGATGCTCCCGGTAATCCACATTTACTTCAGGATGGCATCATGAAAGTTTCCGAAATTCTCAAAGCCAAAGGCAACATTCTCTACACCGTTACGCCTGATACCTCCATCGCAGATGCCGTCGATACCATGGCGGAAAAAGATATCGGTTCGCTGGTCGTGATGGAATTCGGCGAGCTGGTCGGCATGCTGACCTTCCGCGAAGTGCTGCTGACCCTGCATTTGAACAAGGGATCGGTCGGCAGCAATACCGTACGCAAGCACATGGACGACCATCCCATTACCATTACCCCCGATACCGATATCAACGAAGTGCGCCGCATCATGCTGGAAAAACACGCGCGCTATGTGCCGGTGATGGATGCCAAAGTGCTGATGGGCGTGATGTCGTTTTACGATGTCGCCAAGGCGGTGCTCGATGCCCAGGGTTTTGAAAACAAGATGCTCAAGGCCTATATCCGTGACTGGCCTGCGGGCGAGACCGAAACTGCCTAGTCAGGCATATAAGTCGCGTTCGTATTGATGCGGTCGCCCCTCCCGGGGTGGCCGTGAGTTATCCGGCAGTTTTCTGTTGTACCCGTCTGAATTTCCCCCACTATCCGCGCTGCCCGGGCCGGATGCCACTCCTTAGCGCATCCACCGCCGTACTTTTCTCCTTGCGCATGGCAGAATGTGCGCTCTCACCATTCCCTCCTCACCCTCACTGCTCTTATGACCCGATCCGCTCCAGCGTCGCCCACTGGCGAGTCCCCCGCGCCGAATCAGTTCGCACTTCTGTCGCAACGCCGCTTCGGGCCTTTTTTCTGGACCCAGTTCCTGGGCGCGCTCAATGACAATGTCTTCAAGACCGCGCTGCTGACCATTCTGACTTTCGACGCGCTGAGCTGGACCACGCTCGACAGCGGTTTTCTGACCAACCTGATTCCCGGTTTATTCATCTTGCCCTTCGTCCTGTTTTCCGCGACGGCAGGGCAGTTGGCCGATAAATTTGAAAAATCGCGGCTCACGCGCTACATCAAATTATTGGAAATCGCCATCATGGCGCTGGCTGCCTACGGCTGGATGGGACACCATCTGTGGCTGCTGGTCGCGGCCGTCGCCGGCATGGGATTGCATTCCACGCTATTCGGCCCGGTCAAGTACGCCTACCTGCCGCAGCAACTCACGCGCGAGGAGCTCGTCGGCGGCAACGGCGTCATCGAAATGGGGACCTTCGTCGGTATCCTGCTGGGTGAAATTCTCGGTGCCGTGCTGGTGGTCTATCCGGTCTGGGGCCTGCAAATGGTGGTGGTCAGCACGATTGCTCTGGCGCTGCTGGGCTGGCTGGTCAGCCTGCGCATACCGCTTTCACCGGCACCGGCGCCGACCTTGCGCATCAACTGGAATCCGCTGACGGAAACGATGCGCAATTTCCGCTTTTCGCGCAGCAACCGGGTGGTGTTTCTGGCCCTGCTGGGCAATTCCTGGTTCTGGTTTTACGGCGCGACCATGCTGGCGCAATTTCCGGTCTATGCCAAAACCTATCTGCATGGTGACTACAGCGTATTCGTGCTGCTGCTGGCCGTATTTTCCATCGGCATCGGTGCCGGTTCTCTGCTGTGCGAGCGCTTGTCCGGCGGCAAGGTGGAAATCGGACTGGTGCCGTTCGGCGCGATCGGTCTGTCGGTATTCGGCATCGACCTGTATTTTTCCAGCATGGCCTACGTCAACCGGGAGACGGTCGGTCTGCTCGGTTTCGTCGTCCAGCACGGTAGCTGGCGCATTCTGGCCGATTGTCTGCTGATCGGTCTGTTCGGTGGTCTGTACATCGTGCCGCTGTTCGCGCTGATCCAGACGCGCTGCGACCCGGCGCATCTGTCGCGCACGATTGCCGGCGTCAACATCATGAATTCCCTGTTCATGGTCGCTTCGGCCTTGTTGGCGATGCTGCTGCTGCGCGCCGGTTATACGATTCCGCAGATTTTTCTGATTACCGCACTGCTTAACGTGGTCGTAGCGATTTACATTTTTTCACTGGCGCAGGAATTTCTGATTCGCTTTCTGGCCTGGCTGCTGATTCATACGTTTTACCGGGTGCGCACTGTCGATGGCTGGCGTATTCCCCATTCCGGCGCGGCATTGCTGGTGTGCAATCACGTCAGTTATATCGACGCTCTCGTCATCATGGCAACCAGTCCGCGGCCTATCCGTTTCGTGATGGATCATCGGATATTCAAGATCCCGCTGCTGTCCTGGGTGTTCAGGACGGCGCGCACCATTCCTATCGCCCCCAGGAGCGAAGATCCGTGGGTGACTGAAAAAGCCTATATCGATATTGCGCAGGCTTTGCATGAAGGGGAGCTGGTCTGCATTTTTCCCGAAGGCAAGCTGACCTTGGACGGTGAAATGAATGGCTTCAAGGGCGGGGTAGCCAAGATACTGGCGCGTTCTCCGGTGCCGGTAGTGCCGCTGGCTTTGCGCGGACTATGGGGCGGTATGTGGTCGCGTCACCGCGGAAATTTTCTGGAACGCGGTTTCCGGCGCGGCCCGTTTTCCCAGCTGGAACTGGCCGTCGGCGCACCGCTGGCCGCCGCCGACGCCACGCCGGAGTCGCTGCACGCGCAGGTATTGGCGCTGCGTGGCGACCGCCGCTGAGGGCAAACGACCCCTTGCAATGAGGTGCAGAGGCGGGGTTTGCCCATGAGGCTGGTAAAATCATGGCTTCCCGTCTCTCGCCCCCTTCTCCTATGTCCGGCAATACTCTCGGCACGCTCTTTACCGTCACCACCTTTGGCGAATCCCACGGACCCGCAATTGGTTGCGTCATCGATGGCTGCCCGCCCGGCATGCTGCTGTCGGAATCCGATATCCAGCCCGAACTGGACCGGCGTCGTCCCGGCACTTCGCGCCACGTCACGCAGAGGCAGGAGCCGGATACGGTCGAAATCCTGTCCGGCGTCTATGAAGGCCGCACTACCGGCACCCCCATTTCCCTGCTGATCCGTAATCAGGATCAGCGCAGTAAAGATTACGGCAACCTGCTCGACACCTTCCGTCCCGGCCATGCCGATTACACCTACTGGCAAAAATACGGTATCCGCGATCCGCGTGGCGGCGGTCGTTCTTCGGCGCGTCTGACCGCGCCGGCCGTGGCGGCGGCGGCGGTTGCCAAAAAATGGCTGTTCGAGCAGTACGGCACCACCTTCCGGGGCTATATGAGCCAGCTTGGCGAGATCGTCATCCCGTTCGAATCCTGGGAGCATGTCGCGCAAAATCCGTTTTTCGCGGCCAATGCCAGCCTCATCGACCAGCTCGAAACCTATATGGATGACTTGCGCAAAGACGGCGATTCCTGCGGCGCGCGCATCGACGTGGTCGCGCACAATGTGCCGCTGGGACTGGGCGAACCGATTTACGACAAACTTGATGCCGACATCGCCTATGCGCTCATGGGCATCAACGCGGTAAAGGGTGTGGAAATCGGCGCGGGTTTTCGCTCAGTCGCGCAAAAGGGCAGCGAACACGGCGACGAACTCACACCGCAAGGCTTCCTCGGCAATAACGCCGGCGGCATTCTGGGCGGCATTTCCACCGGACAGGACATCACCGCTTCGATAGCGATCAAGCCCACTTCCAGCATCCGCACCGCCCGCCAGTCGATCGACAAGAGCGGCCAGCCGGTCGCCGTGGAAACTTTTGGCCGTCACGACCCCTGCGTCGGCATCCGCGCCACGCCTATCGCCGAAGCGATGCTGGCGCTGGTATTGATGGATCACGCCTTACGCCACCGGGCGCAATGCGCCGATGTCTCGGTGAGTACTCCCAGGATAGAAACGCCGGACTGACCGACGCAATGTCGGTCTGCTCCCAGGGAGCCTGTTGATCAGACCCGATCTTCTTACCAGATGTAAGTCTGGCGCCGATAGCCGTGGATAAGGGATATGCCTTACCTATACAAGGAGCTGGCGGTGCATGTCCTGCGCGCTGTCCTCCTTATCCATGCAGGCCAATCCACGATTGAACTCACCGGGTAACGATCCTCCTATGCGTATTCCTTGCATCCCTTGCATCCCTTGCATCCCATTCTTGCGGCTAGTCCCGCTGTGTTTATTACTTTTTGCGCCGCTGACGCAAGCGATCACGCTCACCAATGCCGGCTGGAAAATTGAGATTGATCCGGCGACCTTAGCGACTTCCGCCACATTGCCTTCCGGGGAAGTACTACCCATTTCCTCTCCTGGTGCAACTGAAGCTACCGGGCAGCTCAAGAAGGAGGCGTCCAGCGCCAGTTGGCAATTCGGCGCAGACACCGTCGTCCGGGCGCAACTCAAGGATACGATTCTGAGCGTGCAATTCACGCGCACGACCCCCGGACAAATTCAATGGCCAGCGACGCCCTCCGGCGCGCGTGGGCTGATACTGCCGATTCACGAGGGCTACTATGTGCCGGCCAATGACAAGGACTGGCGCGCGGCATTAGCGGGCGACTATAGCGGCATCAACACCACCGAAGATCTGAGCTTGCCCGTACTCGGGATGGATTACGGTAAGCAGGTGCTGTCTGTCCTGTTCGCCAATCCCTTCAATAATTCCCTGAGCTTCACGCCTGATGCGAAAGGGATTGGCTTTGCCGTCAATCACAGTTTTACCGAGCTCGATACTAAGCGCCCGTATGAAGTGCAGATTGCACTCAACGGCCCGGACTGGCTGGCTCCGGCCAAGCAATATCGGCAATGGCTGCAAGCGCGGGGGGAGTTCGTCCCGCTAACAACCAAATTGGCCCAGGCAAAAGACGGTGAGCGCCTCATCGGCGCCAGTCATATTTACGTATGGGGCGAGCGGCTCTTTGTTGCGCAAGACGTGAAAAACTGGCCAGCGCTGCAAAAGGCGATTCCCCCCGACTGGATCGCGGGTGGCGAGGGCTGGATTCACGATGCGGCAAAAAAAGCACTGGAGGCCTCTGATCTGAGCAGCAAACCGCATTTGCAGGACATGTTGGTCAATGCCTTGAATCAAACGCTGACCCGGCTCGTACCGGGCAATGAGGCTAAGCAGATAGAGCAGCGCAAGCAACTGGCAATGAAAACATTAGGTGCGGCGCTCAATCCCCCCGATAGCTGGGGCGATTCCAATTCCGGGAAAATGATCCACCAATTGCAGGCGGCCGGTTTATCCAAACTATGGATAGGACTACCGCAATGGACGGCCGGGTTTGCCAGTCCGGAAGGCATACGGGAGGCACGCAAGGCAGGCTATTTGATTGGCCCCTATGATTCCTACGACACGGCACTGCCCGAGGGGAATGACAATCCAAGCTGGCTGTCGGCGCAATTAGGAGCGGATGCGTTCCAGCGTTGCGGCATTGTGCTGGCAAATGGCAAACACAAAACCGGCTTTGGCGGAAAAGGGGTGTACACCAATCCGGCATGTGTTCGCCCCTTGATGGAAAAACGCGTTCCTGAAATTCAGGCGGTAAGTCACTACAACAGCTGGTTTATTGACGTCGATGGCACCGGCATGGTGTTTGATGACTATGATCCCGCCAAACGCACTTCGCAGGCGCAGGATGCCAAAAATCGTATTGCCGCCATGGCCTGGATTGCCAAGACTCAGGGAATTATCGTCGGGTCCGAAGTCGGCGGAGCGGTGGCCAATTCCAGCATCGCCTTTGCGCATGGCATGCAAACTTCCGGATTTGGCTGGAAGGACCCCGATATGCGCAAGGACAAATCTTCTCCCTATTATCTGGGCGCATGGTTCCCGCACGATGAGCCAGGATTTTTCTTCAAAACCAGTTCAATCAAACCGCTCTATCAAGCCTTGTATTTCGACCCGGCCAAGCGCTTGCCGCTGTTCCAGGCGGCATTCCATGACAGCGTGATAACGACGCACCACTGGACCGTCGATAGTCTGAAATTCAAAGAAACGCGGGTGACGACAGAACTGTTGCAGCAACTCTACAATGTTCCTCCGCTGCTCAATATGAGCCTGGGTACCGCCAGCAAACGGATTCCCTATTTGTTGCGGCTCGATGCTTTCTTCCGCCCTCTGCATGAGCGTTTGTACGAACGGGCGCTCACCGGTTTTCGCTGGCTGACGCCCGAGGGGCAGGTACAGGAAACGCAGTTTTCTGACGGCACCCGCATTATTGCTAACTTTGGCGATAAGGTCTGGCCGGGAAAAAATCAACACGTCGCCGCGCATAGCGCGTTAGCGACTCTTCCTGACGGCAAGACGATGCGTTTTCAATCCAATTAGCGTGTGGGAAAAGCTTAGGCGGCCCGGCTGGTTTGCCATAGTTTTGCCATGATTTTTCCGTGTTTTTGTCGGATTCAGTCGCAGTAGGGTCGGTTACCCACGCTTACACCCGCTGCCATAGGGCACGGGTATGGCATAATCGTTGACCATTTCGAGAAAATTCGAGAATTTTCCTCGCCGGTTTGTCCGGCCTTAGCTTGTTTTACCAGAGACTGAATCATGCTCAAGACACTTTACGACAAATTGTGGGAATCGCACGTCGTCCATACGGAACAAGATGGCACAGCCACCCTGTATATCGACCGCCATCTGCTGCACGAAGTCACCAGCCCGCAAGCCTTTGAAGGTTTGAAGCTGGCTGGCCGCGAACCCTGGCGCAATGCCGCCAATCTGATGGTGGCCGACCACAACGTCCCGACTACCGGCCGCGCCAATGGCATCGCCGATCCTATCTCCCGTTTGCAGGTAGAGACGCTGGACGCCAACGCCAAGCAATATGGCCTGACCTATTTCGGCATGAACGACCGCCGACAAGGCATCGTCCACGTCATCGGACCCGAGCAGGGCGCTACTTTGCCCGGCATGACCGTGGTGTGCGGCGATTCGCATACCTCCACCCACGGCGCATTCGCGGCGCTGGCGCATGGTATCGGCACCTCGGAAGTCGAGCATGTGCTGGCCACGCAAACCCTGCTGGCGCGCAAATCCAAATCGCTGTTGGTGCAAATCGACGGCGCGCTGCCGACCGGCGTCACCGCCAAAGACATCGTGCTGGCCGTGATCGGCAAAATCGGCACGGCCGGCGGTACCGGCTACGCCATCGAATTCGCGGGTTCGACCATTCGCTCGCTGTCGATGGAAGGCCGCATGACGGTCTGCAATATGGCCATCGAAGCAGGTGCGCGCGCCGGCATGATCGCCTTCGACGACACCACGCTCAATTATTTGAAAGGACGGCCCTATGCGCCGTCCGGCCCGCACTGGGAACGAGCGGTCGGCCTGTGGCGCGATCTGCATACCGACGTCGGTGCCAAGTTCGATCTGGTCGTCAATCTCAATGCTGCCAGCGTGCAGCCTCAAGTCACCTGGGGCACGTCGCCGGAAATGGTGGTCGGCATCGATAGCCGCGTCCCCGATCCGGACAAGGAAAAAGACGCCACCAAGCGCGACGGCATGGAAAAAGCCTTGATTTACATGGGACTCAAGCCCAATACGCCGATTGCCGATATCCGCATCGACAAGGTATTCATTGGTTCCTGCACCAACTCGCGGATTGAAGATTTACGCGCTGCCGCGCAGGTGGTGCGCGGCAAATTCCGTGCTTCCAACGTCAAGCTGGCGATGGTGGTGGCCGGTTCCGGGCTGGTCAAGGAACAGGCCGAACGCGAAGGACTGGATCGTATTTTCCGCGACGCCGGTTTCGAATGGCGCGAGCCGGGCTGCTCGATGTGTCTGGCGATGAATGCCGACCGTCTGGAACCGGGCGAGCGTTGCGCCTCGACCTCCAACCGCAATTTCGAAGGACGGCAGGGCGCGGGCGGCCGCACCCATCTGGTCAGTCCGGCGATGGCGGCAGCGGCGGGAATTGCGGGTCACTTTGTCGATGTGCGCGGGCTGTAAGCCGACACGCTTGCTTGAATAACCAGACAACACCGGTCAGGGAAAAAACGATGGATAAATTTACCGTACATGAAGGGTTGGTCGCACCGCTGGACCGCGCCAATATCGATACCGATGCGATCATTCCTAAGCAGTTTCTGAAGTCGATCAAGCGCACCGGTTTCGGCCCTAATCTGTTCGACGAGTGGCGCTATCTGGACCACGGCGAACCCGGCATGGATAACGCCGTTCGGCCGCTCAATCCCGATTTCGTGCTCAATCAGGCGCGCTATCAAGGTGCCTCGATTCTGCTGGCGCGCAAGAATTTCGGCTGTGGTTCCTCGCGTGAACATGCGCCGTGGGCGCTGGTGCAGTTCGGTTTCCGGGTAGTGGTTGCGCCCAGTTTTGCCGATATCTTTTTCAATAATTGCTACAAAAACGGATTGCTGCCGATTGTCTTGCCGGAAGCGCAGATCGATACGCTGTTCGATCAAACCAAGGCTTTTCCCGGTTTTCGCCTGATGGTGGATCTGGAACAGCAGCGCATTGGCACTTTGGACGGCGCGCAATCGTTTTCCTTCGACATCGGTGAATTCCGCAAATACTGTTTGCTGAATGGTTTCGACGATATCGGCCTGACCTTGCTGAATGCGGAAAAAATCCGCGCCTTTGAAGAGCGTCGGCTGCAAGAGCAACCCTGGCTGGCCAATACAATCTAGACCATCTGAACACCCCGGCCGCGTCGTTCCGCGTTCTTCAGCGTTCTTTAATGACGCAAACATGACCGGGCATTTTCTGAATGCATCAGGCGCTCACTGCGCTGTTTTTCCTTCTGACTAACGAATACATTCCCCATTATGAAAATAGCTATTCTGCCCGGCGACGGCATCGGTCCTGAAATCATGGAGCAGGCAGTGCGCGTGCTCAATTGCCTCGATGAACCATTCGAGATGGAAACCGCGCTGGTCGGCGGCGCAGGCTATGAAGCGCACGGACATCCGCTGCCCGACGCCACGCTGGCGCTGGCCAAAGCCGCCGACGCCATCCTGTTCGGCGCGGTCGGTGACTGGAAATACGACAAGCTGGAACGGTCGCTGCGACCAGAGCAGGCACTGCTGGGCTTGCGTAAACAGCTAGGCCTGTTTGCCAATTTGCGTCCAGCGATTTTGTATCCCGAACTGGTGGGCGCCTCGTCGCTCAAGCCTGAAATCGTATCCGGACTGGACATCCTGATCGTGCGCGAACTGACCGGTGACATTTATTTCGGCCAGCCACGCGGCGTGCGCAGCGCCCCCGATGGTCAGTTCAAAGGTCAGCGCGAAGGTTTCGACACCATGCGTTACGCCGAAGGCGAAATCCGCCGCATCGCGCATGTGGGTTTTCAGGCAGCGCAAAAACGCAGCAAGCGTCTGACCAGCGTCGATAAAGCCAATGTGCTGGAAACCTTCCAGTTCTGGAGAGATATCGTCACCGAGGTGCATAAGGAATATCAGGACGTCGCGCTGGATCACATGTACGTCGATAACGCCGCCATGCAACTGGTGCGCGCGCCGAAAAATTTCGACGTCATCGTCACCGGCAATATGTTCGGCGATATTTTGTCCGACGAGGCGGCAATGCTGACCGGTTCCATCGGCATGCTGCCTTCGGCCTCGCTGAATGAACGCAATCAGGGCATGTATGAGCCTTCGCATGGATCGGCGCCTGACATTGCCGGTAAGGATATTGCCAATCCACTGGCGACGATTTTGTCGGCAGCGATGATGTTGCGTTATTCCCTGAACAAGCCGAAGCAGGCTGACCGGATTGAAACAGCGGTGAAGAAAGTGTTGACTCAGGGTTTCCGCACTGTCGATATTCACGAAGCCGGTACGACCCGTGTCGGCACGCGTGAAATGGGCGATGCGGTGGTCAAGGCGCTGGCAGCGTAATTAAATAAAGCAACAAATAAGGCGGTAAATACCGCATTGAGTGATGTAACGGCTGACTATTACGGTCAGTCCCTATTGGCAGGGATAGATGATGAAACTCGTAGGCTTGGTTGGTTGGCGCGGTATGGTGGGTTCGGTCCTGATGCAGCGCATGCAGGAAGAGGGCGATTTCGAGCATATCGACGCCGTATTCTTTTCCACCTCGAATGCAGGCGGCAAAGCGCCTGCCGTGGCAAAAAACCACGCCACGCTGAAAGATGCGCATCAGATTGTTGAGCTGAAAAAGTGCGACATCATCATTACTGCCCAGGGCGGCGATTACACCACCGACATTTTCCCTAAGCTGCGTGCCGCCGGCTGGACCGGCTACTGGATCGACGCCGCCTCAACGCTGCGCATGGAAGACGACGCCGTCATCATCCTCGACCCGGTCAATCGCAACGTCATCGACGCTGCACTGCAACGCGGCGTCAAGAATTACATCGGCGGCAATTGCACCAACTCCATCCTGCTCATGGGCGTGGGCGGTCTGTTCCGCGAAAATCTGGTGGAGTGGGTCAGCTCCATGACCTATCAGGCCGCTTCCGGCGGCGGCGCGACGCACATGCGCGAACTGCTCAAGGGCATGGGCGTGATCCATCAGGCGGTAGCGGCAGAACTGGCCACTCCTTCTTCGGCGATTCTCGATATCGACGCCAAGGTCGCAGCGACCATCCGTAACGAGGTGCCGACCGAATTTTTCGGCGCGCCGCTGGCGGGCGGTCTGATTCCCTGGATCGACCAGCAACTCGATAACGGTCAGTCCAAGGAAGAATGGAAAGGCCAGGCCGAAGTGAACAAGATTCTCGACACCGACGCCATCATCCCTATCGATGGACTGTGCGTGCGTGTCGGCGCGATGCGTTGCCATAGTCTGGCACTGACCATCAAACTCAAGCGCGATCTGCCCCTGGCGGAAATCGAAGCCATCATCCGCGCGGGGAATCCCTGGGTCAAATGGGTAGCGAACGAGCGTGCGCTGACGGTCAAGGAATTGACTCCCGCCGCCATCACCGGCAGTTTGCAAGTCGGCGTTGGCCGGGTGCGCAAACTCAATCAGGGGCCGGAGTATTTGTCGGCGTTTGTCATCGGCGATCAGTTGCTCTGGGGCGCGGCAGAACCGCTGCGCCGCATGTTGCGCATCATTCTGGAAAAATAAGGGGTACGGCCTTGTTGTCGGGCAAGATTGCGCTGCGCGGACGTCGATGCTATCTTGAGGTCGGATTTGTCTGATATCCGCCTGATATATGCGCGCCGGTGACGATGCTTTCTGATGCCTCATTCGTGATCAGGCGGCCCGCTCCGCCGGTATTGCCAGCAGGATTGAGCGCAGGGCAGACCACAGAATAGACAGTACGTATTGCACGCGACCAGAGGGACACCGTCGGTGTCCTGAAAATGCATCACTAACTACAGAGACAAATGCATTCGACCCCACCTCGCAAAGCCTCTTTGATTCGCCTGCATCTGTTGAGCGCCACGACTGTCCTGGCCTTGTCGCTTCCAGGCAGCGCCGGCGCCATGGAACTTGGCAAACTGACGGTACTCTCGACACTAGGCCAGCCGCTGCGCGCTGAAATTCCCTTGTCGGACGTGACGCGAGCGCAAGCCGGATTTTTGTCGGCATGGCTGGCTCCTGCGGCCGCATTTGCCCGCGCCAAGAGGGAATTCAAGCCGATTTTGAATTCCCTTTCGTTTTCTGTGACGCAACGCGGCTCCGGCTACGTCGTCCTGATTAACTCGGATCGTCCAGTCAATGAGCCAGTGATTGACATGCTGCTGGAAGTGCAGGGGGGTACGACCCGTCTGACGCAGGAATACACGCTGCAAATCGAACCGTCGGCCATGCGCATGCCTCTGGCTGCGCAAAGTGCGGGCAGCGCCCAAACGGCAGCAAGCATCACGCCCACCGACAATGCGGACGGTGAGCCGCAAACGACCATTCGACTCAATCCAGGGCCTTCCGAACTGGCACGCGAACTCATGCGCAGAACCGCGCAGGGCGACATGCCTTCCAGCGCCAGTCAGTCCGTCGATGTTGCCCCAACGCAGAATATAGCTGCCAGCAGCGCGTCCTCCTCCTCTTCCTCGAATGCCGCACCCTCTGCTGGCCCCGCCAAAGCAGCAAACGGGGCCGCTGCCGCCAAATCGAATGCCAAGTCCGACGCCTATCGCGTTAAACCGGGCGATGCCTTGGCTGCCATTGCCTTGCGCACGAAGCCGGCTGGCGTTTCGCTCGATCAGATGCTGATCGCCTTATACCAAGCCAATCCCGATGCCTTTGTTGACAACAACATGAGTCGTTTGCGCGCCGGTCAGATATTGAAGTTGCCGGATGCCGCCGCAGCAGCAGCGATTGATAACAGCGCAGCGACGAGCCAGGTGGTAGCACAGGCGAAAGATTTCGCCGCTTACCGCGCCAAGCTCGCCGGACGGGTCGCCAATAGCGCCGCCAAGAAACCCGCTGCCAGCACCCAAAGCGCCAGTGGAAAAATTACGGCCAAGGTGGAAGATACGGCCGTTGCCGCGAAAGCCGGGGAAGATCGTCTGCAACTGTCCAAAGCCGGTGCCGACAAGCCCGGAACCGCCGGTGCGTCTGTAGAGAAAATTGCCGCCGACAAGGAAACTGCCGAGGCAGAAGCCCGGGTTGCCGAACTCGAGAAAAATGTCAGCGATTTGCAAAAGCTGCTGGACATGAAGAATAAAAATCTTGCTGACCAGACAACGCCTGAGAGCAAACCGACGTTGCCGGCACCTGTCGTGCCAGCGGTCGTGTTGGCCAAGCCTGTGCCGCAGCCGCCAGCGCGCTTTTTTGACGGCTGGCGTAGCAATCCCATGCTCTTGCCTGCGGGCGGCGGGATCGCTGCACTGCTGGCATTGCTCGGAGGATTGATATTCTGGCGCAAACGGAAGAAAAATGCGGACGCCGAACCAGACATACAGGAAGGCGCATCCGATCCGCACGGAGAGGAAGAACACGCTCCTGCGGCCGAGAGTGAATCCGAAGTCATGCAAACGCCTGCTTCCGAAATGTCCGAAAGCGCCCCTGAAGAGCCGCCTACTACGGCCAGGGAGGAAGAAGTCTTTGATCCTATCGAAGAAGCGCAAAGATATATCGCCGAAGGCCACGATGAGCAGGCCGAGGAAATCCTGAAGGCCGTGCTGTTATCCGAGCCGGATAACATCGCCATCCATCTGAAACTGGCAGAAATCCATGCGCAGCGCGGCGACGTGCCGGCGTTTGATAAGACCGGCGAAAAACTGCACGCACTGACTGGCGGCAAAGGCCCGGTCTGGGAGCAGACAGTGCAGCTGGGTGAGGGAATCGATTCGCAGCACGCGCTCTTCGCTCGTGCGGTTCCGGTGCTGGCTGAACCTGTTGCACCAGTAGTACCAGCGGCACCAGCAGTACCGATTCCGGTGATTGAGCCTGAAGAACCGAAAGAACTCGGCCCATCTTCGTTTGCCGTCAACAATGCCGTCTCCGATGCTTTCGAAGACGCCGCCATGGCCGCACCGCCCTTACCGGTACCCGTAGCAGCGCCAGTCCCCGCAGCGGCCCCGTCGGTGGATGAGGATGCACTGAACATCGATCTGGGTGCTGCCGCAGCGACACCGGCTTCAGCAGAACCACCGCCAGCGCCAATCGCCAGCAAGATCGATTTTGACCTCGATCTCGACAAGTTTGAAGATGACGGCAAGCCCCTGACGGTAACGCCAGCGGCTGCACCGGCACCGGTGACGCCACCACCCGCGCCGCCGGCACCTGCCACGGTAACTCCGCCACCAGCACCCGCAGCTCCAGCTCCAGCACCGGTGACGCCGCCACCAGCACCGGTAACTCCGCCACCTGCACCGGTGACTCCACCACCAGCACCGGTGACTCCACCACCAGCACCGGTGACTCCACCACCAGCCCCTCCAGCCCCACCGCCAGTTGAAAAAATCGATCTCGACATGAGCGAAGCGGATTCCCCGGCCGCAGGCGCTAACGGCGCGGAAGCCGATTCGGACGAAGTGTTCAGCGCCGAAATTTCCGCCAAGCTCGATCTGGCTGCTGCTTATCAGGAAATCGGCGACCAGGATGGCGCGCGCGAATTGCTGGAAGAAGTCATGCGCGGCGGCAGCAATGTGCAGCTCGAACGTGCGCGGGCGATGCTCGATAAATTGAAGTAAGTTCGCGCCGGGCGGGGGCAGGGGCATGAACGCCTGCCGCCGTCCCGGGCAACTGATGATGAACATGGATACCACGCTGACTGCTGCATCTGCTTTTGCATCCTCTATTGCACACCCAGCTGCACACCCTACTGCACACCCTACTGCACACCCTACTGCACACCCTATCGCACACCCTATCGCACACCCTATCGCACACCCTATCGCATCTCCTATAGCGCCCCCTATCACCCCTCCGACCAGCGGCAAACGCATCGTGCTCGGCGTGCAATACGACGGTACTTCCTGGCAGGGCTGGCAAAAACAGCCGCATGGCCTGACGGTACAGGACCGGCTCGAAGCCGCCTTGCAGCGCTTCACCCTGACCCCGATTGCCACCACCTGTGCCGGACGCACCGATTCAGGCGTGCATGCGCTGGAGCAGGTTGTGCATTTCGATACCGACGTCGTGCGCGACAATTATTCCTGGGTGCGTGGCGTCAATGCCTTCTTGCCGGAGAGCATTGCCGTGCGCTGGGCGTGCGAAGCGCCCCCGCCGCCGGAGTTGTCCGTCCTGCCGCCGGGTAATTTGCCGGTGTATGAACGCAGCGGCGGTTTCCACGCCCGTTTCAGCGCACTGACCCGCACTTATCACTATCTGCTGTACAACCACCCGGTGCGCGCCCCCTTGCTGGTCGGCAAAGCCGGCTGGACTTTTCGCCCGCTGGACGTGGGGCGTATGCAGGCGGCAGCGCAATTTTTGCTGGGCGAACACGATTTCAGCGCCTTCCGCGCCATCGAATGCCAGGCCAAAACGCCGGTGCGCGATCTGCAGCGGCTGGATATAGAGCGTCATGGCGACATGATCGTGCTGACCCTGACTGCCAGCGCTTTCCTGCAGCACATGGTGCGTAATATCGTCGGTTCGCTGATTTATGTCGGCAATGGCCGTGAGCCAGTGGAGTGGATGCAGCATCTGCTTGAGCAGCGCAAGCGCAGTCTGGGCGCGCCGACCTTCATGGCCGATGGTTTGTATCTGGCCCGGGTCGATTACCCGCCGCACTGGAATTTCCCCCGACCGCCGCCTGCCGTATGGCCGTGGTGGTGAGTCCAGACCTCACTCCATCCGATGGCGACGAGCTTCTCCGTATTCCAGTACAGTAGCGGCACTTGCCCTGAACGTGAGTCGTTTCTACGCATTTCCCCGATATCGTCCCGTGAGCTGCCCATGAACCTGCACCGTACCCGAATCAAAATTTGCGGCCTGACCCGCGCGGAAGACGTCGCTGCGGCCGTCGCTGCCGGTGCCGATGCGATCGGCATGGTGTTTTATGCCCCCAGCCCGCGCTGCGTGACAATAGCGCAAGCGGCGGCACTGACGGCAGCGCTGCCGCCATTCGTCAGCAGCGTCGGTTTGTTCGTCAATGCCGATGTGGACTACGTGGCGCAAGTGCTTGATTCCGTGCCGCTTTCGGTCCTGCAATTTCATGGCGACGAGACGCCGCAGCAGTGCGCCGCCATCGCCGCCGCTGTCAAGCGCCCCTTCCTGCGCGCGGCCCGCGTCGGTTCCGCAACGAATGCGGCCGATTTGTTACAATGGGAGCGGGATTATCAGTCCGCCAGTCCCTACTTCACAGGACTACTGCTCGACACCCTCGTTGAGCAATACGGCGGCAGTGGAAAGGTTTTCGATTGGTCTGTCATTCCAGAAGAGCTCGCACCTCGGGTCGTTTTGAGTGGTGGCTTGAGCGCACGCAACATCACTGACGCCGTCCTGCGGGTGCGTCCGTATGCGATCGACGTCAGCAGCGGCGTCGAGCAAGCCAAAGGCATCAAGGACCCTGCGCTGATCGAGAGCTTCGTCGCCGCAGTCCATGCCGCCGATGCAGCCGATGTGGCTGCCGGTCAACGCACACCATCCGTACTCAAGCAATCACGCTGACACAAACACTTTTTCATTTGCATCGTTGCGCGACCCGTCGATATCCCTATATCCGTCGTCGATATCGCCAGTCGCGGACGATGCAGTAACGCTCAAGGACTTCTCATGACAACGTCATCCGCTACCTCCGCCGCTGTTGAACAGCCAGCCGCCCATTACGACTTGCCCGATGCCCGAGGCCATTTCGGTCCCTATGGCGGCAGTTTCGTGGCCGAAACCCTGACCCACGCGCTCATCGAATTGCGCGCCGCGTATGCGCACTATCAGAACGATCCTCAGTTTCTGGCCGAATTCCATAGCGAACTGAAACATTTCGTCGGCCGCCCCAGCCCGATTTACCACGCCAAACGCTGGTCGGAAATCGCCGGCGGCGCGCAGATCTATTTCAAGCGCGAAGACCTCAACCACACCGGCGCGCATAAAATCAACAATGTGATCGGACAGGCGCTGCTGGCAGTTCGTATGGGCAAGAAACGCATCATTGCCGAAACCGGCGCTGGTCAGCACGGCGTTGCTACCGCCACCATTTGCGCCCGCTTCGGCCTGGAATGCGTGGTCTACATGGGCAGCGCCGATATCAAGCGCCAGATGCAGAACGTGTACCGCATGCAACTGCTGGGCGCGACCGTGGTGCCGGTGGAATCCGGTTCCAAGACCCTCAAGGATGCGCTCAACGAAGCCATGCGCGACTGGGTAACCAATATTGAAGACACCTTTTACATCATCGGCACCGTCGCCGGGCCGCATCCTTATCCGATGATGGTGCGCGACTTTCAATCGGTCATCGGCAAGGAATGCCTGTGGCAGATGCCGGAAATCTCCAGCCGCCAGCCGGATTACGTCATGGCCTGCGTCGGCGGCGGTTCCAACGCCATGGGGATTTTCCATCCTTACATCGACTATCCCGAGGTGCAACTGATCGGCGTCGAAGCCGGCGGCGAAGGGCTGGACGGCGACCGTCACTCCGCCTCGCTGACGCTGGGTACGCCCGGCGTGCTGCACGGCAACCGCACCTATCTGCTACAGGATGCCAACGGACAGATCATTGAAACGCATTCCGTGTCGGCCGGTCTCGACTATCCCGGCGTCGGCCCCGAACACGCCTGGCTCAAGGACATCGGCCGCGCGCAGTATGTCTGCATCGGCGACGAGGAAGCCCTGGCGGCTTTCCATACCTGCTGCCGCATCGAAGGCATCATTCCGGCGCTGGAATCGAGTCATGCGCTGGCCTACGCCGCCAAACTGGCAGCAAGCTTACCGAAAGACCGTCTCATTCTGGTCAATCTGTCGGGACGCGGCGATAAGGACATGCATACCGTTCAGGAACATTTGAAAACGCCTGTTTAAGCGACCAAGCGACGCAATCACGGACTCTGGTCCCGCCTTGCGTCGCTCGCCAGGCTTCCTCAGTGATTTTGGTTCCGACGCAAGAGCGCGACGGCTTTTTACCTTCAACAACAGATTGACCATCCCCACCATGTCCCGTATCCAAGCTACTTTCTCTGCACTGGCCGCGCAAAAGCGCAAGGCGTTGATTACCTTTATTACTGCGGGCGACCCGTCGCCGGAACTGACGGTGCCGCTGCTGCATGCGCTGGTCGCCGGTGGTGTCGATATTCTGGAGCTGGGCGTACCGTTTTCCGATCCGATGGCGGAAGGTCCGGTCATCCAGCGTGCTTGTGAACGGGCGCTGAAATTCAACGTCGGTACCCGCGATGTGCTGGGCTATGTGCGGGAATTCCGTAAAACCAATGCCACGACCCCGGTGGTGCTGATGGGCTACGCCAACCCGATCGAGCGTTTCGGCGTGGATGCTTTCATTGCTGCGGCGAAAGAAGCTGGCGTCGATGGCACCATCGTGGTCGACTATCCGCCAGAGGAGTGCGAAGAATTTGCGCGCAAGATGCAGGCAAACGGTCTCGACCCCATCTTTTTGCTGGCACCGACCTCGACCCCCGAGCGCATCGCTCAGGTGGCGTTAGTCAGCAGCGGATTCAGTTATTACGTATCGCTCAAGGGCGTGACGGGCGCGGCCAATATCGACACCGCAGCAGTCGAAGAACGCATCGCCGCTATTCGTCAGCATGTGAAATTGCCGATTGCCGTCGGTTTCGGTATCCGCGACGGCGCAACCGCCAGAGCCGTGGCGCAGTTTGCCGACGGTGTGGTCATTGGCAGCCGCATTATTCAGGAACTGGAAAACACCCCGCACGACCAGGCAACCGCCACGGCGCAGCGCTTTGTCACTGAAGTACGGCAGGCATTGGATGCCTGAGCCGACCCGCGCCGTCTGCCTCAGACGGCCTCTGATACAATGCCCCACCCTGAAAACAGAAAGAGGTCTTCATGAGCTGGCTTGAGAAACTACTGCCCCCCCAGATTCAACGTAACGATTCCTCCAGCCGGAAGTCGATACCCGAAGGCTTGTGGGTCAAGTGCCCCTCCTGCGAAGCAGTGCTGTATCGCACCGATCTGGAGTCCAACCTGCACGTTTGCCCCAAGTGCAGTCACCACATGCGTATCCGCGCCCGTGCGCGACTGGATTCCCTGCTCGACGAAGGCGGTCGCTTTGAAATCGGACAAGAAACCTTGCCGGTCGACACGCTCAAGTTCAAGGACAGCAAAAAATACCCGGAACGCCTGAAAGACGCGATGGAAGCCACCGGCGAAACCGATGCCATGGTCGTCATGGGCGGCGCGATCATGACCTTGCCGGTCGTGGTGGCCTGTTTCGAGTTTGCCTTCATGGGCGGCTCTATGGGTTCGGTCGTCGGCGAACGCTTCGCCCGCGGCGCGCAAACGGCGCTGGAACAAAAAATCCCCTTTATCTGCGTGACGGCCACCGGCGGTGCGCGCATGCAGGAAGGTTTGCTGTCGCTCATGCAGATGGCCAAAACCACCTCCATGCTGACCAAATTGTCGGAAAAGAAACTGCCTTTCATCAGCATCCTGACCGATCCCACCATGGGCGGCGTGTCCGCTTCCTTCGCCTTCATGGGCGATGTGGTGATTGCCGAACCACGGGCGCTGATCGGTTTTGCCGGTCCGCGTGTGATTGAAAATACGGTTCGTGAGAAATTGCCTGAGGGTTTCCAGCGCGCTGAATTCCTGGTGCAAAAGGGCGCGGTTGACATGATCGTTGACCGTCGCAAGATGCGCGAAGAAGTCGCTCGTCTGCTGGCGCTGCTGCAAAACCAGGCCGCCGAATCGGTGGCATAAGCTTTTCACGCGCTCCACGCAAGCTGAGGGACGGCTTTTTCTTCCCCTCAGCGTCTTTGATTTGCCAGCTCCCGCTGCGGCGGGACTGATCACCTCCCTATCATGCCCACAAGCCCCCCCGTTTCTGCTTCTTCCGGTTCCGCCCGTCCCGCTACGCTTGCCGAGTGGCTGACGCTGCTCGAAACCCGGCACACCAAGTCCATCGACATGGGGCTGGAACGCGTCGGTCAGGTCAAACAGCAATTGGGAATTGATTTTTCCTGCCCGGTCATTTCCGTTGCCGGCACCAATGGCAAAGGCTCGACCTGCGCCATGCTGGAGTCGATTTTCTTGCGCGCCGGTTATCAGGTGGGCTTGTACATCAAGCCACATTTTCTCGAATTCAACGAGCGCGCCCGTATTGGCGGCGCTTCCTGCTCCGATGAAGCGCTGCTGAAGGTCTTCAACCAGGTCGAAACGGCGCGTGGTGAAATCTCGCTGACGTATTTCGAATTCACTACGCTGGCCATCATGAAATTGCTGGCCGACGCGCAACTCGACGTGGTGATCCTCGAAGTCGGGCTGGGCGGCAGGCTGGATGCGGTCAATGTGATTGATGCCGACGTCGCCATTGTGACCAGCATCGATATTGACCACACGGAATATCTCGGCACCACACGCGAAGCCATTGCGCTGGAAAAAGCCGGCATCTTCCGCGCCGGAAAAATCGCCGTCTGCGGCGACCCGCTGCCGCCGGAGTCGCTGATCAAGCACGCCGAGGCCATCGGTGCCGATCTCTGGCTCATGGGCCGTGACTTCAATTACTCCGGCGACCAGCAGCAGTGGGCTTACGGCGGCCGCGAATTGCGCCGTAATTCGCTGGCTTATCCAAGTCTGCGCGGCGCGAATCAGTTGCTCAATGCCGCTGCCGCGCTGGCGGCGCTGGAGGCCTTGCAGTTCCGCCTGCCGGTTGGCGCGCAAGACGTGCGTACCGGTCTGGCCACGGTCGAACTACCGGGGCGCTTTCAGGTTCTGGCCGGGCAACCGCTGGTGGTGCTGGATGTGGCGCATAACCCACATGCCGCCGCCACGCTGGGGCAGAATCTCGACAATATGGGATTCCATCCTTACACCTATGCCGTTTTCGGCGCGATGCAGGACAAGGATATCGAGGGCATGATCAAGCAGCTGGCGGGACGGATCGACCACTGGTGTCTGACCGAGCTGCCCGTCGCACGCGCGGCGAGCGTCGCACAGCTTACGGAAACATTGCTGGCGGCCGGGGTGACGCCGCAACAAACGCGGGATACTTCTTGCACGATTGAGGGCTTTGCCTCGCCGGGGGCGGCTTTCACAAATGCGCTCGGCCGGGCCGGTGAGAATGATAGAATCGTGGTTTTTGGGTCCTTCCTCACGGTTGCCGGGGCGATGCAAGCACGCAACACGGCATTTCACTAAAGAATGGCGTCGAAGGGGCGTCGGGGCTGTGACGAAGCAGCCGTGCTGTCTGGTTTCATGAGGACGTTTCGTTTTTTGTTTTGTCCTTGTCCTTGCTCTCGTCCTGTCCTTGCTCTGTTGTTCTCGCCGGCCCGGGATTTTCCTGGGTGCTATTAATCCGGTTTATCCGGTTTTATTAATTTATTCATCAGATACTCCATGGGCTTGTTCTCGTTTTTTCGCAAAAACAAGCCGCAGACTGCTACCAGTCAGCGCGAGTTTCGTTCGCGCTCCGACGACGAGTCTGTGGCCATCCGAGGCGCCGTGCGCGGCAAACCTGTCAAAAACTCCCGTAGTGCCAGGGAAGATGCGGCCGATCCTATGCTGCCGGAAAAAAAACGTGCACGCCGTCGCCTTATCGGCGCTGTCGCGCTGGT
The DNA here is from genome assembly GCF_034313965.1 of Herbaspirillum sp. RTI4. NCBI lineage: Bacteria > Pseudomonadati > Pseudomonadota > Betaproteobacteria > Burkholderiales > Oxalobacteraceae > Herbaspirillum > Herbaspirillum sp. RTI4. The sequence continues at coordinate 1,479,342 of NZ_JAVIWQ010000002.1, forward strand.
ACTGGCGGTCGTGATTATCCTGCCCATGATTCTCGATTCCGAGCCAAAGCAAGCGCCCGGCAATATCGAAATCCAGTTACCGTCCAAGGACTTGCCCGCGACCGCAGACGACAAGCCATTGACCGCTGCCGCCTCCGGCGCAGCGCAAAAAGAAGCCGTGGACGACTTGGCCGCTTCGGAGCCGCTTGCGCGGGAGTCTGATGCCGCCGTCGTGCCATCGAAGCCACAACTGCTACCGCCATCGCCGCTGCAAGCGTCCAAATCGCAACCGGTAATAGCCATTCCAGAGCCGGCACCTGAAAAAGAAGTGGTCAAGCCTCAGGCACGCAAGCCGGAAGCACCGGCCGCCGCATCCAAAAAAGACGACGATACCGCGCGCGCGCTGGCCATTCTGGAAGGAAAGCCAGTATCGGCCCCGGCCAAACCGAAGGCGGAAGCAGCTAAATCAGGCCAGTTCGTCATTCAGGTGGCAGCTTTGGCGACTCAGGAAAAAATTGATGAATTGCGCACCAAACTGCGCGAAGCCGGGATCGCCACCTATACGCAAAAAGTAGCAACCAAAGGTGGAGACCGCACGCGCATTCGGGTTGGCCCGTTTGCAAGCCGGGAAGAAGCGGATAAAATGCGCGCCCGGATTGCTAAGTTGGGGCTCAACGGGACGCTGGTGCCGACGTGATTGTCTGGCTGATCGCTCGCCTTTCTACCTTTAACCCTGGGCTGTTGTGACGATTTTCGATTATCTGGTGCTGGGCATATTGCTTTGCTCGTTTGTCATCAGTACTTTGCGTGGTCTGACGAAAGAAATGCTGTCGCTGGCGAGCTGGGTTGCGGCGCTGGCGGTTGCCAATCTCTACTGCGAACCGCTGGCAACGATGTTGCCCGACCTGATCCCCGGGAATTCAACCCGCCTCATCGTGGCGTTTATTGCGCTGTTCATCGGCGTACGGCTCTTGATGGCGCTGCTGACAAGAGCCTTGAGCGAAGTGATCAAGGCTGGCGGCTTGTCGGTCGCTGATCGGGGTCTGGGAGGCTTGTTTGGTCTGGCGCGTGGCGCGGTGATTGTGGTGATAGCGGTCTTGTTATGCGGTACGACCTCGATTCCGCAACAGCCTTTCTGGACCAATGCGATGCTGAGCCCGGCTTTTGTCATGGCGGCCGAAAGGGTGAAACCCTATCTGCCCGGACAGTTTGGGCAGCATATCCATTTTTGAATACCGGTTTTGAAGATCTGTTGATCCTCCGTTTTTGAACACCCCTACCTGGCGCAGGCTTTGCGCGCCGGTTTATTTTTAGGAGTCCACCATGTGTGGCATCGTCGCAGTCTATTCTCATGGCAACGCCAATCAGCTGATTTATGACGCCTTGCTGCTTTTGCAGCACCGCGGGCAGGATGCCGCTGGTATCGCCACCAATCATGGCAATAAATTCTTCATGCACAAAGCCAATGGCCTCGTGCGCGATGTTTTCCGTACCCGCAACATGCGCTCCTTGCCCGGCAATACCGGCATCGGCCAGGTGCGCTATCCAACCGCCGGTTCCGCCAGCGAAGAAGAAGCGCAGCCGTTTTACGTCAATGCCCCGTTCGGCATCATCCTCGCGCACAACGGCAATCTGACCAATGCCGAGCAGCTCAAGATAGAGCTGTTCAAGATTGACCGTCGCCATCTCAATACCGATTCCGACACCGAAGTGCTGCTCAACGTATTCGCGCATGAACTACAGCAATCGACGAGCGGTTATTCGCTCGATCCGGTCGCCGTGTTCAAAGCCGTTGCGATGGTACACAAGCGGGTGCGCGGTTCCTACGCCGTAGTGGCGCAGATCGCCAGCCATGGCCTGATCAGTTTCCGCGATCCGTTTGGCATTCGCCCCCTGTGCATCGGTTTCAATGAAACCGACAAGGGCACCGAATACGTGCTTGCCAGCGAATCGGTTGCCCTGGAAGGACTGGGTTTCCGCTTCCTGCGCGATGTGCAGCCGGGCGAAGCGATCTTCATCGATCAGGATGGCCAGATGCACACGCAGCAATGCGCGGAGAATCCTTCGCTCAATCCCTGCGCGTTTGAATTCGTCTACATGGCACGCCCCGATTCGATCATGGACGGCGCTTCGGTCTACGCCACCCGCCTCAAAATGGGTGAATATCTGGCTGAAAAAGTGCGTCGGCAATTCCATAACGGCGAGATCGATGTCGTCATGCCTATCCCCGATTCCTCGCGGCCGGCAGCGATGGAACTGGCGCTCAAGCTCAATCTGCAATATCGCGAAGGCTTCATCAAGAACCGCTACATCGGCCGCACCTTCCTGATGCCGGGACAAGCCGTACGTAAAAAATCGGTGCGCCAGAAACTCAATGCCATCGCGTCCGAGTTCAAGGGCAAGAATGTGTTGCTGGTCGATGACTCCATCGTGCGCGGCACCACCAGCCGCGAGATCGTGCAGATGGCACGCGACTCCGGTGCCAGGAGCGTGATTTTTGCCTCGGCTGCGCCGCCGGTGAAATTTCCGAACGTGTATGGCATCGACATGCCTACCCGTAACGAGCTGATCGCCTACGGTCGTACCGACGAAGAAGTGTGCCGCGAAATTACTGCCGATGCGCTGGTCTATCAGGACGTTGAGGCGCTCAAGCGCTCGATTTCGGACGCCAATCCGTTGTTGAAAAATTTCGAGGCTTCCTGTTTCGACGGCAATTACATTACCGGTGATATTTCCCGCGATTATCTCGATCGTCTGGAATTCGCCCGTAATAACCCTACGCCCTACAATGAAGAAGCCGTGCGTTCGCAGCTGAATCTGAATCTGGCGCGTGCCGATTAAGTACGAGTAAGCACGATTAAGCACGATTAAGTGCGGTTGGCAGCCCGCTGACGGATAGAAACGGCCCGCTGTATGCGGGCTGTTTTGTACCGGGTGCAGCAAGTGCCATGTCTTTCCCTGATTTTCTCTACTGTCTCTCTCTACTGTCGCCACACCACCGATCATGACTGAAGCAAAAAAATACGGATTCACCACCACCATCCTGCACAGCGACCGCCAAAAATCGATAGAGCATGGCTCGCTGCACAAGCCTATTCATACCTCGGTAGCCTTCGGTTACAAGGACGCGCGGCAACTGGCCTCGGTATTTCAGGGCAAGGAATCCGGGTATCGTTATGGCCGTCAGGGCAACCCGACGGTGTCGGCGCTGGAAGACAAAATCACCGGCATGGAGGGCGGCTTGTCCACCATCTGCTTCGCTACCGGCATGGCGGCAATCGGTGCGGTGGTGCAGGGTCTGTTGCGGGCGGGCGACCATGTGGTGTCGTCGGCTTTTCTGTTCGGCAATACCAACAGCCTGTGGCAAACCGTGGGCGCGCAGGGAGTGAGCGTGTCGATGGTCGATGCCACCGACGTGGCCAATGTCGAAGCCGCGCTGACCGAGGCCACCCGCCTCGTGTTTGTCGAAACCATCGCCAATCCGCGCACGCAGGTGGCCGACATGCAGCGTATCGGCGACCTGTGCCGGGCGCGCGGCATTCTGTTCATTGTCGATAACACGATGACTTCGCCTTACCTGTTTCAGCCGAAACGGGTCGGCGCCGGGCTGGTGGTCAATTCACTGACCAAGTCGATTGGCGGTCACGGCAACGCATTGGGTGGCGCGCTGACCGATACCGGCGAATACGACTGGACCCGCTATCCGCATATCGCCGCCAACTACCGACGCAATCCCGCTCCGCAGTGGGGCATGACGCAGATCCGCGCCAAGGGCTTGCGCGATTTCGGTGCCTCCTTAGGGCCGGAAGCAGCGCACAAGATTGCCGTCGGCGCAGAAACCATGGCGCTGCGTCAGCAACGCGAATGCACCACGGCGCTGGCGCTGGCGCAGATGCTGGAAGCAGACCCGCATGTGGCGGCCGTGCATTACCCGGGACTGGCATCGCATCCGCAGCACGCACTGGCCACCGAGCTGTTCCGTAGCTACGGCAGCCTGCTCAGTTTTGAATTGCGGCCGGAAGTCGATTGCTTCGATTACCTGAATCGTCTGCAACTGGCAATTCCCGCCAGCAATCTGGGCGATACCCGCACCCTGGTTATCCCGGTCGCACACACCATTTTTTACGAAATGGGCGCAGAGCGTCGCGCTGCCATGGGCATTGCCGAATCGCTGATCCGGGTGTCGGTGGGTCTGGAAGATACGGCTGATCTGGTGGAAGATTTCCGGCAGGCCATGCCGGATTGAATGTGCTGTAATACATGCTGTAATACATGCAACAGACGGCCGTGAGCGGCGTCTGATAAGGCTTTTACGGCAGCAGGTTTTGCACCGCTTCCGGGTCGTGCCACTTGCTGCGATAGGTGGGCGTGAACTGTTGCAGTCGGGTGATCAGGGCGACGGCATCCGTTTCATGCATCATCAGCAAGGCTTGCTCGGCACTGACGAAACGTTGCGTCACCATGTGCTCCATGAAGGCAATCAGCAGGCCGTAAAATCCATCGACATTGAAGAGCGCCACCGGTTTGGCGTGAAAGCCGAGCTGGGCCCAGGTCAGCACTTCGAATAACTCTTCCAGCGTTCCCATGCCGCCCGGCATGGCGATAAATCCGTCCGACAATTCCGCCATCAAGGCCTTGCGTTCGTGCATGTCCTTGACCACATGCAGTTCGGTCAGCCCGTGATGTCCCAGTTCCTTGTCCAGCAGCGCATGCGGAATCACGCCGGTCGCCTGGCCGCCCAGCCGCATGACTTCGCTGGCCACGATGCCCATCAGCCCGACATTGCCGCCGCCGTAAACCAGGGCAATATTTTCTTGCACCATCTGTCCTGCCAGCGCGCGCGCAGCTTCAGCATAAACCGGCGAAGCGCCGGGGGAGGAACCGCAATAAACGCAAATGGACTTCATGTTTCTCCAGATAAATGACCAACGGGAAATGGTTCAAGGTCTGACTTTGTTGCTTCAGCAATCAGGATGCCGGTGTTTTGTAACGGTTGTAACCCCACAGGTACTGGGTCGGCATGCGGCGAATCATTTCTTCCATCTGATGGTTGATTTCAGTCGCGGCGCTGACCGGATCGGCCGACAAGGGCTGCGGCATCGGATGGATGTGCAGACGATAACCGCGGCCTATCCCTTTGCGCTCCGCACCGATAATGAAAATGGTCGCGCCTGACAGACTTTGCAAGCGCTGCACCAGCGTCATGGTGTACGCGGGCCGGCCAAAGAAGGGGGCCCACACGCCTTCGCCCAGCGTCGGCACCTGATCCGGCAGGATGCCTATGGTTTGTCCCCGCAGCAGGGTCTTGACCAGCGTTCTGACGCCCGACAAATTGGCCGGGGCCATCGTGAGCTGCGGGCGCGAACGCATTTTGACGATCCAGGCTTGCAGCCAGATCTGCCGTGGTGGACGAAAGAGAACCGTGGACTTGTGCCGGCTGCTATAAATCGGGCCGAGCAACTCGAAGCACCCCACATGCGGCGATAGCAGGATAACGCCTTTGCCGCTTTGCAAGGCGGCGTCAAACAGCTGCCATTCCTTGCATTCCACCTGACGATTCAATTGCGCCTCGTTACGTCTGACCCACCAATAGGGCATTTCCAGCATCATTTTGCCGACCGATAACATGGCGGCGCGGTGCATCGAAGCATTGCTCGAAGGGAAGGCGCGGGAAAAATTTTCTTCAGCACGGCGTTTGTAGGTGCCCGGAAATTGCCAGGTCAGCCAGCCGACGCAGGCTCCCAGCGCCTGCAACAGCGACAAGGGCAGCCAGGCCAGACTACGAAATATCAGCGTGACCACAGCGGGTCCCAGCACCTTGCGCATACATCGTCCTTTTATATTTTTCCGGTCGGGCGTTCTTGATTCATGTTAGTTTCGATAACAATCAGCGCCTGGTTTTGCTCAACATGCCCTAAAGCAGACAGTATAAGAGAGAAGCGACCGTAAGGCCGCGTCTTGCTTCCCACGATGTGTTGCTCAACGAGACTCTGGAATCTATGCCAAACAAAATCGTAACGCTGGCGCTGCAAGGCGGCGGTTCGCATGGCGCGTACACCTGGGGCGTGCTGGACCGCCTGCTGGAAGACGGTCGTATCGATATCGAGGGCGTCAGCGGGGCCAGCGCCGGGGCGATGAATGCGGTGGTGATGGCGCATGGTTATCTGGAAAACGGCCGCGACGGCGCACGCGCAGCACTGGCCCGATTCTGGGGCGGTCTGGGTACTCAGGACACGCAATTTTTTACTGCTCCGGATTTCAGTGGATTTGGGCAGGGCATTCTGCCCTCGGTCACCTCCAGCGTGACGCCGGGAATCATGGACGCCTATCTGACGATGAGCCGTTTTTTTGCGCCGACGCAACTCAATCCGTTCAACGTCAATCCGCTGCGCGACATGCTGGTGGCGCAAATCGATTTTGAACGTTTGCGTCAGCCGTCTGCACTCAAGCTGTTCATCGCCGCCACGCAAGTGAGCACCGGCACGCTGAAGATTTTTCGCAATCAGCAACTGACGCTCGACAGCCTGCTCGCCTCGGCCTGCCTGCCGTCGGTGCATCATCCGATCACGATCGACGGTGAAATTTACTGGGACGGCGGATTTACCGCCAATCCGCCGATTTTTCCTTTGCTGCATCTGTGCGGCGCGCGCGACATCATGGTGCTGCTACTGCATCCATGTCGTCGGCCGGACAATCCGGTGACTGCCGAAGCGATTGTCCAGCGCATTAGCGAAATCGGTTTCAGCGCCGCTTTTTTTGCGGAACTGGGCGGTCTGGCGCTGGCCAAGCGCGAAGCCGAACGCGGCATGTTTGCTTTCGGTTCGCTGGAACGCCGCTTGCGTAACCTGAACATGCATGTCATCGATGCCAACGACACCATGAGCGAGTTGAATGCCTCCAGCAAAATGGATGTCCGCGCGAGCTTCCTGAGCGATCTGTTCGAGCAGGGACGCGATCGCGCCGAGCTGTGGCTGAAAGAGCATTACAGCCGGATTGGCGTGCGTTCTTCGTTTGATCTGAGTCGCTACCTGCAATAGTCGCCCGGCCCGGCAGGATGTCTGTCAACCGCTATACTGGACGATTCTTTCTACGTCCAAAGCGCCCCTCCGATGAAATCTTCCCGCAGCGAATTCCTGGACGTGCGCGGTTTGCGCTATCACCTGCGCCAGTGGGGCGAGCCGGGCATGCCGGTCTTGTTCATGCTGCACGGCTGGATGGATGTCTCGGCTTCCTTTCAGTTTCTGGTCGATGAATTGCAACGCGACTGGTATGTGATTGCCCCCGACTGGCGCGGTTTTGGCCTGACCCAGTACCCCGCCACAGACGCTTACTGGATACCCGATTATCTGGGCGATCTGGATGCCATCCTGCATCATTATTCTCCAGAGCGGGCCGTGACTCTGGTCGGTCACAGCATGGGCGGCAATGTCGCCAGTCTGTATGCCGGTACGCGCCCCGAGCGCGTGCGCAAGCTGGTCAATCTGGAAGGTTTCGGTTTGCGCGAAATTGCCGCGTCGAAAGCACCTGCCCGCTACGCCCGCTGGCTGGAAGAATTACGGCAACCGCAGCAACTGGCTCCCTATGCCAGCCAGGCCGACGTGGCGCGTCGTTTGCAAAAAAACAATTCTCACCTCACCGATGCGCGCGCGGCTTTCCTGTCGCAGCATTGGGCCGCGCCGGACGCGCAAGGGCAGTGGACCATCCTCGGCGACCCGGCGCACAAGCGCATCAATCCGGTGCTGCACCGGCTCGATGAAATGGAAGCCTTCTGGCGCGCTATCCGTGCGCCGGTGTTGTGTGTCGAGGCGCAAGAAAGCTCGCTGTGGCAGTGGTTTGGCGAGAAAGGCGGCGCACGCGAGGAAATCGATCGCCGCATTGCTTGGCTGGCCGATGCCCGGTTTTTGATGGTGGCCGATGCCGGTCATATGGTGCATCACGATCAGCCGGCATTGCTGGCGAAAGCCATCGAGGATTTTCTGGCTTAGTTCCTGGCTCAATTCCTGGCTTAATTCCTGGCTTAAGCCCGCGCCCCGCAAGCCTTGGCAATGCGGCGTACAATGAATTTCCCCTGTCCGATTGCTTTTTGCCGCTTTTTATCGCTTTTATCGGTATGCAGCGATTTGCTACGTGCGCCAATTTTTTTTCAAAAACATGCTCAATTTCGACCTGCATTGTCATTCCAATATCTCCGACGGCATGCTGACGCCGGCGTTGGTGGCTACACGCGCCAAGGCCAATGGCGTCGATGTCTGGGCGCTGACAGATCACGATGAAGTCGGTGGTATTGCGGTAGCGCGGGCGACGGCGGAGGAACTTGGATTGCGCTATGTAACCGGCGTGGAAATTTCCGTCACCTGGGCCGGGCAGACAGTTCACATCGTCGGTTTACGTATCGATGAAACCAATGCCGCGCTGGTGCAAGGTCTGGCCGATACCCGCAACGGCCGTGAGCGCCGCGCACGCGATATGGCGGCGCAGCTGGAGAAGGTGGGCATCGTCGGTGCCTTTGAAGGTGCTTTGCGGCATGTTGGCAATCCTGATCTGATTTCGCGCACGCACTTCGCGCGCTATCTGGTCGAGCAGGGCGTGTGCGCGGATACCAAAACCGTGTTTGCCAATTATCTGATCGAGGGCAAGCCGGGCTATGTAACGCATCGCTGGGCCTCGCTGGAGCAGGCGGTAGGCTGGATTCTCGGTGCGGGCGGCATAGCGGTGATTGCGCATCCGGGGCGCTACAAATTCAGTCTGGTGGAATTCGGTGCTTTGTTCGATTGCTTCCGTGACTATGGCGGAACCGCGATCGAAGTTGTGACGGGCAGTCATTTCCCTAACCAGTACGAGGAATATGCGCGTGTGGCACGTCATTATGGTTTCCTGGCTTCATGCGGTTCCGACTTCCACGGTCCCAGCGAGTCACGCATCGATTTGGGCGGGCTGCCGCCCTTGCCGCCGGGTCTGAAACCGGTCTGGCATGACTGGGATATGGCGGCGGCTTAGCGGTGGCAAGCGCTTCACCGGAAACCCCTTCCTCTTGAAAATGGCCTGATTCGCCGCATCTAAGGTGCTCTTTCATTGAGTGGCCCCAGAGGAGTATTCCCATGAAACGCATCTTCCTGTTCCTCGCGACCAATATTGCGGTGCTGGTCGTCATGAGTGTTGTCTTGTCACTGCTCGGTGTCGACCGCTTCCTGACCAGCGCCGGTCTGAATTTGCCGATGTTGCTGGTGTTTTCGCTGGTGGTTGGTTTTACCGGCTCCATTATTTCCTTGCTGATCAGCAAGCCCATGGCCAAATGGTCGACCGGGGCGCAAGTGATCGTCACCCCGGCCAATGCCACCGAAGTCTGGTTGCTCAATACGGTGGCAACACTGGCGCAGCGCGCCGGTATCGCGATGCCGGAAGTGGCCGTCTACGATGGCGAGCCGAATGCTTTCGCTACCGGCGCGTTCAAGGATTCTGCCTTAGTGGCGGTATCGACCGGCTTGCTGCAAGGCATGACCCAGCAGGAAGTGGAGGCCGTGCTCGGCCATGAAATCGCCCACATCGCCAACGGCGACATGGTCACGATGACGCTGGTGCAGGGCGTGGTCAATACCTTCGTGGTCTTTCTGTCACGCGTGGTGGGTTACGCTGTCGATCGCGCCCTGTCGCGCAATGATGATCGTGGGCCGGGCATCGGCTATATGGTCACGGTGCTGGTGTGCCAGGTCGTTTTCGGTATAGGCGCCTCGATGATCGTTGCGTGGTTTTCGCGGCATAGAGAGTTCCGCGCCGATGCTGGTTCGGCCCGTTTGTTGGGTTCGCCGCAGCCGATGATGAATGCTCTGGCGCGACTCGGCGGCGTCTCGGCCAGTGGTTTGCCCGAGGCAATGGCGGCGATGGGCATTAATGACAAGCCGGGTTTCAGCGCCTTGTTTTCCAGTCATCCGCCGCTGGAAGAGCGGATCGCCGCTTTACGTGGACAAGTCTGAGGACGCACAGATTCGCTGCTCGGGCGTGACAGAGTAGTAATACGGCGGCATGGCCGCCGTTTTCTTTTGCGGGACTTACGCAAAAGGGCGCTGGCGTTGTTGCATCGCCTTGCCGTGCTGTTCGTACTGTCTACGACAATGCGCCTAGCCAGCGGCCTTTTGCCTAAGTCCTATTTTTGAAGTATTGAATAAAAGGTTGCGTTAGCACCATGAGTCAATTTTTCCAGATTCACCCCGATAATCCGCAGTCGCGACTGATCAAGCAGGCGGCCCAGATCATCCATAGCGGCGGCATTGTCGCGCTGCCTACCGATTCCTGTTACGCGCTGGTTTGCCAGCTTGATAACAAGGACGCGGTGGAACGCGTGCGTCGCCTGCGCGGCGTTGACGACAAGCACCACCTGACGCTGCTGTGCCGCGATCTGAGTGAAATTTCGCAATACGCCAAGGTGGATAATCGTCAGTACCGTCTGCTCAAAGTGGGTACGCCGGGACCTTATACCTTCATTCTGGAAGCGACCAAGGAAGTGCCGCGTCGCCTGAGCCATCCGTCGCGTAAAACCATCGGTTTGCGCGTGCCGGAAAGCGCCGTGGCGCTGGCCTTGCTGGAGGAGCTGGGCCAGCCGTTGATCGGCACCACGCTGATCCTGCCGGGCGAGGAGATGGCGCTCAGCGATGCGGAGGATATCCGCGTCAGATTGGAGCGTCAGATTGAACTGGTCATCGACAGCGGCGCGGGCAGTCTGGAGCCGACTACCGTGATCGACATGAGCGGCGATCTGCCGCTGCTGATCCGCCAGGGACGTGGTGCCGCTGCGCTCTTCGGCTTGTGAAAATGCCCCTCCGGTTTGCTTTTCGGCATGACATTTTCCGGGCCGACGCCTCCCTCTGCTAGAATTCGACCCCATGAACGATCTTATTCAGACGGTTGCCGTCTATGCCTTGCCCGTCCTGTTTGCAATTACCTTGCATGAAGCGGCGCATGCGTATGCCGCCAAATATTTCGGCGACAACACTGCCTACATGCTGGGGCGCATGAGTCTCAACCCCCTCAAACACATCGACCCCTTCGGGACTATCGCCATTCCGATAGTGCTGTACTTTGCCACTGGCGGTGCTTTCCTGTTCGGTTATGCCAAGCCGGTGCCGCTGGATTTCGGCAAGCTGCGCAAACCCAAGCGCGACATGGCCTGGGTTGCCCTGGCAGGGCCGATGGCCAACTTCGTCATGGCGCTGATCTGGACGCTGGTGATTTATGCCTTGTTCATTTTCGATGTAAGCGAAGACTTCTTCATGCTGATGGCCAAAGCCGGCGTGCTGACCAATCTGGTGATGCTGGCATTCAACCTGTTTCCCATACCCCCGCTCGACGGCGGTCGGATTCTGACCAGCTTGCTTCCCCCTAAATACGCTTACAAATTTGCCCAGATTGAACCCTACGGTTTTTTCATCGTTATGGCGCTGGTCATGCTGAAGGTTATCTACTTCTGGTGGATGGCGCCTGTCATGTACCTGGCAAATAGCTTGCTTCAGCTGATTACCTATCCACTCACTTTTCTTTTTAATTGACCACTTCCCACTATGTATCCTGACCGCGTCGTTTCCGGCATGCGCCCCACGGGCGCACTGCACCTTGGCCACTATCACGGCGCGCTGAAAAACTGGGTCAGGCTGCAATCCGAATTGCCTTGCCTGTTTTTCGTTGCCGACTGGCATGCGCTGACCACGCATTACGACGATCCTAGCGTGATCGAACACAGTACCTGGGAAATGGTGATCGACTGGCTGGCCTCGGGCGTCGATCCGTCGCAATCCACCTTATTCATCCAGTCGCGGATACCGGAGCATGCGGAGCTGCATTTGCTGCTGTCCATGGCCACGCCATTGGGCTGGCTGGAACGGGTGCCGACTTACAAGGATCAGCAGGAAAAACTGGCTGACCGTGATCTGGCCACTTACGGCTTTCTTGGTTATCCCTTGCTGCAGGCTGCGGATGTGCTGATTTATCGCGCTAGCCAGGTGCCTGTGGGCGACGACCAGATTCCGCATATCGAAATGATGCGCGAAATTTCGCGCCGGTTTAATCATTTGTACGGCAAGGAAAAAGGCTTCGAGGAAAAAGCACGGGAAGCCGTCAGAAAACTCGGTGGCAAGCGCGCCAAGTTGTATCTGGAGCTGCGCACGCAGTTTCAGGAGCAGGGCGATGACGAAGCATTGGCGCAGGCCAAGGCCATGCTCGATGAAGCGCAAAACCTGTCGATGATCGACCGCGAGCGTTTGTTCGGTTATCTGGAAGGCAGCCGCAAGCTGATTCTGACCGAGCCTCAGGCCTTGCTGACGGAAGCATCGCGTCTGCCGGGACTGGATGGCGCCAAGATGTCCAAGAGTTACGGTAACGCGATTGCCTTGCGCGAAGACGCGGACAGCGTTACCCGCAAGATACGCACTATGCCGACGGACCCGGCGCGGGTGCGCCGCGCCGATCCTGGCGATCCGGCAAAATGCCCGGTCTGGCAATTTCATCTGGTGTATTCGGATCTGGCTGTCAGGGAGTGGGCTGACAAGGGATGTCGCTCGGCCGGTATCGGTTGTCTGGAATGCAAGCAACCGGTGATCGACAGCATCCTGAAAGAACAGCAACCGATGCTTGAGCGCGCTCAGCAGTATATTGATGATCCTAGTCTGGTGCGGGCAATCATCGCGGACGGTTGCGATACCGCCCGCAAGCTGGCGCAGGATACGATGCGCGATGTGCGCGAAGCCATGGGCCTTGGTTATTAAGCAATGTAAGCTCTGGTGAACATTCGCCCAACGGGAGCGGCTATCCGCTACAATCATTCTTTTAACGTTCACATGATGGCCTCAACATGATTAACGGCAGCATAGTCGCCATCGTCACGCCCATGCACCCTGATGGCAGTCTCGATTTCCCAGGTTTGCGCAAGCTGATTGATTGGCATATTACGGAAGGAACCGACGGCATCGTGATTGTCGGTACTACGGGCGAGTCGCCAACGGTTTCCGTAGAAGAGCATTCCGAACTGATCAAAGTCGCCGTGGAGCATGTCGCCGGGCGGATTCCGGTCATTGCCGGCACTGGTGGCAATTCCACTGCGGAAGCGGTCGAGCTGACCGCTTACGCCAAACGTGTCGGCGCTGACGCATCGCTGCAAGTGGTGCCGTATTACAACCGGCCGACACAGGAAGGCATGTACCGGCACTTCGTGAAAATCGCCGAGTCAGTCGATTTGCCGGTCATTTTGTACAATGTGCCAGGTCGTACCGTGGCCGACATGAGCAACGACACCATCCTGCGTCTGGCCAAGGTGCCAGGCATTGTCGGCGTCAAGGACGCTACCGGCAATATCGGGCGCGGTACCGACCTGATCCGTCTTGCTCCGGCATCGTTTGCCGTGTACTCGGGCGACGATCCGACTGCATTCGCATTAATGCTGTACGGTGGCAAGGGAAATATCTCGGTTACGGCCAATGTTATGCCGCGTCTCATGCATGAAATGTGCGTGGCGGCTATGTCCGGTAATGTTGCTCGCACTATCGAACTGAATAATCGCATGCTGCCTTTGCATGTGAATTTGTTTGTCGAACCCAATCCTGTGCCTTTGAAATGGGCCATGGTTGAAATGGGTTTGATCGAAGACGGTATGCGTTTGCCGCTGGCACCGTTGGGTGAGGCGTTTCACGCGGTCGTGCGCGCAGCAATGCGCGAATCCGGGGTATTAAAATAATCGAGCGTTGATGTTGCGGTGATGTTCATTCGCTCTCAATGCGCTTCCTTTTGACTGTTTTTATAGCAACGATATGACTATTCGCAAGAACGCTGATTTTCACCTACATGCGATACCCGTACGCTCCATTGCTGCCGCGCTTGCTCTTGCCGGACTGGCAGGGTGCACCTCCGTCGGCAATCTGCTTGAGGGAGAGCGCATCGACTATAAAAGCGCGACTGAAAAAAGTAAGACGCCGCGGCTCGAAATTCCGCCCGATCTGACCAAGTTGCAACGCGATAATCGCTACGCTATCCCCGAGTCTAACAAGGGCGTGGCAACGGCTTCCGGCTACAGCCTGGACCAAGCGACAAAGCCGGTTGAGACGGCCGCAGCGATTGCGCCGAAAACGAACGGCGATATCCGCGTCGAACGCGATGGTTCGCAGCGTTGGCTGGTAGTCAAGCTGGCACCTGAAGTCCTGTGGCCTCAAATCAAGGATTTCTGGCAGGATGCCGGTTTTGTCGTCAATATCGATTCGCCCGAAACCGGCGTGATGGAAACCGATTGGGCGGAAAACCGCGCCAAGATTCCACAAGATTTTATTCGCAATGCCTTGGGTAGCGTGCTCGATTCACTGTATTCGACCGGTGAGCGCGATAAATTCCGCACGCGTCTGGAGCGTAATGCAGATGGCTCGACCGATATTTTCATCAGTCATCGTGGCGCGGAAGAAGTCCTGACCGGGTCTCAGAAAGATAGCTCGGTATGGACCGCACGTCCTTCTGATCCAGGACTGGAGGCAGAATTTCTGTCGCGTCTGATGCAGCGTCTGGGTACTGAAGAAGCCAAGGCCAAGGTTGCCGTGGCGACGGCGCCGACCTTGCAGGCACGGTCTAAGCTGGTTAAAAATCCAGCGGGGAACTCCGTGCAGGTCGATGAAAGTTTCGAACGTTCATGGCGTCGTGTGGGCTTGGCGCTGGACCGCGTCGGTTTCACTGTTGAAGATCGCGACCGTTCGCAAGGGGTGTATTTTGTGCGTTACGTCGATCAGGCGGTGGAAGCCAAGGATAAAGAATCCAGTGGCTGGTTATCGAACATCTTCTCCCGCAGCAAAGACAAGGACAAGAGCGCAGTGCGATATCGTATTGCGATCAAGGCTAGCGGCGACGGTAGCGTGATTACTGTGCAAAACAATAACGGCCAGCCGGAAATCTCCTCTTCCGCTGACAAAATACTGGGCTTGCTGAACGATCAGCTGAAGTAAGTCCTGCTCGCCATCTTGCAATCACCGGGCGGCTGTTGAAGTTCGCCAGCCTCGGTAGCGGCAGCGAAGGCAACGCTCTGCTCATTTCCACCACATCCGGCATGACCGCAACAACGGTCATGCTGGATTGTGGTTTTGGTATTCGCGAAACTGAGCGGCGTTTGTTGCGACTCGGTAAAACTCCTGCAGACATTACCGGCATTGTCCTTACCCACGAACATTCGGATCATGTCGGCGGAGCGTTTAAATTCGCCCGTCGGCATAAAATCCCGGTCTGGCTTAGTTATGGCACCTATCAGGCAGTCGGCGAGGCCAGCAAGGGTGTAGAGCTGCATTTTTGCCGCGACGGTGATCAGCTGGCTATTGGAGGCCTGGAGTTTTTCCCTTATACCGTTCCTCACGATGCCCGGGAGCCATTGCAATATGCCGCGAGCGACGGTGTGCTCAAGTTAGGAGTGCTGACCGATGCGGGACAAGCGACGGCGCATCTGATTGCTGCATTGGGTGCTTGCGATGCTTTGGTTCTGGAGTGCAACCACGATAGAAAAATGCTCGAAGATTCGGTTTATCCCGCTTCTTTGAAGCGTCGTATCGGCGGTGCTTACGGGCACTTGTCGAACGATTCCAGTGAGGCTATTCTCCGCGCACTGGATAGATCCCGGCTCAAGATGGTGATCGGTGCGCATCTGAGTCAGCAGAACAACACGCCGGAACTGGCTGGGCAAGCGCTATCGCGGGCCTTGCAGTCGACTACGGTGGAGGTGAGGATTGCGTGTCAGGAGCAGGGATTTGACTGGGTCGCTATGTGAGCGGGCTGACGAAGAGCATGAATGATTACTCTGGGTGTAGTAATGGATTTGCTAAGGACATAAAAAAAGCCGACTCGAAAGTCGGCTTTTTAAATAATCGGTAAAGATTATTTTGCAGGTGCGGCTTCAGCTGGAGCTGCTGCTGGTGCAGGAGCTGCTTCAGCAGGAGCTGCTGCTGGTGCTGGAGTTGCTTCTGCAGCTGGAGTAGCAGCTGGAGCTGGAGTTTCAACAACTGGTGCAGGTGCAGCAGCTTCTTCTTTTTTGCCGCAAGCAGCCAGGGTAACAACAGCCAACAACGATGCTATCAACAGAGTCTTTTTCATGGAATTTCCTTCAATTGTAATCAAAATTTTGCGATGAATAATTACCGGTAATTATCGCTCTAGAGAATGAATTCGCCGACTTTGCAACGATAAGACCTGTTGCACAAACGACGAAAGCTTTCCAGCCCAATAGTATAGCGATTTTTGGGAAAATTCACAGATGAATTTGCCGTAATGGTAAGTATATGTAACACAATCCTGTATTCATCCTCTTTCATCCGCCCCATTACGGGCTTCGGCGGCCGTATTCTCTGCAAACCGGCCGCCATGCAAGGTCTTGTATGTTTTGCATCTCTTTGTACGAGGCGTCAAGGCCAGATCAACCATCCATCGTGGTACCACTCAAGCAGGGCGTCCAGCACGTCTGTGGAGCCGGCAGAAGCCAGCTCCGGGGCCAGGCGACGGGTGTCGGCCAACACAGTCAGAACAGCGCGGTCCTCGCGGCTGAGCGCAAACGACTCACCGTTAATGAACAGATGACGGTTGCGGTAAAGCATGAGCGTGCGTGGCGACAGCGCTATTCCGGTCTTGCCCAATTTTTGCAGAAACGCAGCGCGTGGAATCGTGCGCCGTGGTGGATCGAAGAAAACGGATGCTTTGGGTTCCGACAAATGCTGTCCGAGAAAAATGGTGATGTCTTCTTCGGTAAATTGCAATTTATTGAGTTCGGCCGTTACTTGCTCCAGCATGGGCTTGCCAATCTCGGCCGGATGTTTGCTCAGTGTCAGATCGGGATCGGCATAACGACCCGGTAAATCGATGGTGTCGGCCATGAATTGCAGGAATGCCACGCCCAGCTCCTGGAATGTGGGTGCCCGGAAACCGATTGAATACGTCATGCACTCGCCGAGGGCCACTCCCTCATGCGCATAATCGGGTGGCAAATAGAGCATGTCGCCGGGTTCGAGAACGTATTCCTCTTCAGGCTGGAAGTTCTTCAGTATTTTTAGCGGCGCGCCTTCTATGAAGCTTTGATCTTTTTGAGCGCTGATGCGCCAGCGACGTTGTCCCTGAGCCTGGAGCAAAAAAACATCGTAAGAATCGACATGCGGGCCAACGCCGCCGCCGTCAGTCGCGTAGCTGATCATCAAGTCGTCCAACCGCGCATCGGGCAGGAAGCGGAATTGCCGCAATAAGGCATCTGCAGCCGGAAGATGCAGGTTGACGCCCTGGAGCAGCATGGTCCAGCGTTTTTGCGTTATCGGAGGTAAAGAGGTCAACGGACCGTTCTGCATGTCCCACTGGCGAGCGGTACGGGTAACCAGTCTGGATTCGATCGCATCATCAGCCGCCATGGCAAACAAGGCGTCTCTATCCAGAATGGGGGCAAATGCAGGAAAGGCTTGTCGAATCAGTAGGGGTTTTTTATGCCAGTAATCGCGCAGGAATACGGCGGGCGTAATCGCCCCGAGGAGGGAATGTTTTTTCATGCCGCTATTAGACCGCATTTCCTGTGCTGCGGCGAGTGGGGCGAGGGCGGATTGGTTGAGCAGATAGCAAAACGGAGAAACATTATGCTGCGAGTCGGGGTGGTGAATCTGGAAAAGGTATAATTCCGGCCTCCGTCAAAGAAAGGAATGATCATGAAAATTGCCAAGAACACCGTCGTCACTGTGCATTACAAATTATCCGATGCGCAGGGCAACATGATCGAGGAAAGCAGCGAGCCGATGGTCTATCTGCATGGTGGATATGAAAACACGCTGCTCAAAATTGAAGAAGAACTCGACGGCAAGGCTGTCGGATATAAAAACACGATCCAGGTCGAACCGGACGACGCCTTTGGCGAGTACGATGCCGCCCTGGTGAAAATCGAAGAGCGCAGCCATTTGCCGACACCGCTGGAAGTGGGCATGCAATTCGAAGGCACACCGGATGGCGCCGATGAGGAATCGCTGCTGTTTACCGTCACCGACATTACGGACGATAAAGTCGTCCTTGATGGCAATCATCCGCTGGCCGGCATGGCTTTACGTTTCGAGCTGACGGTGAGCGAAGTGCGCGCAGCAACAGAGGAAGAAATCACACATGAGCATGTCCACGGTGCGCACGGTCATCACCATGGTCATGACCACGATGATGATGACGCTATGGGAGATGAATTCCGCAGCCATCCCCTGCACTAATCAGCAAGGAACTGCTGGTCAAGTGTACTGACCGGCGCAGGCGAAACTGCCGCTGTCCTAACCCACCTTTGCGGTGGGTTTTTCTTTTTAAAGAGCGCTAGTGTCAGCCAACTAAGGTCTTGCATTAGTAGTGGCAGGTTTGGCTACCGAAAACAAGCCTGGCGATGTCGGGTCAACCTGCACACTGATCCAGCCAGGCCCGATACCAAGTTCGCCCAGATTCCGGCGCCAGACGATACCGGCAGGTGGCAATGACTTGTCCGTTTTCCCATGTATGAGCATGACCCGGCCGTGAAACTCTCCAGAAAATTTCAGCAAATTCTGTCGTAAGCTCGCGAAACCGTCGCGCTGCCCACGCTGAAGTTCGTGTGCCGTCGGGGTCTCCCAGGGATCGCCGTCACTAAAAAGCACGATGCCGTGCAGTTTTTTGAGCGCGGCCAGCGCGAACAAGCGTTGCAGCCACTCGTGATTGGCGATTTGGCGATCTTCAAATTCGCTGTTGCGTCCACCAGCGGAAAGGTAATGGTTATTGTCGGAGGGCAAATGAATCGTTGCAAACAGGACTCCACCGACTTCCCATCGGGCATTTTCCGCATAGGCCCGGAATTTCGGGGTGGCCGACTGCCGAATGAGCGGCAACCTGCTTGCTCCCAGCGAAAACGAATCGGCAAATAATAATTCGCGCAACTGGTTCAGACGCTCAATCGCCGCCGGTTTTCCTTCGCTGTTTTTGCAAGTGGTCCAATCGCTTGCGGCAATCGACACAATTAAACCGTTCTGCGCTTCTTGCAGCAGAGCGAGTCGCTGCTGGTACAGGGCATCGCTGCAGTCTTCGCTACGCGCCTTGATGCCATTGACGACGACGAAAGCCAGATTGGCGGCATCGCTTGCTGCGATCGCGTTGCGCAACACGATTTCTCCCTTGGCGGAGGAGGCATGGCCGATGACGCCGAAGCGGAATGCCTCTGCCTGTGCTGCCGTCATGATGGTTGCCGTTATCGCTGCCAGCAGGCCAGCAGCGAGGCTATGCTGCCAGCGTCTCATACAATACTCGCGCGTTCGCTCAACTGTTTCAGGTGATACAGCGCCTCCAGTGCCTGGCGCGGCGAGAGGGCGTCAGGATCGAGCTCTTCCAATGCCTGTTGCAGCGCCGGCGAGAGGGTCTTGCTGTCCTCTGCAAAAACAGGTGATGGATTTTCTGCGTGTGCTGCGAATAAATCGAATTGCGGTGTCGCTTGCAGCGATTGGGTTTCAAGCATGGTCAGATGCTTGCGTGCGGCGCGGATCACGGAAGGCGGCACACCGGCCAGCTGCGCTACTTGCAAGCCGTAGCTTTGCGAGGCCGGTCCCGGTTGCACGGCATGCAAAAAGACAATGCTGTCCTTATGCTCGACTGCCGACAAGTGCACATTGCGCGCGCTGGGCGTCGATTCCGGCAATTGCGTGAGTTCAAAATAATGGGTGGCAAACAGCGTGAAGCTGCGCGTATTGTCGAGCAGATGACGGGCGATTGCCCACGCCAGTGCCAGGCCGTCGAAAGTCGAGGTGCCACGCCCGACTTCATCCATCAATACCAGGGAATGTTCGGTGGCATTGTTGAGGATGGCGGCCGATTCGGTCATTTCCACCATGAAGGTCGAGCGGCCGCCGGCCAGATCGTCGGCCGCACCGATACGCGTAAAGATACGGTCGATTGGCCCGATGACGGCGCGGGCAGCGGGGACATAACTGCCGATATACGCCAGCAAGGTAATGAGCGCCACTTGCCGCATGAACGTCGATTTACCGCCCATGTTGGGGCCGGTGATCAGCAGTAGTTTGTGTTCAGCGTCCAGTTCGCAATCGTTGGCGATGAAACGCTCTATCTGATTTTCAACGACCGGATGACGGCCTTGCTCGATCAGAATGCTCGGCTCGCTGACCAGTTGTGGCGCGCACCAGTTATGACGCGCCGCATGGGCCGCCAGTGCCGTTAGCGTATCGATCTGCGCCAGCGCGCCGGCAATGGTTTGCAGCGTTCCTATATGCGCAGCCAGTTCCAGTAGCAACAAATCGTACAGGCGTCTTTCGCGTGACAGAGCGCGGTCTTGCGCGGACAAGGCTTTGTCTTCGAAGGCCTTGAGTTCCGGTGTGATGTAACGCTCAGCATTTTTCAGCGTCTGGCGGCGTCGATAATCGTCCGGTACTTTATCGGTCTGACCATGCGTGACTTCGATGTAAAAGCCATGCACCTTGTTGTATTCGACGCGCAGGTTGGCGATGCCGGTACGTGCGCGTTCGCGCAATTCGAGGTCGCTGAGATACTGCCCGGCGTTTTCCGATAAGCCGCGCAATTCATCCAGCTCGGCGTCATAGCCGCGTGCAATCACGCCGCCATCGCGTGCCAGTGCTGCCGGTTCCAGTTGCACCGCCCGTTCCAGCAGGTCCAGACAATCGGTCGGTGTGGCCAGCATCTGTTGCAGACTTGCCAGCAGCGGCGCGCGATCATCGTGTGCATCGTGTGCATCGTGTGCATCGCGCGCGGCGACCGCGACATATTCTCGCAAGGAACCGAGCTGTTGCAAACCGCCGCGCAATCCTGCCAAATCACGCGGACGTGCCGATTGCAGTGCGATGCGGGTGGCGATGCGTTCGATGTCGGGTACGGCGGCTAAGGTAATCGCCAGTCCTGCGCAAACATCATTGCGTAACAGCGCGTCAATTGCGGCATGACGTTGCCGTGCGATATTTTGGTCACGACGCGCATGGTGCAGCCAGTGGCGCAATAGTCGGGAGCCCATTGACGTGCGGCAATGGTCGAGCAGCGAAAACAGGGTCGGCGCGTTGGTGGACGAATCCTGTGCGCGCAGCGTTTCTGTTAACTCAAGATTGCGGCGGGTGGAAGCGTCGAGGCCGATGAATTCATTTTCTGATTCGACTGTCAGCATCCTGACATGCTGCAATCCCTTGCCCTGCGTCGCTTGGGCATAACGTAGTAGTGCTCCGGCGGCACCTAATGCGGCGCTCAGGCCGTCGGCACCGAAACCGCTTAATGTTGCTACCGACAATTGCTCCAGCAAGGTTTTTTTGCCGTGGGCAAGATCGAAGTGCCAGTCAGGTAACGCAGTGGGGGAGGGCGTTGTCAGCGGTATGCGGTCGCGCGTTTCGCTTTGCAATATTTCAGCAGGAGCGATTCTTTCGAGTTCCTGTTTCAGGCGCGTATCGAGGTCGGCAGCGTCGACCGTAAACTCCATCAGCTTCAGTGCGCCGCTGGCCATCGATAACCACGCCAGACCGACCGTCACGTTTTTACGATGGCTGACTGCATGGAGGGCCAGCAGCGGGCGTTCCGATTTTTCCGGTAACAGATCGGTATCGGTCAGCGTACCCGGTGTAATGACGCGGACTACTTTGCGTTCTACCGGCCCTTTGCTGGTGGCAGGATCGCCGATCTGTTCGCAGATGGCGACCGATTCACCCAGCTTGATGAGTTTCGCCAGGTAAGTTTCCAGCGAGTGGAATGGCACGCCGGCCATCTTGATCGGCGTGCCGTTGGAAGTGCCGCGTTGCGTCAGGGTGATGCCTAATTGCCGCGATGCCTGTTCGGCATCCTCGAAAAAAAGTTCGTAAAAATCTCCCATCCGGTAAAACACGAGTGTGTCAGGATGATCGGCTTTGATGCCGAGATATTGCTGCATCATCGGCGTGTGACCAGCTGGTGCTGCAATGGCGCGCGTCGGTTTTTCTGCGGATGATTTGATAGGCTTGATATTGTTCGGGGGCATGATCGACTAGATTGTTGCAGGCGTGTCGTGCATAGGCACGATGGCGCACTGGAGGTGTTGGTGCGATGGCGGGAGATTGCTCTGCGCCGGATCGAGTGGAATGGTGACTAGTCTACCAGTGTAGAGGGCGATCCCATTACTGAGGTCGATTGAATTTGAGTTTCATTTAAGTTGCCATCGTCGCCTGGGGTTGTTGCGACTCCTTGGGGGAACCTACGCGACGACGCATCGCTGCGCGAGGTAGTCAAGGTCTGCTGCGCATTGGTGCTTGCAATGGAAGGTCAACAGCTACTAGGAGCATTGACGGTCGATTGTTGACGTTAGTGGGACTTCTCGATGCGATTTGGGTAAATCGATGATGATTCTGGTGCCGTGCTTTTTATCGCTTTCGATATGTAATTGCCCCCCTGCGCCATGTACGCGCTCTTTCATGCCGATCAGGCCGATGCCTGAGCCGGTCTGATCGGGGTTGAAACCTTGTCCGTTATCGCCGATATGGATACGTACTTTGCTGACCTCAGGCAAGCATTCAATATGGATGAGGCAGAGGGTGGCGCCGGCGTGCTTCACGATATTGGATAAGCCCTCCTGAATCAGTCGGTAGATGGTGATTAATATATCGCCTGCACAAGCTGAAAAATCTCCCTCGGATGTCAAGCTGAAATGGCATTCCGGATGGAGGGCATCATAGTTTTGCACCATCTCTTCAACCGCCGCCTGCAATCCCAGTGTGTCGATAATTTCCGGACGCAGGCGTCTGACGATGTTGCGACCCATGACATATAAATCGGCGGTTAAGCGAATGATGGCGTGGGCTTTTTCCTGGATTGCTTGCTTTGCTGCGCCGGCTTGTTCGGCCAGACTGAGGATGTATTGTGACTCTAGCCGTACGACTATGAGAGAGGCGTTGATATGGTCGTGCAATTCGATAGCGATGCTTTTTCTTTCTTCTTCCACAACGGAGTTCAGTTTTTTAATTAATTTCTTTTTTTCTTCATTGGATTTTTCGGACTCTTTTTTGGCAATCTCGAGGTCTTGCGTGCGTGCGGATACTTTGGCTTCCAGATTGATTTTCGCCTGTTGCAGGCTGTCGACCATTTGTCTGATCGAGGCCTGTAGTTCGCCAATCTCCCCGCCCGTAGTGACGTCCAGCTTGACGCCATAGTTACCTGCCCGGATCTGACGCAAATTCCCAATTGCCTGTGCCAGTGGTTTGGTAAAGGTCAGTGCCATCATCAATCCCAGTGCCACGCTGAGGAATAAGACCACTGCAGAAATAACCGAGCCGAGAATGATGCGTTGATATTCCTTGCGAATGGCGACCGACGGTGACATTTCAATCAGGATGTAGCCGATGACGTCGATGCCTGACTCAAGTGCAGGATGTGCTGAACTAGGCTGTTTTTTATTATCAGAATAATCGTAGTAATCAATGGGTATGCGTTCCTGCTGAATAGCTTTTTCAAAAATAATTATATTTTTTTCGGGTGCGTTCTTTTCCTCTGTATCAACCAGAACTTTTCTTGTTTTATCCAATATGATGATTCTGTGTATGCTTTTATCCAAATGCAAAAACTCCCGGGCAGTACGCTCCATATATCCGGTGTTTCCGGAAATGACCCCGTAGAGACTACTTTCAGCCAGGGTGTGTACCAGGAAATCTCCGCGTTCTTTCAGCTCTCTTTGTACTTCTGCATCGCGTGAGTAACAGGAATAGAAAATTTCAGAGAAAAACATCAGTATGACGGGGATCACCGCCATAAAAATAAGGCGATATTTAATGTCCCACTTTTTCCAGGTCAGCATGTTTACGACTCGTCAGAAGGGGGCGGATAGCTAAATTTTCTGACATCGTTTTCGATGGTGATGTTGAACGATCTGGCGACGTCCTCATTAACGACAACATGAAAATATTTGGGGAATTGGGGTGCTGGCCATTTTCCTGTCTTATCGTACTCAGTCAATTGCTCATCCATTTGCGTAATGATTTCGGAAATGTCTGAATGTATGGAGGCCAGGGCCCCCGCTTTTACTAGCGCACTGGAGTAGCCAATCATTGGCTGATTATGTCTGTAAGTTGTTATCAGTATGTTTTTTATTGATTCCGGGCTGTAAATATTCTCATCGGGAATGGCTAATAAAAAAGGGATATATTTTATGTTATTAAGTGCATAGTTAATATTATTTCTTCCGGAAATATTTTCCAAAATAAGAGATAGAGAATTCTTTTCCGCAGCCTGAATCAGCGCCGGACGTAAATATTCTGTTTCATCGCTGATCAGAACGGCAGCGCTCAGTATTTTTTTATGGAGAATTGAAATCAGTTTGAATTGATTTTCTGGTGCTGGATCAGCGTAGATGGCGGTAATAGACGATATATTTTTTTCATTTTCATTATGGATAATTCTTCTAAAATTATCGCTAGTAATGTAAATGGAAAAGATAGGCGCGCTTACATTTTTTTCATACAAAAATTTTAGCGCGAAAGGGCCTATGGCCAGATAAATTGGTTTCAGTTTTTCCGTTGGTGGGAGGTTGGTACTATCGATTGTTTTTGCAGATGGAAAATAAAACTGTATTTTTTTTATTATATTTTTGGTGAAGTCATTATCGTCTGTTGCCACGATGTAGACGTCATGATTTTTCAAGTCTGAGGCAAGACAATTCACCATGCCTAAGGTGTAGCAGGTGGTTGCTACAACTACGATCAGATAAAAGATTAAATTAATTTTTATTGAACAAGAATGGGGAGGCATGGGACTCGAGGAACAATTTCACAGCCAGAAAAACTACAGCAAGTTGTTATAGATGCGATCTCCGGGACTGTTGGTAGAACTGAACCAGTGAATCAATTTTTTTACCTGAGTATGAGGTGATGAAGTGATGCAACTCCGCTTGGTTGCTATCAAGTAACTGGCGATCTGATGTTATTTTATTTATTAAAGGAAATTCGCCAATCTATGGCGAAAGTGAGTATTTTTTTAAATGTCACCTGGATTCGCGGAATTGTTATTCAGTCCAAGCTGGTGATAAAGCCAATACCGTCCAATCCCTGCGTATTCATGAAGTGCCAGATCGGTTACCAGGAAATTATAGGAAATGGGTACCCACGACATGATTGCCGATATATAGTCGGCGCGTACCGGAATAGGTGTTTTTCCGTAATGAGAAAAATACAGAAGACTGCGTCGCAAGTGAAGGCCGGAAGTCACCAGCCAGAGATTGTTCCAATCGTCGCGGGGAAGCATTCTGGCAATGTTTTTTGCGTTTTGCCAAGTGTTCATGCTTTCGGTGTCGAGTATCAGGTCACTTTGTTTGATACCCAGATTTTGCAGGTATTTCCCATATACAGCAGCTTCCGATATGCCGTGATGCTGTGGATCTCCCCCGGAAATAAAGATGCTGCAATCGCCCCCACTTTTTTTGCAGGACGTATAAAGTGCGGCAGTTTTGGCGATGCGTCCATATCCGAATGTACCTGCCTCAACTTTGCCCGTACTCAATAATTTTTCCGTGCCTCCACCCAGCAGAATAATGTTACTCACGCTGCCCCATCGGATGGGTGGCATTTCTTCAATGGGAGATTGGAGCTCTTCGAGCAGCCACTGTGGCACGATGCCACAGCCGATCCCCATGAATAAAATGAAGATGCTGGCGAAGAGAGTCCGACTGACAAATCGCCATTTCATGGTATGGAATATCGTGGCAAAAAATGTGAGCAGGAGAAAAAAAATAGTGGTCATGTTGTCGGATCGGCTTGTCGGTCGGGAGTGGCTTGTGCGCTCATTTTTTCTGGAAGCATTATTTTTATTGGCCTATGGCTCAACCAGTCCATATCTGACCGCGAGTTTAGTGATGTCGGCTGATCGGTAAATATCGAGTTTCTCTTTGATTGTTTGGCTGATATGGCTGATCGTTCTTGGCGATAAACTGAGTCTGTCTGCCATTTCGGCGTTGGTAAGTCCTTCTGCCATCAGCGTAAAAATATCGATTTCCCTCGCATCGAGCAGAGTTTGTGGCGCCTTGTCTCCTTTGATCGCGATTGTTGCCAGGCGCTCTGCAATCTCCGGGAGGAAGTAAGAGGCACCTTTGGCGGCTGCTTTTATTGCGTTCGCCAGATCGACTGCATCACAATCTTTAGTGATGAACGCTTTTGCTCCGATTTTGTAGCATTCTTTCACCAGTGAATTTTGATCGAACTGCGATAGAAAAATAATCCTGGCATCCGGGTATTGACTGAGCAATTCTCTTGCCACATCCAGGCCGGTCAGTTTCCCGCCAAACCGGATATCGAGAATAACAACCTGTGGATTACATTTTTCGTATTCGGGCAGGACGGATTCCGCTGTCTTAACTTGTGCAGCAATA
Source organism: Herbaspirillum sp. RTI4 (assembly GCF_034313965.1). Lineage (NCBI taxonomy): Bacteria > Pseudomonadati > Pseudomonadota > Betaproteobacteria > Burkholderiales > Oxalobacteraceae > Herbaspirillum > Herbaspirillum sp. RTI4. The sequence goes on from NZ_JAVIWQ010000002.1 coordinate 1,505,674, forward strand.
CTGATGTGATGTTTTTCCAGGGAGGCAGAAAATCCTTGCATGACAATGGGGTGATCGTCTGCCATCAATATACGAATTTTCTCTGTCTCGTCTGTCTGCATGTTCCTGCTCCCAAAGCATCTCGTTGTTACTTTCACCACTGCACTAAAAATTCGTTTTCTTGCCCGTAGTCAATAAGGACTATTAAGGAAATTGCAGGGAGCGTTCGTTTTTTCTTTCCAATACATCGGACGAACGTATCCAGCGTATTTCCTGTCAGCGATGCGGATGGAATTTTACATTCCATTAAGTAGTTAAAACAACGTATATATATGTGTAATTAAAAGTGTTATTCACAATGTCGTTCTTGTACCAAATAAATACATAATTTCTCAGACTGTGAAATTGCATTTTTATGATGCACGCCACATTTATTTATCTATTTATTTTTATAGTTTTAATTTAATTTAATTTATAAAAATAATTGCATTGGATCATTATTAATGAATAAGCATTGTCGCCAAATTGATGTGATTGGCTCATGTACTTAGTCAGTAAAGAGGGCAGGTTTTGATTGTGAATGTCAATCATTGATGGGGTGATGGAGAAATGCTGGGAATGCGGTCGTCCGATAATGTTTTCGGATGGATGCGTTATCTAGCGATCACGGTGATTGATGCGCACAAGCGTCGCGATAATGCCTCTCGGTGAAAGGGAATTATGGCTCGCGAATGGCATTATTTTTCAGATCGGGGGGACGTCTGTGAAACCAGATCGCAAAGAACGGCAGGTTTTGGCGAACATGGCTTTCCGGCAGGTCGCTGATGCGTTGAATCTTGAGTTGATATGCGATGGCGAACAGTCAACTGCCGGTCCATAAAATGAAGGCTGGTGCGAAAGGGCTTTGCATTGGATCTAAGAACGCGCTGACTTTTTTTATTTTGAGTCTGCGAGTTGTTCTGCATGCAGTGAGTCTGAAGCTGGATCAGGTGCGGTGTGCCGCACCCAATCCCTGGGGACTATCGACTATCGACTATCGCCTAGCGGGCAGCATCAATCAACTGTTCCAATTTAACTGAATCAGCACAAAACAGGCGTATGCCCTCCGCCAGTTTTTCAGTTGCCATTGCATCGGTGTTCAGCTGAAAGCGAAACTGTTTTTCGTCCAGCGTGATTTGTTGGATGTCGGCTGCTTGCGCATGCTCCTGGCTGAGTTTGCGTTCTACCGTTGCATCGCTTTGCGCGAGCTTTTGTAACAAATCAGGGCTGATGGTCAGCAGGTCACAGCCCGCCAGTTCAAGGATTTGCGAAGTATTGCGGAAACTCGCGCCCATCACTTCAGTGGAATGCCCGAACTTGCGGTAATAGTTGTAGATAGCTTTGACTGATTGCACGCCAGGATCGTCCGGGCCGGTATAGTCCAGGCCGCTGGATTTTTTATGCCAGTCGTAGATGCGACCGACAAATGGCGAGATCAGTTGCACCCTGGCTTGCGCGCAGGCAATCGCCTGGGGCAGCGAAAACAGCAGAGTCATGTTGCAGCGTATCCCTTCCTGTTGCAGCACCTCCGCTGCGCATATGCCTTCCCAAGTGGCGGCGATTTTGATCAAAATACGCTCGCGCGCAACGCCGGCCGCTTCATACAGTGCAATCAAGGTGCGACCCTTGGCGATCGTACCTGCGGTGTCGAATGACAGTCGGGCATCCGTTTCAGTAGAGACCCGTCCCGGCACCAGCTTGAGGATTTCCAGCCCGAACGCGACCAGGATGCGGTCGGTAATATCAGCAGTCGTCGACTGGCGATGATCGCGCACGGCTTGTTCCAGCAGGGGCTTGTATTCGTCTTTTTGCACCGCCTTCAGGATCAGCGAAGGATTGGTAGTCGCATCGCGCGGAGTAAATGCCTTCATCGTCTGGAAATCGCCGGTGTCGGCGACGATGGTGGTGTATTGCTTTAATTGATCCAGCTGGTTCATAGGAAAACCTCGACAGTGGTGGAAGGGGATAGCCAAAGCGACAGGGGAAAATGTCTGTCCGGGAAAAATTTTTAGCGAAAGAAAGAATCGAACTGCATATCGAATTTTTGCAGCGCTTTTTGTGCTTTTTGCATTTTCTTGCGGAATTCAGGTCCACGCTTGAGTGCCAGTCCGACCGCCAGAATATCGATCACAACCAGGTGCGCCAGACGAGCCGAAATCGGCGTATAGGGGTCAATATTAAAACTGAGATCGATAGGCACCAGCACCGTCGCCAATTCGGCCAGCGGTGTGCCGCTGGGACCCAGCACGATGATATCCGCGCCGCTCTTGCGCGCCAGTTGCACACTGCGCAACAGCGCCGCATTGCCGCCGCGCTGAGAAATGGCGACAACAGCATCTCCCGGTTGCAGCAACGTGGCCGCAATACTGTGGATATGCGGATCGGAATAGGCCACCGTCGGCACGCCGGAACGGAAAAATTTATGTTGCGCATCAATGGCGACGATGCCAGACGTGCCTTGTCCATAAAACTCGATCTTCTTAGCCAGGGTCAGCACTTCCAGCGCTTTCTGGATTGCTTCCGGTTTCAAATGATTGCGCAGTTCAAGCAGCGTATTGATGGAGCGGCCGCAAATCTTCCCGATCAATTCCTCCGCCAGATCATCCTGATCGGGCGACTGGTCGGCACCGGTCATGGCCAGCGCCAGACTTTGCGCCAGTTTCATCTTGAAATCCTGCCAGCCTTCGTAACCCAGTGCGCGGCAGAAACGAATGACAGTCGGTTCAGAGACCTGCGAGTTGCGGGCCAGCGTCGCAATATTTTCCGATAAGGTGAGTTGCGGATTGGCAAGGATGGTAACGGCCACTTTTTTCTCGGATTTCGAGAGCGAACCGAGATTGGCGCGGAGCGAATCGATCAACATTACAGCTCCGGCAGCGCTTCTTCGCGCCATTGCAAACCGTCGCGTCCGATCAGGGCGTTGGCGGCGGCAGGGCCCCAGGTGCCGGCGTTATAGGGGAAGGGATCGCTGTCTTGATGGTCCCAATGATCAAGCACCGGCTCTATCCACTCCCACGCGGCTTCCAGTTCATCGCTGCGCATGAAGAGCGTCAGTTGTCCGCGCAGCACATCGAGTAACAGTCGCTCGTAGGCATCCATGCGCGCCGCCTTGAATTTTTCGCGGAAGTCCAGTTCCAGTTCGACCGGTTTGAGACGCATGCCATCGCCCGGCATTTTGGCCATCAGATTCATGTGCAGGCCTTCGTCCGGTTGCAAGCGAATCACCACGCAGTTAGGCGCAGAGTGGCTGTTATTTTGCGCGAAAATCGAATGCGGCACCGATTTGAAACGCACCACGATTTCGGCTAGAGAGTCCGCCATGCGCTTACCTGTGCGCAGATAAAACGGCACACCGGCCCAGCGCCAGGTATCGATTTCCGCTTTCAGTGC